>DOMY01000022.1 GCA_003509785.1 Gemmobacter sp.
AGGGTGACAGACCGCACCGGCCGACCCAGCGAAACGCTGTCGAAGAACACCGGCTCGCCACGGGTGATCTCCAACCGGGGGGGCGGGGCGGGCGGATCGGAATAGCCGGTGACAAAGCTGCCGCCCGGCCCGGTGATGCGGTAATAGACCGGATCGCCAAGCGCGCGGGTCAGATCTTCCAGCAGCTGTTCGGTCAGCACATCGCCTTCGGAAATCACCACATCGCGCGAAATCGTCAGCGCCACCGCCAGCAGCGTGTTGTCATACAGCTCGCGCGAGAGTTTGGCGGCGTCGTAATACCGCGCGACCGAGGCCGCCGTCGCCACCACGATCAGCGGCAGGATCAGCAGCAGAAACAGCCGCGCCCGCAGGGACAGGCGCTGCATCACGCATCATCCAGCATGTAGCCCAGCCCGCGGGCCGTGCGGATCGTCACATCCGCCCCGTCGATCTTGCGGCGCAGCCGCGAAATCAGCAGCTCTATCGCATTGGATTCAACCGCCGCGCCCGAGCCATAAAGGTGATCGGCGATGCGGTCCTTGTCCAGCAGCCGGCCGCGCTGTTCCAGCAGCAGCACGAACAGCGCAAGTTCGCGCCGGGGCAGGTCGATCGGTTCGCCCGCCTTGAACACCTGCCGCTGTTCGCGGTCATAGACCAGCGCCCCGATCGTTTCGCGCGGGGGGGCCACCTGCGGACGGCGGCGCGACAGGGCGCGCAGCCGGGCGAAGAGTTCCTCCATCTCGAAGGGCTTCACCAGATAGTCATCCGCCCCGGCATCCAGCCCCTCGACCCGTTCGGATGTCTTGCCCCTCGCGGTCAGAATCAGCACCGGCGTGGTGGTGCCGCGCACCCGCATACGGCGAACGATTTCCAGCCCCGACATCCTGGGCAGGTTTACGTCGACGATGGCGACATCGCAGGTTTCCTGCGCCAGAAACATGTCCCCATCGGCGCCATCCTCCAGATGATCTACCGCATGGCCTTGATCTTTCAGGGCATTCTTGATGCCGGCCGCCAGGCTCAGATTATCTTCGACAAGGATGACACGCATGGAAAAGCGCCTTTTTCAGACTGGACAGGTTTTAGACAGCTACAGACCGTAAGCCTGCGATCAAGCCGGGCTTGGGGGAGGAAATCAAGCGCGGCGGTAAACATGCACGGATCATGCAACAGGTCCGGAACGTGATAGACCGATCTTGGGAGGATCACATGACGACAGAATTCAACATCACCCGCCGGGTCACGCTGGGTCTGCTGGCCAGTGCCATGGCGCTGGGTCTGGCCGGGCCTGCGGCCGCCGAGGCGGATTTTTCCGGCAAGACCATCGAATGGATCATCCCCTTCGCCCCCGGTGGCGGATCGGATACCTGGGCCCGTTTCAACGCGCCGCTGCTGTCGAAATACCTGCCAGGCAATCCGGTGGTGATCGTGGTGAACGAACCCGGCGGCGGATCGACCAAGGGCACCAACGTCTTTGCCACAAGGGCAGAGCCGGACGGGCTGATGATCCTGGGCACCTCGGGCTCGACGCAGTTTCCCTATCTGCTGGGCGATCCGCGCGTGCGCTATGATTACAAGGATTGGCAGGTCGTGATGGCCGGCCCCACGGGCGGCGTGGTCTATACCACCCCGGCGCTGGGGCTGAAGGCGCCCGAAGATATCGGGATGCTGAAGGACAAAGAGCTGGTCTATGCCAGCCAGGGCGCGACTTCGCTGGATCTGGTGCCGCTGCTGGGCTTTCGCCTGATGGGCTTCAACGTGCAGCATGTCTTCGGGTTCAAGGGGCGCGGCGATGGCCGTCTGGCCTTTGAACGCGGCGAGGTGAACATCGATTACCAGACCTCCTCGGGCTATCTGAAGAACGTGCAGCCGCTGGTCGAGGCCGGTCAGGCCGTGCCGCTGTTCAGCTGGGGCGTGCTGGACGAGGCCGGAAATGTGGTGCGCGACCCCACCTTCCCCGATCTGCCCTCTTTCCCCGAGGCCTATCAGACGCTGACCGGCAGCCCGCCGTCCGGCCCGGAATATGATGCCTATTTCGCCTTCTTCACCGCAGGTTTCCCGGCGCAGAAGATGGTGTTCCTGCCCAAGGATACCCCGGCAGACATCACCGCGGCCTATCAGAAGGCCTTCGAGGACATGAAGGCCGACCCGGATTATCAGGCCAGCGCCGATGCGGTTCTGGGCAGCTATGATCAGGTCACCGGGCCGCTGGCCCAGGCCCTGTACGAAAAGGGCACCACCATTGCCCCCGAACTGCGCGCCCAGGTCGGCACCATGCTGGCGGCCGAATATGGCGTGAAACTGGGCGAGGACTGATCCCGCCCGCGGCGGGCGCCCCCCGGCGCCTGCCGCCTTTCCGTTTTCCCACAATCTGAACTGTCGCGCGTGACGCGGCCAACACGGGAGTGACCACCGTGGTCGATACCCTATTTTCTGCTTTGGCAGATCTGCTCAGCATCCAGCACCTCAGCTACATGATGCTGGGCATCTTCGTCGGGCTTGTGATCGGCGTGCTGCCCGCGCTGGGGGGCATTGCCGGGCTGTCGCTGCTGATCCCCTTCATCTATGGCATGGACGAGGTTTCGGCGCTGGCCATGCTGATCGGCCTTCTGGCGATCATGCCCACCGGCGATACCTTTTCGTCGATCCTGCTGGGGATCCCCGGCGGATCGTCCAGCCAGGCCACCGTTCTGGACGGCTTTCCGCTGGCCAAGAAGGGCGAGGCGGCGCGGGCGCTGTCGACCGCGTTCTTTTCGTCGATGTTCGGCGGGGTGTTCGGCGCCTTCGTGCTGACCGGCTTCATCTTCATCGCGCGGCCCATCATCCTGGCCTTCGGATCGGCCGAGCTGTTCATGCTGGCGGTTCTGGGCCTGTCGATGGTGGCGGTTCTGGCCGGGCGCAGCCTGGTCAAGGGCATGACGGCCTGCTNNGGGGCGGCGCCTGCCACTGGCGAATTCCGGTTGGTGTTCGATGTCTTCTATCTTTACGACGGCATCCCGCTGGTGGTGATCGGCATGGGGATCTTTGCCATTCCCGAAATCGTCGATCTGCTGCGCACCAATACCTCGATCGCGGGGGAAATGCCGCTGGGCAAGGGCTGGACGCAGGGCATCCGCGACTGGGGCCGCAACTGGTTTCTGTCGCTGCGCTGCGCCACCGTGGGCTGCATCGTCGGCGTCATTCCGGGCCTGGGCGGCTCGGTGGTGGACTGGATCGCCTATGGCCATGCCGTGCAATCGACCAAGGATACCTCGAACTTCGGCAAGGGCGACATTCGCGGCGTGATCGCGCCCGAAAGTGCCAATAACGCGATGACCGGCGGGGCCATGCTGCCCACCGTGCTGTTCGGCATCCCCGGATCGGGCGCCATGGCGGTGTTTCTGGGCTGCATGGTGCTGATCGGGATCGAGCCGGGGCCGTCGATGGTGACCACCGATCTGCACCTGACCTATACGATGATCTGGACGCTGGCGCTGGCGAATATCTTCGGCGCGGGGGCCTGTGCGCTGCTGGCCAAACCGATTGCCGGGCTGACCAAGGTGCCGTTCCAGTACATGGCGCCGTTCATGATGGTGATGGTCAGCTTCGCGGCCTTCCAATCGACCCGGTCGGTGCAGGATCTGATCGCGCTGCTGATCCTGGGCGTCATCGGCGTCTTCATGAAACGCTTCGGATGGCCGCGCCCGGCGCTGCTGATCGGCTTTGTTCTGGCACCGCAGGCGGAAACCTATCTGTATCAGGCCGTGCAGTTCAACGGCTGGGAGTTTCTGACCAAGCCGGGCGTGCTGATCATCACCGCCATCATCGTGGTCTCGGTCTATTTCGGGCTGCGCAACCGCGTCGATGACAGCGCCGATCTGGGCGCCAGTGCTGCCCCCGGTGCGGCCCCCGGCGCCGTGAGCCGCGCCGACCGCCTGCCGCAGATCGCCTTTGCCGCCGTGGTGACCATCGCGCTGGCCGTGGGTCTGGCCGATGCCTTCGGGCAAAGCTTCCTGGGCGGCATCTTCCCCGGCCTGATGACGGCGATCGGCCTGGCCGTGGGCGCCCTGCTGATCTGGCAGCTGCTGACCGCGAATTATGGCGCGACCGTGCTTTACGATGCCGAGCGTCAGCTGTCGGCCGATGGCCAGCCGCCGATGGGCAGCGCCTTCAACGGCATGTTCTGGATCACGGCGCTTGTCGTGCTGGCGGCCCTGCTGGGCTTCGTGCTGGCGGTGGGGATCTTCTTTGTCAGCTTCATGCGGCTGCGGGTCGGGGCCACCTGGGCCAAGACCCTGCACATGACCGCCTGGGCGGTGGGCGGCATTGTCGGGGCGGCCTGGGCGCTGTCGCTCAATTTCCCCGANNCCCGCCGCTCTGGCGGGCCTTTTTCCCTCGCATATCAAGGAACGACAGACATGGCACAAACCGCCATTCCCTTTCATTTCATGCGTGGCGGCACCTCGCGCGGGCCGTATTTCCGGCGCGAGGATCTGCCGGAAGACCGCGAAACGCTGGCGCGCGTGCTGGTCGCCGTGCTGGGTTCGGGGCACAAGCTGAACATCGACGGCATCGGCGGCGGGGCGGCCGTCACCACCAAGGTGGCCATGCTGTCGCGGTCGCAGACCAATGATTGCGACATCGACTATTTCTTCGCCCAGGTCAGCGTCGAGGACGGGCAGGTGGATTTCAAACCGACCTGCGGCAATATCCTGTCGGGCGTCGGCCCGGCGGCGGTGGAAATGGGGCTGATCGCGCCACAGGGCGATGTGACGCGGATCCGCATCCGCTCGGTCAATACCGAGGCGCGGGTCGAGGCGGTGGTGCAGACGCCGGGCGGCCGGGTGGAATATGGCGGCGCGGCGGCGATTGACGGCGTGCCGGGCAGTGCCGCGCCGATCTATCTGAACTTCATGGATGTTGTGGGTTCTGCCACCGGGGCGCTGCTGCCGACCGGCGCCCTGCGCGATGTGATCGACGGCATCGAGGTCACCTGCATGGATGTGGCCATGCCCATCTGCATCGCCCGCGCCGCCGATTTCGGGCTGACCGGCCATGAAACCGCCGAGGCGCTGGATGCCGACCGCGCCTTCTATGCCCGGATGGAGCCGATCCGGCAGGAGGCCGGGCGCCGCATGGGCATGGGCGATGTGGCCAGATCGGTGACGCCGAAATTTGCCCTGCTGGCCGAACCCCGCGCGGGCGGCACCATCACGGCGCGGTATTTCATGCCCTGGAGCTGCCATCCCACCATGGCCGTCACCGGGGCGCAATGTCTGGCCTCTTGCGTGCTGACGCCGGGCACGGTGGCCGAGGGCCTGTTCACCGCACCCGAAGGCAGCCCGGCGCTGGTGCTGATCGAACATCCGGGCGGGGTGATCGACGTGACGGTGGATTATGAAACCGGGCCGGACGGATTTGCCCTGAAATCGGCGGGNNAGGTTCTGGTGCCCGATACGATCTGGGCCGGAAAGTGAGGGTTCATATCCTTGATGACTGGTCCGATACCCTGCGTGGCCTGCCGGGCTTTGCCCGCATGGCGGGCCATGACGTCACCATCTGGACCGATCACGCCGAGGGGCCGGAACTGGCCCGCCGCCTGCAGGGGGCAGAGGCGCTTTGCCTGTTCCGCGAACGCACGCGCATCACCGATGATCTGCTGGCGGCCCTGCCCGGGCTGCGGCTGATTTCGGGGCGCGGGGCCTGGCCGCATGTCGATGTGGCGGCCTGCACGGCGCGGGGGGTGGCCTTCTGTTCGTACAAGCCCGCCGAAGCCCCCAACCATGCCGCAGCCGAGCTGACCTGGGCGCTGATCCTGGCCGCGATGCGCGATCTGCCGGGGCAGATGGCCAGTGCCCGCGCCGGGCACTGGCAGGCGGGTGTCGGGCGGACGCTGGCGGGGCGCAGCATCGGGCTTTATGGTTATGGCCGGATCGGCGGGCTGGTGGCGCGCTATGCCCGGGCCTTTGGCTGCCGGGTGATCTGGTGGGGGTCTGATGCCGGCCGGGCCCGGGCGCAGGCGGCGGGCGAAACGGTGGCCGAAAGCCGGGCGGCGTTCTTTGCGCAATGCGATGTCATCAGCCTGCATCTGCGGCTGACGCCGGAAACCACGGGTATCATCACCGCGGCGGATCTGGCGCAGATGGGGCCGCGCGCGGTTCTGGTCAACACCGCCCGCGCCGGGCTGATCGCCCCCGGCGCGCTGCTGGCGGCGCTGCAGGCCGGGCGCCCCGGTCTGGCGGCGCTGGATGTGTTCGACGCCGAACCCGTCACCGATCCTGCCGATCCGCTGCTGTCACATCCCCGCGTGATCGCCACCCCGCATATCGGCTTTGTCACCGAAGACGAATTCGACCTGCAGTTCCGCGATATCTACGATCAGGTGAATGCCTTTGCCGCAGGCCGGCCACAGCATCTGGTCAATCCCGGGGCCGTCGCAGCCCGGCCAGCCGTGCCGCCACCGGCGCCCCCAGAATGACAACCACGATCCGCGTCAGGTGATGCAGGATCACAAAGCCCAGATCGGCCCCCGCCACCAGCGCCAGCACGGTCATTTCGGCCTGCCCGCCGGGGGCGAAGGCCAGAAAGCCTTCCACCGGGGCGGCAAGGCCGGTCAGCGTCACCGCCTCGGTGAACAGCGCGGCCAGCACAGCCAGAATCGCCACATAGGCCAGCCCCGCCGCCACGAACTGCCGCAATTCGCGCAGCGTGACGCCGACATATTGCACCCCGATGCCCAGGCCGATGAACAGCTGCGCGAAGACGATCGCCTCGGCCGGCGGGCGGCTGNNCCCCGCCAGCGACAGCGCCGCCGTCAGGATCATCGGCCCCAGGATCGAGGCGCCGAACAGCCCGATGGCCGCGCCGCCTTTCCAGCCGATCAGCGCCGCCGCCGCCATCAGCGCCAGCTCTGCCGCGGGCAGATCGCGCAGCGGGGCGCCGATGGCCCCGGTCAGCGTGGCGCCGTAAAGCCCGGTCAGGATCAGCGGTGCCGCCGTCACGATCACCAGCACCCGCGTCACATGGATCAGCGCCAGCGCCCGCACATCGGCGCCCGCCTCCTGCCCGAAGGCCACCATATCCTGCAAGCCACCGGGCATGGCGGCATACCAGGCCGTCGGCCGGTCAAACCCCAGCCTGCGGAAGAACGGCACCCCCACCAGCCCGATGATCGCCACATACAGCGGCACCAGCGCCACGCTGCCGGCCATCTGCGGCAAGCGGTGCACCACCTCGGGCGTGATCGAGGCGCCGACCGCCACCCCCAGAATGGTGCGCGCGGCGGTCGAAACCTCGCCCGCGCCTTTCAGCGGCGCCCCGGCCAGCGCCGCCAGCAGACAGGCCGCCATCGGCCCGAACAGAAAGGGCAAGGGCAGCCCCATGAGCCAGAACCCCCCTGCCCCGGCCAGCGCAAGCGCCAGCGTAAGCCCTCTGGAAATCGGATGCGACGGCATTGCACAGCTCCCTTGTCAAATATTGTATCCAACCGTATACATCCGGACACACAAACAGCAAGCGAGTCGTTTCATGGCCGATGACAGTGATGGCCCCCAGGGTCAGGGTGCCTACCGCCGCCTTCTGGAAGACATCCGCGCGGGCAGCTTGCCGCCCGGCACCCGCCTGCGCGAAACCGAACTGGCCGAACGCCTGGGGATCAGCCGCACGCCCGTGCGCGAGGCGATCCGCCAGCTGGAGGCCGATGGCCTGGTGATCCACCTGCCCCGGCAGGGCGCGACCGTGCGCAGCCTGGATTACGCCGAGGTGATCGAGCTTTATGAAATGCGCGCCGTGCTGGAAGGCACCGCCGCCCGGCTGGCCGCCCGCGCCGCCTCGGAGGTGGAGCTGTCAGAGCTGGCGGCGCTGAACGCCGAACTGGCCAGCGCCCCCGCAGGCGCCCCCGCGCAAGAGCTGAACCGGCAGTTTCACCGCACCTTGCTGGATGCCGCGCGCAACCGCTTTCTGGTGAAATCCGTCAGCGCGCTGCAAAAGACCCTGCTGATCCTGGGGCCCAGCACCCTGACCGATCCCACCCGCGCGGTGGATGCGGTGGCCGAACATGCGGCGGTGTTGCAGGCCTTGCAGGCCCGCGATGGCAGCGCCGCCGAAATTGCCATGCGCGCCCATGTGGAGGCGGCGCTGTCGGTGCGCATCCGCGGGATGCGGGGCCGTGAAATCCCGATGGAGGACGAGGCATGAAAGATTGGCCCGAGGTTTTTGACATCGCGGTGGTGGGCGGCGGCAATGCCGCGCTTTGCGCCGCGATCACCGCCGCCGAAACCGGCGCCCGCGTTCTGATCCTGGAAGGTGCGCCCAAACCCTATCGCGGCGGCAATTCGCGCCACACCCGCAACTTTCGCTGCATGCACCGCGGCCCCCTGTCGGTGCTGACCGGCAGCTATGAGGAAGAAGAATATTTTCACGACCTGATGCTGGTGACCAAGGGCAAGACCGATGAGGGGCTGGCCCGGATGGCGATCCGCAGTTCCGAAGAATGTCTGCCCTGGATGCAGGCGCATGGCGTGTGCTTTCAGCCGTCGCTTTCAGGCACGCTCAGCCTGTCGCGGACCAATGCCTTCTTTCTGGGTGGCGGCAAGGCGCTGGTGAATGCCTATTACAATGCGGCCACCGATCTGGGCGTGAAGATCGCCTATGAGGCGCAGGTGCAGCATGTGCATCGCGACGGCGATCACATCACCCATCTGGAGGCCGAGATTGCCGGGCGCCCCGTCACCGTGCAGGCCCGTGCCTTCGTGCTGGCCTCGGGCGGGTTTCAGGCCGATCTGGATTGGCTGGCCCGCGCCTGGGGGCCTTCGGCGCGCAATTTCCTGATCCGGGGCACCCCCTATAACCGCGGTGTCGTGCTGAAGGATCTGCTGGATCAGGGCGCCGACAGCGTGGGCGATCCGACGCAATGCCATGCCGTGGCCATCGACGGGCGCGCGCCCAAATATGATGGCGGCATCGTCACCCGGCTGGATTGCGTGCCCTTTTCCATCGTGGTGAACCGCGATGGCCAGAGGTTCTACAACGAAGGCGAGGATGTCTGGCCCAAACGCTATGCGATCTGGGGCCGCCTTGTGGCCGCGCAGCCCGATCAGGTGGGTTATGCGCTGATTGATTCCAAATCCATGGATCTGTTCATGCCTTCGGTCTTCCCGCCCGTCACCGCCGCCACGATCGAGGATCTGGCGGTGAAGATGGGGCTGGACCCGGCCGCCCTGCGCGCCACGGTCGACGGGTTCAACGCCGCCTGCCGCCCCGGCCCGTTCCACCCCACCGAACTGGACGGGCTGGCGACCGAAGGGCTGGAAATCGCCAAGACCAACTGGGCCCGCCCGCTGGATCAGCCGCCCTTCTATGGCTATCAGCTGCGCCCCGGTGTGACCTTTACCTATCTGGGCCTGAAGGTGGACAGCCAGGCGCAGGTCCATACGCAGGATGGCCCGATCCGCAACCTCTGGGCGGCGGGCGAGATCATGGCAGGGTCGATCCTTGGCCAAGGCTATCTCGCAGGCTTCGGAATGACCATTGGCACCGTTTTCGGACGCATCGCCGGCAAGGAGGCCGCCGCCCATGTCGCTTGACCTCGCCCCCCCTGATCTGTTCACCGAAGCCCGGCGCCAGATCGAAATCTGCAACGCCTGCCGCTATTGCGAAGGGTTCTGCGCCGTCTTTCCCGCCATGACGCGGCAAAAATCCTTTGCGGATGGCGATCTGACACAGCTGGCCAATCTGTGCCACAACTGCCGGGGCTGCTATTACTCCTGCCAGTATACCGAACCGCATGAATTTGCGCTGAACATCCCCGCCGCCCTGGCCGAGGTGCGGGTGGACAGCTGGGAGCGGCTGATCCGCCCGCAGCGTCTGGCCCGGCTGTTCCAGAACCACGGCGTTGCCATGGCGGGGCTGGCCGTCGTCGCGCTGGCCGGGTTCTTCTGGGCGCTGTCGGCGCTGAAACCTGAATCGGGCGCAGGCTTCTATGCCTATCTGGCGCATAATACGCTGGTGGCGATTTTCGTGCCCGCCTTTCTGGCGCCGCTGGTGCTGATCGCGCTGGCCCTGCGCGATTACTGGCACGAGGTGGGCGGCGGCCGGATCCGGCTGGCGCATCTGCGGCAGGCCCTGGGCAGTGCCGCCCGGATGAAGAACCTGTCGGGCGGCCATGGTCAGGGCTGCAACTTCGAACGCGAAGACCGCTATTCCGACCGGCGCCGCCAATTTCACCAGCTGATGATGTATGGCTTCCTGCTGTGCTTTGCCGCCACCTCCAGCGGCACGGTGATGCATTACGCCTTTGGCTGGGAAGCGCCCTATCCGCTGTTTTCGCTGCCAAAGCTGCTGGGCGTGCCCGGCGGGCTGATGATGGTGGCGGGCTGCTTCGGTCTGGCCGCGCNNGGGCCGGCGTGATGCCGGCCTTCGCGCGCCTGGACGAAGTGGTGCTGTGGTCGATTTCCGAAACCGCGGCCGACGGCGGTTCCACCGCGGTGCCCATCACGCTGATGGCGGCGCTGCTGGGCGTGGTGGCGCTGACCGGGCTTGCGCTTTACGCGGTGACCGGCACCGCCCTGGTGGCGCCGCTGCTGGCGATCCATCTGGCAACGGTCATGGTGCTGTTCCTGCTGATGCCGTTTTCAAAGATGGTGCATGGCTTCTTCCGGCTGGCCGCCCTGCTGGCCGAGGCAGGCAAGCCCGCCCCCGCAGGCAGCCAGCCCTGACCGGCGATGCCCCGGTCAGGCCGGGGCATCCCCCTGCACCTTCCGGTCCGGGCTGGCGATCCACCGCGCCAGACCGGCGGCATAATCGGCCGCCGCCTGATCCAGCTCTGCCGCGGGCAGCTTGTCGGCGCGATAGAGCACAAAGGGATGCGCCCAGCTCAGGCCGCAGCGATGGGCGCTGGCCCGCAATGGGGCCAACAGATCGGCCATGGCAAACAGGTTGCGCCCGCCGGGCTGATAGGCCTCTGGTACATTGCCGGCCGTGGCTGCAATCATCAGCGGCCGCCCCTCCAGCAGCCGCCCCTCGGTCTCGTAGGCGATATAGAACATCCGCGTCAGCACGGCATCCTGCCAGGCCTTCAGCAGCGCCGGGGTGGAATACCACTGTACCGGAAACTGCAGCACGATCCGGTCTGCCGCCAGCAGCCGCGCCGCCTCGGCCGGGCCATCGCGGAACAGATCCAGCCCGTCCGGGCAGGCCGCCTGCATGTCGATCACCGAAACACCCGGCAGGGCGGCAGCCGCACGCGCCAAAGCGGCATTGGCGCGCGAGCGGCGCAGATCGGGGTGAAACAAAAGCACAAGGGTGCGGGTCATCTTCATCTCCTGCATTGCGATGCGGCAAGGATGCGGCTCCGGCAGAAATCATTCCAATTGATAGAAGATATGATCTATTATCGAGCGGATGAATTTACGCGCGCTTGACCTCAACCTTCTGGTGATCCTCGACGCCCTGCTGGACGAGGCGCATGTCAGCCGCGCCGCAGACCGGCTGAACCTGTCGCAGCCTGCGGCTTCGGCGGCCTTGCAACGCTGTCGGCATCTGTTCCGCGATGATCTGCTGGAACGCGGGCGCGGCACCATGCGGTTGACCCCGCGGGCGGAGGCCTTGCGCGCCCCCCTAAAATCGCTGCTGGCCGGCGTCACCGATCTGGTCGATCCGGCAGAGCCGCCACTGGCCGAATTGCGCCAGACCCTGCGCATCGCCATGGCCGATTTTCCCGCCCTGCTGGTGATCGGCCCCCTGCAACGCGCCCTGCGCAGCACCGCCCCCGGCCTTGATCTGGTGATCCAGCCCTGGCACGGGGCCGAAGCCGCGCGCAGCGCGCTGGTCGCAGGCACCACCGATCTGGCGATTTCGGTCTTCCCGACCGAGGATGCGGAGATTGACCGGCAGGCGCTGCTGACCGAACATTATGTGATCGCCCTGCGCCCCGGCCATCCGGCGCTGGCCGGGTTCGATCTGCAGGGCTGGCTGGCCTTTCCCCATATCCTTGTATCAGGCCGGGGCGATAGCCGCAGCCCGCTGGATGGCGTGCTGGCCCGTCTGGGGCTGGCGCGGCGCGTCGGGCTGGTGGTGCCCAGTTTCGGCATGGTGCCCGATCTGCTGCGCGGCTCTGACATGATCGCCATGCTGCCCTCGCGCATCCTGACCGTTGCGCCGGATCTGGCAAGCCTGCCGGTGCCCATCGAGGTTGCGGGCTTTACCCTGCATCTGGCCTGGCACCGCCGCCGGGCCAAGGATACCGGCCTGCGCCATGTGGCGGCACAGCTGGCCCGGCTGCTGGCCTGACGCCGGGCAGATCGCGCGCCTTGTGCCAAGGCTTGCCGCCCTGCCCGCCCGCACTAGCTTTGGCTGATGACGATGATCCAGCCCGCGCCCCTGCCCCGCTTTGCCCGCCTGCTTGGCCTGTCCGGTCTGCTGCCGCAGATGCTTTGCCTTGCGCTGGCGCTGGCCGATCCGGGGATGGCGGGGCTTGAGGCGGCGGGTCTGGCAGGGCTGTTCTATGCCGCGCTGATCCTGTCGTTTCTGGGCGGGCTGTGGTGGATGGCCGCCGCCTTGGGCGGAATGGCGCGGCCTGGCCCCTATCTGCTGGCGGTGCTGCCCAGCCTCGCCGGATGGGCCATCCTTCTGGCGCAGGCCCTTGGCCTGCTGGCGCTGCCCGCCTGTCTGGCGCTGCTGGCGCTGTGCCTGCTGGCCATGGTGGCGGTCTGGGCCGTTGCCGGCTGGCTGGGCCAGGGCCGCTCCTTCCAGGCGGCGCTGCAGCTGTGGCAGCAGTTTCCGGTCTGGCGCCTGAGCATGCTGGGCTCGGCCGTGGCCGGTGCCGCCTTGCTGTGGGCCCTGGTGCGGGGTGGGCAGCGCATGGCCTGCCCGCGCTACACGCTGGCCCTGGGGCTGGGCCTGGCCGCAGCGGCCTGGGCCTTCCGCTGGGCGCTGTTCATGGGCGTGCAAGGCGTGCCCAAGTACGGCGCGGGCCTGTACATCTACCACATGCCGCTGGGCGGCGACGGCCTGCTG
>DOMY01000273.1 GCA_003509785.1 Gemmobacter sp.
CGGATCGTGGTTGAAGGGCTGGAGCGCCCGCAGGAACAGGCGCTGAAAGGGGCCTTTCTGGCAGGGGGGCTGGTGCTGCTGATGGCGGATATTCTGGCGGCACTCTGGGTTGCCGGGCGGCTGTCGGGGCGGCTGGCCACGCGGCTGGTGGTGCCGCTGCTGGCGCTGGCGCTGGCGGGCGAGGCACGGGCGCAGGCGGATGATTTCGCGCAGGCGGCCACCGGCGATCTGCGGCTGGCGCATGTGATGACGGGCGATGCGCGGGTGGATGATCTGGCGGCGGCGGGCCTGCGCGGCATCGGCCAGCGGCTGTATGAACGCACCACGGTGGAACCGGCAGCGCCCATGGGGGTGGATCTGGAGCGCGACGAGCTGGCGTTCTTTCCCTTCCTCTACTGGCCGATCACGGCGGATCAGCCGATCCCGTCAGTTGCGGCCTATCAGAAGNNCCTGACGATCATGTTCTGACGCGGACCTTCTATCTGTTGCAGGATTTTCCGGGCCGCCATACCCGGCCGATCTGGGTGGAAGCCGCCCCGCCGGATGCCGAACAGGCGGAGGGGATGCCGTTCCGCAATCTGAACGACGGGGTGACCCCGGTGGTGATCGGCGGCAATGACTGGGCTGCGGCCTGGGCGGTGGATGATCGCGGGTTGCCGATGTTCCCGGTGGGCAACGGATCGGGGGGCGAGCGTCAGCGCGAGATCGCCTATCGCTTTGGCATCAACCTTGTGATGCATGTGCTGACCGGGAATTACAAATCCGATCAGGTGCATGTGCCCGCGCTTCTGGAAAGGCTGGGCCAATGAAGGAACTGGGCCAATGAGCGGCAGCATCGTCTTTGATCCGCATCTGCCCTGGGGGTTCATTGCGGGGCTGGCGGCGCTGGCGCTGGTGTTTGCCGGTTATGCGCTGTGGCGCGGCCTGCCGGGCTGGCCGCTGAGGGCGGCATCGCTGGCGGTGCTGCTGACGGCGCTGGCCAATCCGTCGCTGCAGGAGGAAGACCGCGCGGCGCTGTCGGATATCGTGATTGCGGTGGTGGACGAAAGCTCCAGCCAGTCGGTTTCGGATCGCGGGGCGCAGGCGGCGCAGGCACTGGCGGCGTTGCAGGCCGAGGTGGCGGCGCTGCCCGATACGGAATTGCGGGTGGTGACGGTGGGCGACGCGCCGGAGGATGGCGGATCGCCGGTGATGGCCGCCCTGGCCGAAGCGCTGGCCGAAGAACCCCGCGCCCGGGTGGCGGGGGCGGTGCTGATTACCGACGGGCAGGTGCATGACATCGACATGGCGCCGCAGATGCCCGCGCCGCTGCATGTGCTGCTGACCGGACGCGAGGCCGATTGGGACCGCCGCCTGATCGTGAAGAACGCCCCGGCCTTTGCCATCATCGGGGAACCCGTGACGCTGACCCTGCGGATCGAGGATGAGGGCGCGGTGCCCGAGGGTGTGGCGGGCATGGCCGAACTGTCCATCGCGGTGGATGGTGGCGAACCGCAGGCCTTCATGGTGCCGGTCGGCGAGGATCTGGAACTGCCGGTGACGCTGCCGCATGGTGGCCAGAATATCCTGCAGTTTCAGGTGACGGTGACCGAGGGCGAGCTGACAGACCGCAACAATGCCAGCGTCACGGCCATCAATGGTGTGCGCGACCGGCTGCGCGTGCTGCTGGTTTCGGGCGAACCCCATGCCGGCGAAAGGGTCTGGCGCAATCTGCTGAAATCCGATGCGTCCGTGGATCTGGTGCATTTCACAATCCTGCGCCCGCCGGAAAAGCAGGATGGCATCCCGGTGGATGAGCTTTCGCTGATCGCCTTTCCCACCCGTGAGCTGTTCATTGAAAAGATTGATGAATTCGATCTGATTGTCTTTGATCGCTATCGGCTGCGCGGCATCCTTCCCACCGCCTATCTGGAGAATGTGCGGGATTACGTCACGCGGGGCGGCACGGTTCTGGTGGCGGCGGGGCCGGAATTCGGCACGGCTGACAGCCTGTGGCGGNNGATGCGCAGGCGCCCGAAGGCGGCTGGGGCCGCTGGTTCCGCCAGATCGAGATCACGGCGCGCGGCGCCGGGCAGGTGGTGATGGAAGGGGCCGAGGGGCGCCCGCTGCTGGTGCTGGCCCGCGAGGGCGAGGGGCGGGTGGCGGTGCTGGCCTCGGATCATGCCTGGCTTTGGGGCCGGGGGTATGAGGGCGGCGGGCCGCAGCTGGAGCTGTTGCGGCGGCTGGCGCATTGGATGCTGAAAGAGCCGGAGCTGGAAGAGGAAACGCTGGTGGCCGAACCGGGCGAGGCGGCGATCACCATCACCCGGCGCACGCTGGCGGATACCCCGCCGGGGCCGGTGGAGCTGGTGCTGCCCGATGGCACGGTGCAAAATCTGCCGCTGCCGCAGGTGGGGCCGGGCCAGTTCGAGGCCGAGGTTCCGGCGCCGCTGGTGGGCCTGTATCGGCTGAAACAGGGTGATCTGGAAACCGTGGTGGCGGTGGGGCCGCCCGCGCCGAAGGAATTTGAACGCACCATCGCCTCGGGCGATCTGCTGGCGCCGGTGGTGGCGCCGCTGCGGGGCGGGATCCTGCGGATCGAGGAGGGGTTGCCGGATCTGCGCAGCGTCAGCGCGGGCCGGGTGGCCGCGGGGCGCGGCTGGATCGGGATCACCCCGCGCGAGGCCTATCTGACGCAGGATATCCGCATCGCGGCGCTGCTGCCAGCNNGGGGCCTGGCTGTTGATGGCGGCAGGTCTGGCGGTGGCAGCCTGGCTACGCGAGGGGCGGATGGGACGGCGGGGCGCCTGAACTTTCGCCCTCTTGCAGCCGCGCGACAATGGCCGCGCGGCTTTGCGATGCGAATTCGCGCCGGATCAGGGTTGTGAAGGTGAAGGTCATGCTCACCATAAACACCCAAGGGCCGAGCAGCCAGCCCAGGGCACCGATGGCATAATAGACCGAGCGCAGGCCGCGGTTGTAATTGCGGGCGGCGGTGATGTTCACCTCGGCCGCGCGGGCGGCGCGGTCATAGGCATAGGGATTTTCGGGATCATTGGGCACCGAAGCCATAAGGACCGAGCAATAGCCGAACAGCCGGTGTGACCAGACGAATTTCAGGAATGCGCTGACGATGAAGGCCAGAATGAACAGGATCTTGGCCTTCATCAGCAGCGCCGGATCGGGATGCAGGTCAAAGCTGGAGGCCAGCCCCTGCAAGGGCGCGGTATCCGTCAGCAGCGCCAGCCCGCCGCCCAGCACCAGCAGGCAGGTGGAGGCGTAGAAGGTGATTCCCTGCCGCAGGCCATCCAGCACGGTGGCGTCAAAGATGCGCGGCTGCCGGGTGACGAATTCGCGCATCCAGTCGCGCCGGTAATGCACCATGATGGCGGAAACCGAGGGACGGCGGAAATCGGTCTTTTCGATCACATGCTGCAACAGGGCCGTACCGGCCAGGGTATAGCCCATGGCGGCAAGATCGGCGGGGGAAAACAGGTGCAACATCGCGATCGGGTCCATAGCCCTGTCTAGCCCGTTCATGATGGCTTGCCAAATCTGTAAATTGGTTATAATACTTTACCAATAAAACCGGAGCGCGCCATGGATATGCCAGCCCCCAGCCTTTCGATCCTGTCGCGCAAGGCGCGGATCGTGGACCGCCTGCTGGAGGTCTTGCCGCAGGATGCGGTGATTCATGATGAAAACGAAGTGCGCGCCTATGAATGTGACGCGCTNNCGCTGGTGGCGGTTCTGCCGCGCACGACGGCAGAGGTGGCGGCGGTTCTGCGGCTGTGTCTGGCCGAGGGTGTGCCGGTGGTGCCACGCGGGGCGGGCACATCGCTGGCGGGTGGGGCGCTGCCGACGGCGGATTGCGTGATTCTGGGCGTGGCCCGCATGAATGACGTGCTGGAGGTGAATTATGCCGACCGCTATATCCGCGTGCAGGCCGGGCGCACCAATCTGGCGGTGACGGGTGCGGTGGAGGGGGACGGGTTCTTTTATGCCCCCGATCCGTCCAGCCAGCTGGCCTGCGCGATTGCGGGCAATATCGCGATGAATTCCGGCGGGGCGCATTGCCTGAAATACGGGGTGACGACCAACAACCTGCTGGGCGTGACGCTGGTGATGATGGATGGCACGGTGATGGAGATCGGCGGGCCGTACATGGATGCGGGCGGGCTGGATCTGCTGGGCGTGATCTGCGGATCGGAAGGCCAGCTGGGCGTGGTGACGGAAGCCACGCTGCGCATCCTGCCGAAACCCGAAGGTGCGCGGCCGGTGCTGATCGGGTTCGAGTCGTCCGAGGTGGCGGGGGCCTGCGTGTCGGATATCATCAAGGCGGGTGTGCTGCCGGTGGCGATCGAATTCATGGATGGCCCCTGCATCAAGGCCTGCGAGGCCTTTGCCAAGGCCGGCTACCCGGATTGCGAGGCGCTGCTTATCATCGAGGTGGAGGGGGCGGAGGAAGAGATCCGCCACCAGCTGCGCCTGATTACCGATATCGCGCGGCGCCACAATCCGGTGGAAATCCGCGAGGCGGCGGATGAGGCACAGGCGAAACGCATCTGGCTGGGCCGCAAATCGGCCTTCGGGGCGATGGGCCAGATCAACGATTACATGTGTCTGGATGGCACGATCCCGGTATCGAGCCTGCCGCATGTGCTGCGCCGGATTGGCGAGCTGAGCCGGGAATACGGGCTGGATGTGGCCAATGTGTTTCATGCCGGGGATGGCAACATGCATCCGCTGATCCTGTATGATGCCAACCTGCCGGGCGATCAGGAGAAATGCGAGGCTTTGGGGGCGGACATCCTGAAGCTTTGCGTCGAGGTGGGCGGCTGCCTGACCGGGGAACATGGCGTGGGGATCGAGAAGCGCGACCTGATGGGTGTGCAATATGCCCCTGCCGATCTGGAGGCGCAGCTGCGGGTGAAGGATGTCTTCGACCCGAAATGGCTGCTGAACCCGGCGAAGGTGTTTCCGTTGCAGGTAACGGCCAGCCGTCGTGCCGGCTGAAAGCGCCGGGGGCTGTCTGCCCCGGCGCCTGCAGGGCTTGAACCGGTGGCGCCCCGCAGGCGCCCCCGAGGATATTTGGACAACGGGAAGATGGGCGATGCGGCCTGAGACGGAAACGGAGCTGTGCGAGATCATCCGGGGTGCGGCCGGGCCTTTGGCGGTGCGCGGGGGCGGCACGCGGGGGCGGGCGGTTGCGGGCGCGGTGCTGGAAACCGGCGGGATCAGCGGCATCCGGCTGTATGAGCCCGGTGCGCTGACGCTGGTGGCGGCGGCGGGCACGCCTTTGGCCGAGGTGGAGGCGGCGCTGGCCGCCGAGGGGCAGCGGCTGGCCTTCGAGGTGCCGGACCTGCGGGCGGTGCTGGGGCGGGCGGGTGTTTCGACCCAGGGCGGGGTGGTGGCGGAAAATGCCGCAGGGCCGCGCCGGGTGCAGGTGGGGGCCTGCCGGGATTTCTGTCTGGGCGTGCAATTCGTTGACGGGCGCGGCGATCTGATCCGCAATGGCGGGCGGGTGATGAAAAATGTGACCGGCTATGATCTGGTCAAGCTGCTGGCGGGCAGCCGGGGGCAGCTGGGGGTCTTGACGGAAGTGGCGCTGAAAGTGCTGCCGCGCCCGGAGACCGAGGCGACTTTGTGCCTGCCCGGGCTGAGCGATGCGCAGGCGGTGGCGGCGATGGCGGCGGCGCTGGGCTCTCCCTATGACGTGACGGGGGCGGCGCATCTGCCGGGGCAGGGCACCTTCCTGCGGGTCGAAGGGTTCGAGGGTTCGGTGTGCTATCGCGCCGGGCAGCTGGCAGCGGTGCTGCGCGGCTTTGGTGTGGCGGAAGAGGTGGCGGGGCCCTGGGCCGCGATCCGCGATGTGGCGGCGCTGGTCGATGTGCCGGGTGATCTTTGGCGGCTGTCGGTGCGGCCATCGGATGCGCCGGGGCTGGTGGCGCGCATGGGGGCCGAGGCGGTGGTTTATGACTGGGGTGGCGGGCTGATCTGGGCGCGGCTGGCGCCGGGCTGTGATCTGCGGGCGCGGCTGGGCGATTTTGTCGGCCATGCCACCTGTCTGGGCGGCGGTGATGCCCAGGCGGAACCGGCGCCCGAACCGGCACCCGTGGCGGCCTTGGCGGCGCGGCTGCGCGCGGGCTTTGATCCGCGCGGCATCTTTGCCGGGGCGGTGTGATGGCTATGGGATTCGTGCAGGTTTTTGCGGGCCTGCCGCTGGCATTGTATCTGCTGCTGTGCCTGCTGCCTGCGCGGTTTGCGCAGATCGGTCTGGCGCTTGGGCTGCTGGCCGTGGTGGCGCTGGGGGTGAGCTACACGCTGGCGGGCGACCCCTGGGGGCAGGTGCTGGCCGTGCTGCTGGCGGTGGCGCTGCTGCTGGCCGGGCTGGCGCAGGTCTTGCGGCCCTGGGCGGGCGGGCGCTGGCCTTTGCTGGTGCTGGGCCTGCCGCTGCCCTTGATGTTTATCGCTTTCCTCGCTTTCGGAGCCTGACATGCAGACCCATTTCACCCCCGAACAGCTGACGGATGCGGGCACGGCGCGGGCCAACGAGATCTTGCGCAGCTGCGTGCACTGCGGGTTCTGCACCGCCACCTGCCCGAC
>DOMY01000235.1 GCA_003509785.1 Gemmobacter sp.
GGATATTTGGACAACGGGAAGATGGGGGATCAGGCCTTGAGGGCGTGCAGGGCATCCGCAAGGTCGATGGCGCCATCGTAGAGTGCGCGGCCCGAAATGGCGCCGGCGATCACGCCGGTATCGCGCAGCGCGATCAGATCTGCCATGCCCGAGACGCCGCCCGAGGCGATGACGGGGATGGAGACGGCGCGGGCCAGAGCCTCGGTCGCGTCGATGTTCGGGCCCTGCATGGCGCCATCGCGGTCGATGTCGGTATAGATGATGGCGGCCACGCCTGCATCTTCGAAGCTGCGGGCGAGATCGGTCGCCTGTACGGTGGTTTCCGTGGCCCAGCCTTTGGTGGCGACGAAGCCCTTGCGGGCGTCGATCCCCACGGCGACCTTGCCGGGGAAGGCGCGGGCGGCTTCGCGGACCAGATCGGGGTTTTCCACTGCCACGGTGCCGAGGATGACGCGGGCGAGGCCTTTGGTCAGCCACATCTCGATGGTGGCCATGTCGCGGATGCCGCCGCCGAGCTGGGCGGGGACGGTGCAGCGTTGCAGGATCGCCTCGACGGCGGCGCCGTTGACCGGCTGGCCCGCAAAGGCGCCGTTCAGATCGACGAGGTGGAGCCATTCGCAGCCTGCGGCCTGAAACTTTGCAGCCTGGGCGGCGGGATCGTCGCCAAAGACGGTGGCTGCCGACATTTCGCCGCGCAGCAGGCGCACGCATTGGCCGTCTTTCAGGTCGATGGCGGGATAGAGGATCATGGCTTGCTCCGTCGCTCTGGTCGGGGGCGGTTTGGCATGGGGGGCGGCGCGGGGCAAGGGCCGCAACGTCATGCTTGCGGGAATCCGGGGGGCGTGGGGATGATCCCGGCAGGACAAGGGGAGGGAGGAACCCGATGAAGACAATCATGATGGCGGCAGCACTGGTGTTTGCGGCAGGCACGGCGCTGGCCGATCCGGCCGAGGGCATCTGGAAGACCAAGCCGGATGACAACGGCAATTACGGCCATATCGAGATCAAGCCCTGTGGGGCGGCGGTCTGCGGCACGCTGGTGCAGGCCTTTGATGCGGCGGGAAAGGTGGTGGACAGCCCGAATACCGGCAAGCGCATCGTCTGGGATATGGTGGCGCAAGGCNNCGCGACAAGACATATAACGCCAAGATGCAGTTTTCGGGCAATGGGCTGGCGGTGAAGGGTTGCGTTCTGGGCATCTGCCGCGATGGTGGCACCTGGTCACGGATCAAGTGAAGCCGCAGGAACCGGGTCGCCATCGGTGGCCCGGTTCTGGCAGGTTGGCCCGAAATGGAGTTTCGCATGTCTGCTGCTGACTGGGCCCGGCTGATTGCCCTTTCCATCCTGTGGGGAGGGTCTTTCTTTTTTGTGGAGGTGGCGCTGACCGGCCTGCCTGCACTTTCGGTGGTGATTGCGCGGGTGGGGCTGGGTGCGCTGTGTCTGGTGGCGATGCTGCGGCTTTCGGGGCTGGCACTGCCGCGCGGGGCCGGGGGGGGGCGGGCGCTGGCGGTGATGGGGTTTCTGAACAATGCAGTGCCCTTCAGCCTGTTTGCCTTTGCGCAGGGCGAGATCAGCGGATCGCTGGCCGCGATTTTGAACGCCACGACGCCGCTGTTTGGTGTGGTGGTGGCGCATCTGGCCGGGGCCGAGGCCTTGACGGCGCGGCGGCTGGGGGGCGTGGTTGCGGGGATTGCCGGGGTGGCGGTGATGGCGGGCGGTGGCAGCGGGGCGCTGCCTGCGATGCTGGCCTGTCTGGGGGCCGCGCTGTCCTATGCTTTGGCCGGGGTCTGGGGGCGGCGGTTTCGGGCGATGGGCATTGCGCCCTTGCAGGCGGCCTTCGGGCAGGTGGCGGCAGCTTCGGTGCTGCTGCTGCCGGTCTGGCTGATGGTGGATCGGCCCTGGGCGCTGCCGGTGCCGGGCCTGCCGGTGCTGGCGGCGGTGCTGGGGATTGCCCTGCTGTCCACCGCGCTGGCCTATGTGCTGTTCTTCCGGCTGCTGGCCTCGGCCGGGGCGGTGAACCTGATGCTGGTGACCTTCCTGATCCCGGTAAGTGCGGCGGCCCTGGGCGCGCTGGTGCTGGGCGAGCGGCTGGAGGGGCAGCATTATGCCGGGTTCGGGCTGATCGTGCTGGGGCTTTGGGCGGTGGCGCGGCGGGCCTGAGGCCCGGGCCAGACGGGGTTCGCCCGAAGACCGACCAGCCGGTGGCGCGGGCCAGCCGTTCCACCGCCAGCGTGCCCAGCTGCGAATTGCCCTGTGCATTTAGGCCCGGCGACCAGACGGCGATGGAAGCCCGGCCCGGCGCGATGACCAGAATCCCGCCGCCCACGCCGGATTTGCCGGGCAGGCCCACGCGATAGGCAAAATCGCCCGAGCCATCGTAATGGCCGCAAGTCATCATCAGCGCGTTGATGCGGCGGGTGCGCGAGGGCGCGAGCATCCGGGGCTGGCCGGGGGCCGCCATCAGGAAGCGGCCGGCCCGGGCCAGTTGCCGCGCGCTCATCTCGATGGCGCATTGGTGGAAATAGGTGCCGCAGGTCAGCGCCGGATCATGCAGCAGGTTGCCATGTGCCCGCATGAAATGCGCCAGCGCCAGATTGCGGTCGCCGGTTTCCAGTTCGGATGCCGCGACGGCGCGGTTGATGTGGATGTCGTCATCCCCCGCGGCCTCGCGCAGGAAGCGCAGGATTTCGCCCAGCAATTCGCGCGGCTGGTGGCCTGCCAGGATGGCATCCGTCACCACGATGGCGCCTGCATTGATGAACGGGTTGCGCGGGATGCCGCGCTCATGTTCCAGCTGGATCATGGAGTTGAAGGCCAGCCCCGAAGGCTCGCGCCCGACGCGGGGCCAGAGCTGATCGCCCAGACGCCCCAGCGCGATGGCAAGGGTGAAGACCTTGCTGACCGACTGGATGGAAAAGGCCATATCGGCCGCGCCTGTGGTGAAGGTCTCGCCCTCGACGGTGCAGACGGCCATGGCGAAGTGATCGGGCGAGACGCGCGCCAGTTCGGGGATGTAATCGGCGACGCGGCCCCGGTCAGGGGCTGCGGCCATCTCCTCGCCAATGCGGTCGAGGATTGCCTGCAGATCCATCAGGGGGCCCAGCGGAGGAAATTGGCGATCAGGCGCAGGCCGGTGGCCTGCGATTTTTCCGGGTGGAACTGGGTGCCCACCATATTGCCGGCGCCGATGATGGCGGTGATATCGCCCGCGTAATCGACATGGGCCAGACGTTCGGTGGGCTTGGCCACCTGATAGGCGTAGGAATGAACGAAATAGGCGTGATCGCCGGTGGCGATACCGTCCAGCACCGGGTGGGGATGGTCGATCACCAGATCGTTCCAGCCCATATGCGGCACTTTCAGCGTGGGGTCGGCGGGGGTGATGCGCGTCACCTCGCCACCGATCCAGTCGAAGCCGGGGGTATCCTGATACTCGCGGCCCCAGGTGGCCATCATCTGCATCCCGACACAGATGCCCATGAAGGGGCGGCCCTTCTGGCGCACGGCTTCTGAGATCGCGTCAAACAGCCCGCCATATTCCCCCAGCGCGCGGCGGCAGGCCGGAAAGGCGCCATCGCCCGGCAGCACGATGCGGTCGGCGCGGGCGACATCTTCGGGGCGCGAGGTCACCAGGATCTCGCCGCCGCCGACTTCGGCCGCCATGCGCTGAAACGCCTTTTCGGCGGAATGCAGGTTGCCGCTGTCGTAATCGACAAGAACCGTCAGGGCCATTGTTCGCTTCCTTGCGATGCAAGGATTTTGCAAAATCCTTGCAAATTTCTTCGAAGAAATTTGCCGCGGGGCGGCGGCGTTACAGTGCGCCCTTGGTTGAAGGGATGGCATCGGCCTTGCGCGGATCGGTTTCCACCGCCATGCGCAAGGCGCGGGCCACGGCCTTGAAGGCGGCCTCGGCGATGTGGTGGCTGTTCACGCCATGCCGCAGGTCGATATGCAGGGTGATGCCGCCATGGGTGGCCAGCGCCTGAAAGAATTCGCGCACCAGTTCGGTATCAAAGCTGCCGATCTTCTGGCTGGGAAAATCGACATTCCACACGAGGAACGGTCGCCCCGAAAGATCCAGCGCGCAATGCACCTGCGCATCATCCATCGCCAGCGAACATTCGCCATAGCGGCGGATGCCGGTCTTGTCGCCCAGGGCCTTGACCAGCGCCTGACCCAGCGCGATGCCGGTATCCTCGACCGTGTGGTGATCGTCGATATGCAGATCGCCCTTGGCGCGCAGCACCATGTCGATCAGCGAGTGGCGCGACAGCTGATCCATCATGTGATCGAAGAAGCCGACGCCGGACTGCATGTCATATGTGCCGGTGCCATCCAGATTGATGGCGATGGAAATCTCGGTTTCCGAGGTGCGGCGGCTGATTTCGGCCTTGCGCATGGGGCTTCTCCGCTGATGGTTCGCGGGCGTTATAGGGCGGGCCGGGGCTAGAGGGAAGCCGGGATCGCGCGCCCTGCGGTTAGGCCAGGGCCGCGCCGGGGGCAAGGGCTGCCGCAATGCGGGTGGCGTTGCGCGTCATCATCCGGTGCCAGCCGCTGTCACCTGCAGGGGCGGGCCAATCGGCATCGGACAACAGGGTACCTGCCGGATGCAGGGCATGGCCCCGGCTGGCGGCAATCTGCAGCAGGCGGGCGGTGGAGGGCGTATCTGCGGCGGTGAAGATCGCGGTCACGCCTGCAGTGGCAATCCGGTCGGCCAGTGCGGCAAGGCTGCGGGCCTCGGAGGCATCGGACAGGGCGATGGCGTCAAAGCCGAAGGCGCGGGCAAAATGCGCCATGCCGCGCGCCTCGGTGACGATCAGGCGCTGATGGGCGGGGATCGGCGCGAGGGTTTCGGCAATGGCCGGTGCATGGGCAAGAATTTCGCCCGCAAAGCCTTGGCCCGCGTGCAGGATGCCGTCGGCAGAGCCGGGCAGCTCCTGCGCCAGGCGGGTGGCCAGTGCCTGTACGGCCGCCGACCACAGCGCCGGGTCATGGGCGATCAGCGGTTCCTCTGCCGGGGTATCGGGCAGCAGATCCTCCAGCGCGATCACCCGGCCCCGGGCGGCCTGCCGTTTCAGCAGATCATCCATCCGCTGTTCCAGCCCCGGCCCGTGGCGCAGCACCAGATCGGCATCGGCAATCGCCACCAGATCAGACCGGCCCGGACGGTGCAGCGCCGGATCATGCGGCGGGGCGGCGATGGCGCGGATGTCGAACCCGGTCAGCCGCCGCGCGGCCTCGGCGATCAGCCCGGTGGTGGCCACGATCCGCGGCGCCGACTNNCGCCTGCGACCGGCGCAACAAGTGCGGTGGCCATCAGGGTCATCATGGACCGGCGGTTGAGGAAGGATCTGGTCATGCGCAGCAGGGTATGGGCAATGGCGCCAGAGTCAACCGGATGTGCGGGGGGGTATCGGCAAAGTGACGGTGCGCGGTCTGCGCAACTGGCCGGGCGGGGTGCCGAAGGCGCGGCTGAAGGCCCGGCTGAGCGTGGCCGGGCCGGAAAACCCGGTGCGCAGGGCGATTTCGGCCAGCGGATGCCTTGTATCCGTCAACAGGCGGCGCGCGGCCTGCAGGCGCAGGCCAAGGCCATAGGCGGCGGGGCCAAGCCCCAGATTTTCGTGGAACAGCTGTTCCAGCCTGCGGGGCGACAGGCCAAGCGCCTGTGCCGTGGCGCTGGCAGGCTCGGGGCTGTCCAGCCGCGATTCCATGCGGGCGATGGCAGCGGCCACGCGCGGGTCCAGCCTTGGATCAGGGCGGGTGGCGGTGATCTGCGGCTCGTCCGCCGGGCGCGGGGTGGTGACGAAACTGGCGGCCACCTGCAACGCGATGGCGGGGCCATGGCGGGCGCGGATCAGATGCAGCATCAGANNCGCGCCGCCCGCCGTGAAATAGCGCCCCGACAGGGCGAAACGATCCGGCACCACGTCGATGTCGGGGTGGCTAGACGCGAAATCCTCCAGATCTTCCCAATGCACGGTGGCGCGCTGCCCGGCCAGCAGGCCTGCGCGCGCCAGAACCCAGCCGCCCGCATCAATGCCGCCGATGGCGCGAAAGCGCGGCGCCAGCCGGCGCAGGTCGCGCAGCAGCGGTTTGGTGGCCACTTCGGATTGGCGATAGCCTGCGATGACGATCAGCGCATCGGCCCCTTCGGCGGCAGCCAGCGGCCCGGTGGCGGGCAGTTCGATCCCGCAGGTCAGCGGCACGGCAGCCCCGTTGGGCGACACGACGCGCCAGCGATAGGCCTCGTGCCCCAGATGCCGGTTGGCCGCGCGCAGCGGATCGAGCGTCGAGGCCACTTCAAGGATCGAGGCCTGCGGCAGGATCAGCAGGGCCAGCGTCAGGGGCTGCTGCGATGCGGCGAAAATTGTTTCGGATTTTGCCATGACTATTTCGTAAAACGCAAAGCGTGGCCATGCAAGCCCGCTAATCTGCCCGCCAAGAGCAGGAGATGCCGATGCCCCTGGCCATGAACCGCGAAGTTTTCATCACCTGTGCCGTGACCGGATCGGGCGGCACGCAGGACCGCTCGCCCCATGTGCCGCGTTCGCCCGCACAGATCGCCGAAAGCGCCATTGCGGCGGCCAAGGCCGGGGCGGCCGTGGTGCATTGCCATGTGCGCGATCCTGAAACCGGCAAGCCCGCGCGCGATCCGGCCCTGTATCGCGAAGTCACCGAACGTATCCGCGACAGTGCCACGGATGTGGTGCTCAACCTGACGGCCGGGNNAATGCTGCGCGACATGGCGCGGCGGATGGCGGCCTCGGGCGTGCGGATCGAGATCGAGGCGTTCGATACCGGCCATCTGTGGCTGGCGAAGGAACTGGTGCGCGAAGGCGTGATCCCCGACCCGGTGCTGGTGCAGCTGTGCATGGGCGTGCCGTGGGGCGCGCCCGACGATCTGAACACCTTCCTGGCCATGGTGAACAACGTGCCCGCCAGCTGGCACTGGAGCGCGTTTTCCATCGGCCGCCACCAGATGCCCTATGTCGCCGCCGCAGTGCTGGCGGGCGGCAATGTGCGGGTCGGGCTGGAAGACAACCTCTGGCTCGACA
>DOMY01000129.1 GCA_003509785.1 Gemmobacter sp.
CCAGTTCGGCGAGCTTTGGTTCGATGGACAGCCGGGCATGGGCCAGCTGATCCAGCACATCGGGCGTGATGCGGGGCACGGTGACGCGGCGGTTGTCCTGCAGGACCAGCGCGCCTTCGGCGGTCAACCTGCGGATCGCCCCGCGCACCGGGGTCATGCCTGCGTCCAGATCGCGGATCAGGCCCTGAATGGTCACCGGCTGGCCCGGCGCCAGATCGCCGAACAGCACCATGTCGCGCAGGCGGGCGTAGGTCAGCTCGTGGGTCGGGATCTTGCGCCCGGCCTCGTTCTGCCCCTGTCCATATGCCGCATCATCCATGCCCGGACCTCCTCCGATCTGGGGGCACCATATGGAGGGTTTGAGAACTTGATCAAGTGCAGCCGCGCAAAACACCCCTGCCCGGCGGTAATTCTGCCGAAAGAGCCGCCTTTGGCTGGCCGACAGCGGCGACGGTCAGGCCAGCGGGGTATCCGGCCCGCCGGGCGCCACCACCAGAGGATGCGCGGTGCGGATCACCCGTTCGCAATAGGCGGCCAGTTCCTTGCGGCTTTCAAAGCCGTCCACCGGCACCGGGGGGTGAAAGATCACCTCGATCCGGCCCTGGCGCGGGGTGGCCAGCACCTGAAGCAGATGACCTGCAAAGCTCATGTCGCCCCACCAGCCATAGAAGCGGCGGTCGTGGCCCGGCGGGGCGTGATAGACCACGGTCACCGGCTGAATATGCATGATGCGATCCAGACCATGGCTGTAGAACGCCTGAAACAGCGAGGATTTGAACGGCAAGACCCGCAGCGTATCGGTGGAGGTGCCCTCGGGGAAGAACAGCAGGCGATGCCCGGCGCGCAGACGCTCTTCCAGCTGCTGCTGCTGGCGCTTGGCCTCGGTGCCCTTGCGGGTGATGAACAAAGTGCCGGTGGCCCGCGCCAGCAAACCGATGCCCGGCCAGCTGGCCACATCGGCCTTGGAGACGAAATAGACCCGGTCGGCGGCGTTCAGCGAAAAGATGTCGATCCAGCCCGCGTGATTGGCAACGATGGCGCCACGTTCCGTCATGGGTTTGCCCTGCAGGCTGTAGCCGAAGCCCATGATGGCAAGCCCCGCCCGGCAGACAAAGCGGGTGATCCAGGGCGTCAGCGGGCGGGACGGGCCGAACAGCGGGGCTTCGATCAGCCGCAGCAGCAGGAACAGCAGAAAGCAGCCATAGGTCACCAGCGCCAGCAGCAGCCCGCGCAGGGCAACCAGCGCCCAGCCCAGCAGGCCGATGCGCGGCGTCTGCATCCGGTCATCGCTCCAGCCGGTCATGCGTTTTCCCCGTGCCTGCGCACATAGAAATCCTTGTGCCGCTCTGACATCCGGGCGGTATCCATCACCAGCAGAACATCCGTGGTGTTGAAGGCATGATCCACCCAGGCACCATCGCCGACAAACCCGCCCAGCCGCAGATAGGCCTTGATGAGCGCGGGCGTGGCCTGCATCGCGGCGCGGCGGTCGATCCCGTCGGAGGGCAGCACATCCATCGCCGCGCGATGCGGTGCCCGCGCCACGGCGCGCAGTTCGGGCGGGGCCAGATGGTTGTGCCAGAGATAAGCCAGGGGCTGCGCCAGCGCGGCCACATCGGTGCCGGGGAAAGAGGCGGTGCCGAACATGATCTCGATCCCGCGATCCTGCACATATTCGGCCAGATGGTTCCACAGCAGCATCATCGCCGCCCCACCCCGGTAATCGGGATGCACGCAAGACCGGCCCAGTTCCAGCAGCCGGCGCCCGGTGGCACGCAGCGGGGAGAGATCATATTCGCTTTCCGAATAGAACGCCTGCCCCGGCCCGATCCGATCCCCCGGCAACAGCCGGTAGACGCCGACGACATCCTGCAGCAAAGCCGGATCGCGGCGCCGGTCGATCAGCAGCAGGTGATCGCAGACAGCGTCGAAATCATCGCGTTCCAGCCGGGCGTCGTGGTCGATCAACGGGCCGTCACTGCCCATTTCACCCACGAATACGTCATAGCGCAGACGTTGCGCGGCCCGCAGGTCGCGCGCATCGGCGGCAAGGCGCAGTTCGAATGCGGTTTCCTCCGCCGTCATCTTCGGCAGGCCCCCTCTGGCGTCATCCCTGCGGTCTTAGGGGGCCGGACCGCGGCTTGCAACCCTTCAGCAGCGGCGCGGAATTCTTCAAGGGCACGGCGTCCTTGCAAAATTTCGCAGCCGCCCTCTATTGTCAGCTAGTGGTCAAAGACCTGCATCAGCATCACCTGCGCCCCGTCGATCACCACCTTGCCCTGGTGTTCGAAGTTCACGGTGATCCGGCTGCCGATCCGCGATTGCACCTGACCCAGGCCCCAATCCGGCTCTTGCGGATGACGGACCAGCATACCGGGTTCCAAAAGTCCATTAAGCCCTTGATTCATCCTGCTTCCCCAGTGCCCCTAACCAGAGCGAAAATGCCAGACCGATACGATCTGAATGCCCTTCTGGGCTCCCGAATCTGTCACGACCTTATCAGCCCGATCGGTGCCATCGGCAATGGAGTCGAACTTCTCATCATGGATGGGGCGCATCAGGGCCCGGAAATTGCGCTGATCGCGGAAAGCGTGGCCAGCGCCAATGCCCGCATCCGGTTCTTTCGCATCGCCTTTGGTGCCTCGGCCACCGATCAGCGGATGTGACGGCCCGAGGTGCAGAACATCCTGGCGGATCTGACGCGCGGTGGCCGCCTGACGATCGACTGGAACGGCCCCCCCGATCTGCAGCGGCGCGAGGTGAAGCTGCTGTTCCTGCTGGTGATGTGTCTGGAAACGGCCATGGCCTATGGCGGGCGGATCACCGTCGATCATGAGGAAGGCCGCTGGTTGCTGACAGGGCTGGCGCAGAAGCTGAAATCAGATCCCGATCTGTGGGCGATGCTGACGCGGCCTGCGGCGGGCCATCCGGTGACGGCAGCGCAGGTGCATTTTGCCCTGACGCCGGAAGAGCTGGCCCGGCAGAACCGCAAGATCGGGGTGGAGATTCAGGACGCCACGATCCGGCTCAGCCTCTGACCGCCGGATGCCGGGGCCGGATCAGGCCCCCACGCGGCTGGCCGAAATCACCGCCGGGGGCAGAACCCGGCGGTGCCGTTTCAGGCGCGGCAGATGCCGTCGCCGGTGACCAGATATTTGAAACTGGTCAGCTGTTCCGCCCCCACCGGGCCGCGGGCGTGCATCTTGCCGGTGGCAATGCCGATTTCCGCCCCCATGCCGAATTCGCCGCCATCGGCAAACTGGGTAGAGACATTGCGCATCAGGATTGCCGAATCCAGCCGCTGAAAGAACTTCGCCGCCGTGGCGTCATTCTCGGTCAGGATGCTTTCGGTATGCTGGCTGCCATAGCGGCGGATATGCTCGATGGCGCCATCGACCCCATCCACCAGCCTTACCGCGATGATCATGTCGAGAAACTCGCGGCCGAAATCATCGGGCTTGGCGGGCACCGTGCCCGGGATGCGCGACAGCGCGCCCTCGGCCCGCACCTCGACCCCGGCCGCCAGCAGATCCTGGATCAGCACATCGCCATGATCGGTCCAGAAAGCCCAATCCATCAGCAGACATTCGGCAGAACCGCAGATCCCGGTGCGCCGGGTCTTGGCGTTCAGCAGCACGCGGCGCGCCTTGTCGATATCGGCATCGCGGTCGGCATAGATATGGCAGATGCCTTCCAGATGCGCGAAGACCGGCACCCGCGCCTCTTTCTGCACCAGCCCCACGAGGCCCTTTCCACCGCGCGGCACGATCACGTCGATGAATTCCACCGCCTGCAGCATGGCCGAAACCGCCGCCCGGTCGCGCGTGGGGATCAGCTGGATCGCGGCTTCGGGCAGACCGGCGGCGCGCAGGCCTTCCACCATGCAGGCATGGATCGCGGCCGAAGAGTGAAAACTCTCCGATCCGCCGCGCAGGATCACGGCATTGCCGGCCTTCAGACACAAAGCGCCGGCATCCGCCGTCACATTGGGACGGCTTTCATAGATCACGCCCACCACGCCCAAAGGCGTGGCCACGCGCTGGATATGCAGCCCGGTCGGCCGGTCCCATTCCGCCAGAACCCGCCCCACCGGATCGGGCTGGGCGGCGATGGCGCGCAACCCTTCGACAATCGCGCCGATGCGCCCCTCGTCCAGCTTCAGCCGGTCCAGCATCGCCGGGCTCAGGCCCTTTTCGGCGCCATAGGCCATATCCAGCACATTGGCCGCGATGATTTCGTCGCGGCGCGTCCAGACGGCCTCGGCCGCCGCGGTCAAAGCGGCCTCCTTGTGCTCGGATGGCGTGAAAGCCAGCTCCGCCGCCGCCGCCCGGGCCGCAGCCCCGATGGTGCGCATCAGCTCTGCCATATCTTCCATCGCCTGCTCCTTCCTCTTGGTCAAAATACCCCCGCCGGAGGCATCCGCACTCACCGCCCCGCGCGGCATCGCATTGGCGCGCAAGGCAAATTTCTTCGAAGAAATTTGCAAAAATCTTGCAAGATTTTTGCGTGTCGCGTGATGTGTAGCCTGCGCCCCGGCCAGAGAAAAGGCCCGCCGAAGCGGGCCTTTTGCAGCATTTTGCGGTGCAGGGGTCAGACGAAGAACTGACCGCCATTCGCGCTGATCGTCGACCCGGTGATGAAGCCCGCATCATCGGCCGCCAGAAAGGCCACGCAGCGCGCGATCTCTTCCGGCTCGCCCAGACGCCCGACGGGGATCTGCGGGATGATGCGTTCGTTCAGCACTTTTTCATCAATCGCGCGCACCATCTCGGTGCCGATATAGCCCGGGCAGATCGCGTTCACGGTGATGCCCGCGCGGGCGCCTTCTTGCGCCAGCGCCTTGGTGAAGCCCAGATCACCGGCCTTGGCCGCGGAATAGTTTGCCTGCCCTGCCTGCCCCTTCTGGCCGTTGATCGACGAAATATTGATGATGCGCCCGAACTTGCGGTCGCGCATCCCGCCCCAAACCTGATGCGTCATGTTGAACAGGCCGGTCAGGTTGGTGTCGATCACCTCTTTCCACTGGCCGGGGGTCATCTTGTGGAACATGGCATCGCGGGTGATGCCCGCATTGTTCACCAGCACCGCCACCGGGCCCAGTTCGGCCTCGACCTGGGCAATGCCCTCCTTGCAGGCGTCATAATCCGCCACCGACCATTTGTAGGTCTTGATGCCCGTTTCTGCAGTGAATTTCGCTGCGGCCTCGTCATTGCCGGCATAGTTTGCGGCAACGGTGTAGCCTGCATTTTTCAAAGCGATGGAAATCGCGGCGCCGATCCCGCGCGACCCGCCAGTGACCACTGCAACTTTAGACATGATTCCTCCTTGCAAAATCTGCTTGGAATCTTGCTACAGAATACGACATCGAAGCGCAACAATATTGCGAAATATTTTTTGCCAGTGCAGCAAAGTTGCGCGGCGGCGCAGCAAGTGAAAAGGGGGAACGCAGGTATCATCCCGCGCTCCCCCGATTCAATCAAGAGGCGAATTGCCTCACTGGACGATTTTCAGGCCCGTTCCAGACACATGGCCACGCCCATGCCCCCGCCGATGCACAGCGTGGCAAGGCCCTTTTTCGCATCGCGGCGCGCCATTTCGAACAGCAGGGTGTTCAGGATGCGGCAGCCGCTGGCGCCGATCGGATGGCCGATGGCAATGGCACCACCGTTCACGTTCACGATCGACGGATCCCAGCCCATGTCCTTGTTCACGGCGCAGGCCTGGGCGGCAAAGGCCTCGTTCGCCTCGACCAGATCCAGATCGCCGACCTTCCAGCCCGCCTTGTCCAGCGCCTTGCGGCTGGCGTAGATCGGGCCAACGCCCATGATCGACGGGTCCAGCCCAGCCGTGGCGTAAGAGGCGATGCGCGCAATCGGGGTCAGCCCGCGCTTTTCAGCCTCGGCCGCCGACATCAGCAGCACGGCCGCCGCGCCGTCGTTCAGGCCCGAAGCATTGCCGGCCGTAACCGAGCCATCCTTGGCGAAGGCCGGTTTCAGCTTGGTCATCGCATCAATGGTGGCGCCGTGACGGATGTATTCATCGGCATTCATCACGATGTCGCCCTTGCGGGTCTTGATCACGAAATCAATGATCTCATCCGCGAACTTGCCGGCTTTCTGCGCGGCTTCGGCCTTGTTCTGGCTGGCCAGCGCGAATTCATCCTGCATATCGCGGCTGATCTGCCATTGATTGGCGACGTTTTCGGCGGTCTGCCCCATGTGATAGCCGTTGAAGGCATCCCACAGCCCATCCTTGATCATCGAATCGATGAACTTCATGTCGCCCATCTTCTGCCCCGCGCGCAGATGCGCGACATGGGGCGACAGCGACATGCTTTCCTGGCCACCGGCCACCACGATGGAGGCATCGCCCAGCTGCACATGCTGTGCCCCCAGTGCCACCGCGCGCAGACCCGAGCCGCAGACCTGGTTCAGCGACCAGGCCGAGGCCTCTTTCGGCAGGCCTGCATTGATATGCGCCTGACGGGCCGGGTTCTGACCCTGACCGGCGGTCAGCACCTGACCGAGAATGGTTTCCGACACCTCGGCCTTGTCGATGCCCGCGCGGGCCACCACGGCCTCGATCACCGCAGCGCCCAGCTCGTGTGCGAGGGTGTTTGCGAAGGCTCCGTTGAAGCTGCCCACTGCGGTGCGTGCGGCAGAGACGATAACAACATTGGTCATGGCTCTGGTCCTCTCCCTTGGCCGGGGCGGCGGCGGTGCTTCGCTGCCGCTTTGCAGCATGGGTAAGCAGGAACGATGACATGCGCAAGAAAATTGCGTGACGTAGGGGCTGTTTTGGAACGTCTGCGGCGATCAGGCGCGCTTGCGGCGTGTTTCCTGCAGGAAATCCGGTTTCAGCGTCGGCGCCCCGAACAGATAGCCCTGCAGGCAATTCACCCCGATCTGCTGCAGAAACTGCGCATCTTCCACACATTCGACGGATTCCGCGATAGTCAGCATTTCGAACTGCTGACCGATCGACACCAGCGCCCGGGTCAGCACCTGATTATCCGGGTCGGTGTGGATCCCGCGGATGAACTGGCCATCTATCTTGACGATATCAAAGAAGAATTCCTTTAAATAGCGAAAGGCGGTATAGCCCGCCCCGAAATCGTCCAGCGCGAAAGCCACGCCCTTGGCCTGCAGATCATCCATGAAGGCGATGACGATTTCCGGCACCAGCATGGCCGAATTTTCCGTGATTTCCAGAATGAGCCTTTCGCCCACCGTCGGGCCAAGTGCCAAACCATGGCGCAATACCCGCATCCAGCGCGGATAGCCGATGGACCGGGCCGACATATTGACCGAAAGCCGCAGCCCGGCATGGCGCGCCAGCGCTTTCAGCCCCATGTCCAGCGCCGCGCAGTCAATCTCGCGCCCCAGTTCGCGGGTTTCGGCCACCGGCATGAAATCCCGCGCCGGTATGATGCGCCCGGTTTCATCAAGGATGCGGATCAGCGCCTCGTGAAAGGCGATGCGCGTGGGATCACTGCCCAGAACCACTGGCTGATAGGCCAGCCGCATCCGACCGGATTTCAGCGCCTGCTGCACCATGGCCAGCGTCTGACGCTCCTGCTCGGCCATGGCGACGGCCAGCGGGTTTGCATCCTGCCCGAAATCGGGCCTTTGGTGCCTGTATCCTTCTGCCACTTCCGCCCCCTGCATTGAACCTCGACACATTGCCACCGCATCAGTAAACAGACCCTGAAAGTTCACATTTAGTTCTAATTTTGCGGATCGGAGCCGGGCATGGACGGGCGGTGCAGCTGGTGCGGGACAGACCCGCTTTATGTGGCCTATCATGATGAGGAATGGGGGGTGCCCGAACATGATCCGCGGGCCCTGTGGGAAAAGCTGGTGCTGGACGGATTTCAGGCCGGATTGAGCTGGATCACCATCCTGCGCAAGCGTGACACGTTCCGCGCCGCCTTTGCCAGGTTCGACCCTGAGGTGGTGGCAGGCTGGGGCGAAGCCGAGGTGCTGCGCCTGCTGGCCGATCCGGGCATCGTGCGCCACCGCGGCAAGATCGAGGCAACGATTGCCGGGGCCCGCGCCTTTCTGAAGGTGGAAGCGCGCGAGGGGTTTTCGCCCTTCCTGTGGCAGTTCGTGGGCGGCCAGCCCTTGCAGAACCGCCCGACCAGCATGGCCGCCGTGCCCACCGAAACCGCCGAATCGCGCGCCATGTCCAAGGCGCTGAAGGCCGAAGGGTTCAAGTTCTGCGGGCCGACGATCACCTATGCCTTCATGCAGGCCACAGGCATGGTGAACGATCATCTGGCAGGATGCCCCTGCGGTGCCGGGGTTGCGGCACAGGCCGCGCCGCGCTAATCTTGGGCATGGGTCAGCAGTTCACCCAGGGATCACCAGCCGTAAGGCGCTAAACCTGCTCTCCGCTCCGGTTTCATGGTTCATCCATGCCCGGCCGCCAAGGGTGATCGGCGCCGCTTCGGGCATGAGATGAGGATGCCATGACGCGCATTGCCCTGCCCCTTCACACCCCCGATCTGTCGGGGTTCGCCCGACGCCTGCACAGCGAATTGTCGGCACAGGATGGCCCGCCCGGCCATCTGGCGCTGATGAACATGCTGGCCCGCAGCGCGGGCTTTCGCAATTTTCAGCATTTCCGCGCCCAGGCCATCGCCGCCGACCGGCTGGAGGCAGCGCCTGCACAGATCAACGAGGCCGCCCATATCGACCTGAAAGAGGTGGATCGCGTGCGCCGCTATTTCGATGCCGATGCACGGCTGAAAAGCTGGCCCGCCAAGACATCCGCGCAGCATCTGGCCTTGTGGGGGATCTGGGCGCAGATCCCCAGAGCGCAGGAATGGACAGAGCGCAACTTCAATGCCCAGCTGA
>DOMY01000247.1 GCA_003509785.1 Gemmobacter sp.
TGGCCCGGCCACTGCCCTCGATCCGGAAGCCCAGCCGCAGCAAGAGCGACTCGCCGGTCGAAAAGCTCAGGCCATCGACATTCATCATCAGGCTGGTGGCGTTAAAGCTGATGTTTCCGGCCGGAATGTCAAATGTGCTCAGCCCGCCGACCAGATCGACAGAGTGCAGCGTGACCCCGCTTGTGGCCTTGCCCAGCCCCGCAAAGCTGAGCCGGTAGCCGTTGAAGCCCGTGTCATCATCCACATCCGAAAACCGCCCGGATTCCAGCAGCGTATATTCGACATGCGCCGCCCGGATGTCGATCTTGGCCGCGACCACGTTGAAGGGATCGCCGCTCAGATCAAAGAAAGACACATCGTTGAACTCGACAGCATCTTCCCGCACCGTCGACCGGACAGGAAGGGTGATCGGTTTGTCAATGGTCGGTGACAGGATGACAAGCCGGGTTCCAGATCCGTCAAGCATAATGCAAGCCCTTCATGTCGAATGATAATTCACAAACGGCCCGCCATTTTGCCGCAGGCTCAGGATAGGCAGGCCGCCGCCGGGCTGTCAATCTTGCACACCCCGCCTTGGTCCGGCGCGCGGCCTGCGGAAATTGGGCATTGTAATTATGGTGGCGCTGCCCTTAATGTCGCAGGACGCGGGCCTGACGTTTTTTTGACGCAGGCCCGCGCGACAGTTTCGCTGCCGGGCGTGCAGACCGGGCCACAGGTCCGCAGGCATCGCCAAGGCAGAATTCACTGGCCGAAAGGCCGCAGGATTGCCTCCACCCCACATCCGGGACTGCAGGCTTTACAAGATGGGCGCCTGCGGGCGCTTTGGATACAGACCGCGATGAGCCGCGTAGATGAAGCGAAATGGATCGACAGGGGGCCTGCAAGCCCGCCTGTCGGCTTCGCGCTGCGCAGTTCCGCCCGAACAAGCCGCCATCCGCTCGATCAGACCTTCACCGGAGCTTCTCCGGGGGGTGGGGTCGGGCCATGGCGCAATGGAACGACATGGCCAAGAAAATGCTTATTGATGCCACGCATCCCGAGGAGACCCGGGTTGTCGTGGTGGACGGAAACAAGGTCGAGGAATTCGATTTTGAAACGGTAAACAAGCGTCAGCTGCAGGGGAATATCTACCTTGCCAAAGTGACCCGGGTGGAGCCTTCGCTTCAGGCGGCCTTTGTCGATTACGGCGGCAACCGGCATGGTTTCCTCGCCTTTGCCGAGATTCACCCGGATTNNAGTGACGCGGGTTGAACCCTCGCTGCAGGCGGCGTTCGTGGATTACGGCGGAAACCGCCATGGTTTCCTCGCCTTCGCGGAAATTCACCCCGATTATTACCAGATCCCGGTGGCCGACCGTAAGGCGCTGCTGGAGGAAGAGCGGGCCATGGCCCGCGCCGAAGACGAAGACGAGGCCCGCGGCCGCTCGCGGCCCAAGCGCCAGCGCGAAAAGCCCGAAGCCGCCAGCACCGATGATGCCGTGGTCAGCGCCGCAGTAGAAGCGGATACCAGCGATATCGCAGGCATGGGCGTGGTGGATCTGGGCGAAGAAACCGGTGCCGATGCGCTGTTCGTATCCCGCAACGAGGCCCGCGCCGATGTGTCGGGCGAGCGTGAGGATGACGGCACGCGCTATCAGGCGCTGGATCACGCCGCCGATATGGATGACGAGATCGAATCCGTCGCCGAAGAAGACGTGGCCGAAGAAATCCGCGCCCCGCGCAAGCCGCGTGCCCGCCGCTACAAGATCCAGGAAGTGGTCAAGGTGCGCCAGATCATGCTGGTGCAGGTGGTGAAGGAAGAACGCGGCAACAAGGGTGCCGCGCTGACCACCTATCTGTCGCTGGCCGGGCGCTATTGCGTGCTGATGCCCAACACCGCGCGCGGTGGCGGCATTTCGCGCAAGATCACCAATGCGCCGGACCGGAAAAAGCTGAAGGAAATCGCCTCCGAGATGGAGGTGCCGGATGGTGCGGGCCTCATCATCCGCACGGCGGGCGCCAAGCGCACCAAGCCGGAAATCCGCCGCGACTACGAATATCTGATGCGTCTGTGGGAAGAAATCCGCGAGCTGACGCTGAAGAGCATCGCTCCGGCCCCGATCTATGAAGAGGGCAACCTCATCAAGCGCGCGATCCGCGACCTTTACAACCGCGAGATCGAGGAAGTGCTGGTGGAAGGCGAGGGCGGTTACCGCACTGCCAAGGATTTCATGCGCATGATCATGCCCGCTCAGGCGCGGGTGGTGCAGCGTTATGTCGATCAGATGCCGCTGTTTGCCCGGTTCCAGGTGGAAAGCTATCTGGCAGGCATGTTCAACCCGGTGGTGCAGCTGAAATCCGGCGGCTACATCGTGATCGGCGTGACCGAAGCGCTGGTGGCGGTGGACGTCAACTCGGGCCGGGCGACCAAGGAAGGCTCGATCGAAGAGACCGCGCTGAAAACCAACCTGGAGGCCGCCGACGAGGTGGCGCGCCAGCTGCGTCTGCGCGATCTGGCCGGGCTGATCGTCATCGACTTCATCGACATGGAAGAGCGGCGGAATAACGCGGCGGTCGAGAAGCGCTTGAAAGACAAGCTGAAAACCGATCGCGCCCGGATTCAGGTAGGCCGCATCTCGGGCTTTGGCCTGATGGAAATGTCGCGTCAGCGGCTGCGCCCGGGGATGCTGGAAAGCACCACGCAGCCCTGCCCGCATTGCCACGGCACCGGCCTGATCCGCAGCGATGACAGCCTAGCGCTGACCATTCTGCGCGCGCTGGAAGAAGAGGGCACGCGCAAGCGCAGCAAGGAAGTGCTGCTGAAAGCGCCGGTGGCGGTGATCAACTATCTGATCAACCACAAGCGCGAACATATCGCCCTGATCGAGGCGCGCTATGGCATGGCGGTGCGGCTTGAGGCCGATCCGGCGCTGGTATCGCCCGATTATTCCATCGAGAAGTTCAAGACGGCCACGCGTCTGGTGCCCGAAGTCTCGGCCGTGATTTCCGGCAATGCCGCCCTGATGGGCGCCCCGGTCGAAGAGCAGGACGATGAGATCGACCCGCCGCTGGAAGAGGATGACGCCGAGGACGAGGTCGAGGCCGAAGTGGTGGCCGAGGCCGAAGCCGAAGCACCGGCTGCTGCGGCAGATGGCAATGGTGGCAAGAAGAAGCGCCGCCGTCGCAGCCGTCGCCGGGGTGGCAAATCCAAAGAGGCCGATGGCAGCGTTTCGGGCGACGAGGCTGACGAAGGCGGCGAAGAGGCCGACGAAGACGAGGCCGAAGGCGCCGTGGCAGAGGCAGAAGTGCCTGAAGTTGCAGTGGAAATGGCCGAAGTTGCGGTGGTTTCCGTTGCCGTTGCGGCAGAGCCGGTTGCAGAGCCTGTGACCGAAGCCCCGGCAGAAGCTGTGGTTGCGCCTGCAGCAGAGGTGGCGGCAGAGCCGGTGGCCGAAGCGGTCGCCGAAGCCCCGGCCAAGCCGAAACGCGCCAGCCGCGCCAAGAAGGCCCCCAAGGCGGCAGAGCCTGTGGCCGAAGCCCCAGAGGCCGCCCCGGCTGTGGAAGCCAAGCCGAAGGCAACCCGCAGCCGCAGCACCGCAGCACGGTCGAAGGCCAAGGCCAAGACCGCCGCAGAACCGGCAGCCGAGGCTGAAGCCGCAGTTGCCGTGACCGTGGAAACGCCTGCCGCAGCAGAGCTTCCGCCGCTGCAGGCCGATCCGGGCGAGGCGGCGACCGCCGAAGTCACCCGGCCCGATCCGGCCGAGGCCGGGGAAAGCCAACCCAAGCGCAAGGGCTGGTGGGCCCGGTAAACCCGGCCCCTCCACCTGCCAGATGACAAGACGCCGGGCGAAAGCCCGGCGTTTTCAATTGTGCCGCCTTGTCTGGTTCATGTCGGGTCTGCGTCTGGCATGGGTCTGGCACCTGTCCTGACAAAATGCGCGGTCGCCCCGCCGGGCAGGGGTTCGGCCCCCAGATAGTCATGCCCCGCCCCGGCGCAGAAATGTGGCAGATCCACCGCCGCCATCGCATCGGTCGCGCGCACCCGCAGCACGCGCCCGGGGGCGAGCGCCATCAGCCGCTTGCGCGCCCGCAGCACCGGCAGCGGGCACAGCAGCCCTTCGCAATCCAGATCATCGTCAAAGGTCATCACGCTCTCCCACTGGCGCCTTGGCATAGCCGGCCGGGGCAGGGATGTGCCAGCCCGAAGCGCCGTCCGGCCCGCGGATGCGACACCGCGCCTTCGGCATGGGGATATCAACGGTGCCTTCGGCACGAGGATGTGACACCACGCCCGATGACGCGCCGCCCGGCTTGCGCTAGGACAGGGACAGGCTGGCCGGGGGATAGCATGTTCGGGATCGACATTTTTGACGCAGGGCTGCTGCCTGCCATGATCGTGGCACTGGCGGCGGGGGTGCTGTCGTTCCTGAGCCCCTGCGTGCTGCCGATCGTGCCGCCCTATCTGGCCTATATGGGTGGCATCTCGATGCCGGAACTGCGCGATGGCAGCACGGCGGCGCGGCGGCGCATCCTGTTGCCTGCGCTGTTCTTCGTGCTGGGGCTTTCGACGGTTTTCCTGTTCCTGGGTTTTGCCGCCTCGGCCTTCGGGACGGTGTTCCTGCAATATCAGGGCATTCTGGCCAAGGCATCCGGCGTGATGGTCATCGTGCTGGGCCTGCATTTTTTGGGCGTGTTCCGTATCCCGCTGCTGGACCGCGAGGCGCGGCTGGAGGCGGGGCAGCAGCAGGGCGGATCAGCCCTGGGCGCCTATGTCCTTGGTCTGGCCTTTGCCTTTGGCTGGACGCCGTGCATCGGGCCGCAGCTGGGTGCGATTCTGTCGCTGGCGGCGAATGAGGCCAGCATGACGCGCGGCACGGCATTGCTGGCGGTCTATGCGCTGGGTCTGGGGCTGCCTTTCCTGCTGGCGGCGCTGTTCATCGAACGGGCGATGGGGCTGATGGCGCGGCTGAAACGCCATATGAAGCTGGTCGAACGCGCGATGGGCCTGCTGCTGATCGTGGTGGGCGTGGCGCTGATTTCCGGCGCACTGTCGGAATTTTCGTGGTTCCTGCTGGAAACCTTTCCGTTTCTGGCCACGCTGGGCTGACGCCCCCGGAAGATCGCATTTTTGCCGGATTGCCATGCCAGCCTGATCTGCAAGGATAGGCCGGGGGGCTTTGGCATGGATGGTGACAGGCGGCAGGGATCTGGGCAGGGCGCGTTCCGGCGCCGGGTGTTCTACATCCCCGGTTACGATCCGATTCATCCGCGCCGCTACCGCGAGCTGTATCGCCGCGAAGGGGCAGAGCAGGCGGCGCTTTCAGGCTATGATCTGCTGCTGAAACCGAAAAAGGTGCGCGGGCCTTATGGCTGGCATGTCGATGCGCAGATCGAAGGCGCGGCGGTGCAGGCGGATATCGAGGTTCTGGTCTGGTCTGACATCGTGCGGGGCAGCATGAATCAGGGGATTGCCGCCACCTATCTTCAACTGTTGCGCACGGCCTGGGCCTATATTGCCAGCGGCGTGCTGTTCCGCCTGACGCGGCTGCGCGGCGGGCCGGTGGTGGCGGCGCTTTATCCGGTGGTTCTGCTGCTGGGGCAGCTGCTTCTGGCGCTGCTGCCTGTGGCGGTGCTGATGGGGCTAGGGGGCTGGCTGTGGCCGGGCTGGGGGGCGCTGATCGGCNNTTGGGGGCTACGGTCTTGATCCTGCGCTGGTTCAAGAAGCAGGATCACCGCTTTTACGCCTATTACCTGATGCATGATTATGCCTTTGGCGCCCAGCATGGCGGTGCCAATCCGCCCGAGCTGGAGGCGCGGATGGCGGCCTTTCGCATGACGATTGCCGAGGCTTTGCGCGAACCCTATGACGAGGTTCTTGTGGTGGGCCATTCGTCGGGGGCGCATCTGGCGGTGTCGATCCTGGCGGATCTGATCCGCGAGGGGCTGCCTGCGGGCCATCCGCCCCTGGCGCTGCTGTCGCTGGGGCAGGTGGTGCCGATGGTCAGCTTTCTGCCAAAGGCGCGGCGACTGCGGGCCGATCTGGCCTATCTGTCGGCCCGGCGGGAACTGACCTGGGTGGATGTGACGGCGCCGGGCGATGGCTGCGCCTTTGCGCTGTGCGATCCGGTGGCGGTTTCGGGGGTGGCGCCGGAAGGCCAGATCTGGCCGCTGATCTTTTCGGCAGCCTTCAGCCAGACTTTGCGCCCGGAAACCTGGGCGGTGAAGCGGCGGCAGTATTTCCGGCTGCATTTTCAATATATGTGCGCCTTTGACAATCTGCCGGGCGAGGCGTGGGATTACGATTACTTCCGGGTGACGGCCGGGCCGCTGACGCTGGCCGAACGCTTTGCCGGGCGGCCGCAATCGAAAAGCCGCATTGACCGGGCGGTGAACCGCTTTACCACGGTGGCATGACCGTGCTGCCCCCCAAACCCGAACCGCGCCCCGACCGGGTGTCGCTGCTGCGCTATCTGCGGCTGTTCCGGCGCGACATCCTGTCGGCGCAGCCTGCGCGGCTGTATCGGGCCTGGATGGCCGAATTTCGCACGCCGTTCTTTCGCAGCTACATGTGCAACGACCCGGCGCTGGTGGATCTGGTGCTGAAGGAGCGGCCGCAGGATTTTCCGAAAAGTGACCGCGTGGGCGAGGGGTTGCGCCCGCTGCTGGGGCAATCGGTCTTTGTGACCAATGGCGCGCTGTGGGAACGGCAGCGCCGCATCATCGACCCGGCGTTCGAGGGCGGGCGGCTGCGCGATACCTTTCCGGCGATGTGGGCGGCGGGGCAGGCGATGCTGGCGCGGCTGGCGCCCAAGGCCGATGGCGCGCCGCTGGATATCGAGTTTGAAACCAGCCATGCGGCGGCGGATGTGATCTTTCGCACGCTGTTTTCGCTGCCGATCGAGGATGACACCGCGGGCGCGGTGTTCCACGAATTCCGCAGGCATCAGAAGGCGCAGCCGATCCTGAACCTGGCGGCCTTTCTGCCGCTGCCGCGCTGGATGCCGCGCTTTCACCGGGGCGAAACGCGGCGCACGGCGGCACGCATCCGGGCGCTGATTGCGGGGCTGACGGCGCGGCGGGCCGAGCAGATCGCGGCGGGCACGGCGCCCGATGATCTGGCCACCAAGATCATGACCTTTCCCGATCCCGAGACCGGCGAAAGGTTTGCCACCGAAGAAATGGTGGATCAGGTGGCGATCTTCTTTCTGGCGGGGCATGAAACCTCGGCCTCGGCGCTGGGATGGGCGCTTTATCTGCTGGCCACCCATCCTGACTGGCAGGATAAGGTGGCGGCAGAGGCGGCGGAGTTGGGCGATGCGCCCGATTTCGCGGCGCTGGGGCGGCTGCGTGTGACGCGGGCGGTGTTCCGCGAGGCGATGCGGCTGTATCCTCCGGTGCCGATGATGGTGCGGCAGGCGCGTTGCCCGGTGCGGCTGCGTGACCGCGAGGCGCCGAAGGGGGCGCAGATCGTGCTTTCGCCCTGGCATCTGCACCGGCATGAACGGATCTGGGACAACCCGGATGGCTTTGATCCGGGGCGGTTTGATACCGAAAACGGGCGGGCCGGGCTGCGGCGGGCCTATATCCCGTTTTCCGCCGGGCCGCGCGTCTGCCCCGGGGCGGGATTTGCCATGGCGGAAGGGCCGCTGCTGCTGGCGCTGGCCTTGCGCGCCTATCGCTTTGCCCCGGTGGAAGGCCGGGTGCCGGTGCCCGAGGCGCATCTGACGGTGCGGGCGCGGGATGGCATCTGGCTGGCGGTCACGCCGCGCTAGCCGCTCTTGCGCCTGCCGCAGCATCGGCTAGCCTTGGCCCATCAAGGAGACCGAGATGACCGCAACCCCCGTCAGACTTGCCGATTGCCAGCCCTTTACCCATCTGATTTCGCAGGTCGATCTGACCTTCCGGCTGGACCCGCAGGCCAGCCGCGTGCTGGCGCGGTTGCAGATGGCGCCGAACCCGGCGTGGGGGCCGGGGCAGGATCTACGGCTGGATGGCGAGGGGCTGCGGCTGATCCGGCTGGCCCTGGATGGCACGGCGCTGGACTGCCAGCCCGATGCCACGGGGCTGACGATCCCGGCCGCGCTGCTGCCGGATGGGCCTTTCGTGCTGGAAACCGAGGTGGAGATCGCGCCCGAGGGCAATACGGCGCTGGAAGGCCTCTATATGTCGAACGGCATGTATTGCACGCAATGCGAGGCCGAGGGCTTTCGCAAGATCACCTTCTATCCCGACCGGCCTGATGTGATGGCGCGGTTCCGCGTGCGGGTGGAAAGCGCGCTGCCGGTGCTGCTGTCGAACGGCAATTCGGTGGCGGCGGGGGCGGGCTGGGCCGAATGGGATGACCCCTGGCCGAAGCCTGCCTATCTGTTCGCGCTGGTGGCAGGCGATCTGGTGGCCCATTCCGACCATTTCACCACAGCCTCGGGCCGTGCGGTGGCGCTGAACATCTGGGTACGCTGGGGCGACGAGGATCGCTGCGCCTATGCGATGGATGCGCTGATCCGGTCGATGCGCTGGGATGAACAGGTGTATGGCCGCGAATATGATCTGGATGTGTTCAACATCGTGGCGGTTGATGATTTCAACATGGGCGCGATGGAGAACAAGGGGCTGAACATCTTCAACTCCAAACTCGTGCTGGCCAGCCCGGAGACCGCGACCGATCTGGATTACGAACGGATCGAGGCGGTGATCGCGCATGAGTATTTCCACAACTGGACCGGCAACCGCATCACCTGCCGCGACTGGTTTCAGCTGTGCCTGAAGGAAGGGCTGACCGTGTTCCGCGATCAGCAGTTCAGCGGCGACATGCGCAGCCACGCGGTGAAGCGGATCGACGATGTGCTGGCGCTGCGCGCCCGGCAGTTCCGCGAGGATCAGGGGCCGCTGGCGCATCCGGTGCGGCCCGACAGCTATATCGAGATCAACAATTTCTACACCGCCACCATCTATGAAAAGGGGGCGGAGATCATCGGCATGTTGAAGCGGCTGGTGGGGGATGAAGGCTACGCCCGCGCGCTGGATCTGTATTTCGCCCGCCATGATGGCGAGGCGGCGACGATCGAGGATTGGCTGACGGTGTTCGAAGAGGCGACAGGCCGCGATCTGGCGCAGTTCAAGCGCTGGTATACCGAAGCGGGCACCCCTCGGCTGACGGTTTCGGAAGACTGGGATGGGGAGACCTTTGCGCTGACGCTGGAACAGCATCTGCCGCCGACGCCGGGCCAGCCCGACAAGGGCGCCAAGGTGATTCCGGTGGCGGTGGGGCTTTTGAATCCCAATGGCGACGAGGTGGTGCCGACCCAGGTTCTGGAACTGACCGAGGCGCGGCAGACCTTCCGCTTTGGCGGGCTGGCGGCGCGACCGGTGGCGTCGATCCTGCGGGGGTTTTCGGCGCCGGTGGTGCTGGACCGCGCGGTTCCGGCGGCAGAGCGCGCCTTCCTGCTGGCGCATGATACCGACCCGTTCAACCGCTGGGAGGCGGGGCGGGCGCTGGCCAAAGAGGTGATGGCGGAGATGATCCGGGCCGGGGCGCCGGTCAGCGCCGACTGGCTGGACGGGCTGGCGCGGCTGGCGGTGGAGGGCGGGCTGGACCCGGCGTTCCGCGCGCTGGCGCTGCGGCTGCCGGGCGAGGATGACATGGCCGCGATGCTGGCCGGGTCAGGCCATGTGCCCGACCCCGAGGCGATCCATGCCGCGCGAGGGCGGATGGCCGATGCGCTGGCGCGCAGGCTGTCTGGTGCCTTGCCGCAGCTGATGTCGGAGATGACGGTGGAGGGGCCCTTTGCGCCGGATGCGGCCCAGGCAGGCAAGCGGGCGCTGCGCAATGCCTGTCTGCAGCTGGTGAGCCGGATGGATGGCGGTTGCGCGGCCGAGGCGGCCTTTGCGGCGGCGGGCAATATGACCGACAGCCTTGCCGCGCTGGCGGCGCTGCTGGATGCCGGGCAGGGCCATGCGGAGCTGGCGCAGTTCGAGGCGCGCTGGCAGGGCGAGCGGCTGGTGATGGACAAATGGTTCATGCTTCAGGTGCTGCATGCCGCGCCCGATGCGCTGGCGGCGGTGGTGGAGCGGCTGACGGCGCGGGCGGATTTCGACTGGAAGAACCCCAACCGGTTTCGCAGCGTGATCGGCGCGCTGTCGGCCAATCATGCGGGCTTTCACCGCGCCGATGGCTCGGGCTACCGGCTGCTGGCGGACTGGCTGTTGCGGCTGGACCCGAAGAACCCGCAGACGGCGGCGCGCATGTCGACCGCCTTCGAGACCTGGACGCGCTATGATGCCGGGCGGCAGGCGCAGGCCCGCGCCGCGCTGNNTATTTGGGCCAAGAGGAAGGGGGAAGGCGTCAGGTCGGGTTACTGGCAGTAGCTTTGGGCTTTGACCCAGTTTTCCATCTCGGCCCGCATGGTGGCCTTGCGGAAGGGCATCCAGTCGCGGCCGATGCCCTGACGGCCATTGCCGACGGCAACGCCATCGCGTTCGACGTGATGGGCGACCATTTCGACGGCGCAGGCCAGATTGGCGGTGCCATCCTTGAGCGCGCTGGCGCTGGTGGCATCGCAGCCGTAATTGGCGGCAGAGCGCGGCGAGATCTGCATCAGGCCGATGTAGCGGCCACCGCCGCCGGCGGCCTGCGGGTTGTAGCCGCTTTCATATTTGCCGACGGTGGAGATCAGCCCGGCCCAGAAGGCGCGGCGTTCCGGCAGCGTACCTTCGGCATAGCCGGGGCAGAGGCGGCCGATATCGGCGGGCACGCGGGCGGCAAGGGCGGCATCTTCCTGCGCGACAGCCATCAGGGTTTGCGCCGTCCATTCTGCCGATTGGGCGTGGCTGTCCCAGCGCATGGCGGGGATGGGCGCCGGAGACTTGGTCGAGACATCAGGGGACTGCATCGTGCAGCCTGCAATCGCAGTCATCATCAGCACCCCGAAGATCCCGGCCTTGACAGTCATGTGCAACCCTGCAGCGGCGACGCGTCCATGCGCGACGGTGTGGTTTTCGCCCGACTCCTGCCTTTGCGGCAAGTCGCGAGATTCCGCTTGCGCGGAAATCCGCCCGCCGCGCCTTGCCCGGCGGAACCGGGCGACCTATGAAGGGGGCAAGTTTGCAAGGGGACTGCGATGCTTGACCTGACCTATGAAGCGCCGAAACCCAAGGTGATTTCCGGGGCGAAACATGACTGGGAACTGGTGATCGGCATGGAAATCCATGCGCAGGTTTCCTCGAATGCCAAGCTGTTTTCGGGCGCCTCGACCGGGGTGGGGGCAGAGCCGAACAGCCATGTGAGTTTCGTGGATTGCGCGATGCCGGGGATGTTGCCGGTCAT
>DOMY01000250.1 GCA_003509785.1 Gemmobacter sp.
GCCGAAATTTGCCGAAGACAGCTATCAGACCACCAATGGCTGGTGGCTGGTGCCCACCTCGGAAGTCACGCTGACCAATACGGTGGCAGGCGATATTCTTGATGAAAATCAACTGCCTGTGCGGATGACCGCCCATACCCAATGCTTCCGCTCCGAAGCCGGGTCGGCGGGCAAGGATACCACCGGGATGCTGCGCCAGCACCAGTTCGAAAAGGTGGAGATGGTGTCGATCACCACCCCCGAAACCTCGATGGCGGAACATGACCGCATGACCCGCTGCGCCGAAAATATCCTTGANNACCTACCGCGAGATCAGCTCGGTTTCCGTCTGCGGCGATTTCCAGGCCCGCCGCATGAACGCCCGCTTCCGCCCGGCAGCCGGGGGCAAACCCGAATTCGTCCATACGCTCAACGGCTCCGGCCTCGCTGTCGGCCGCTGCCTGATCGCGGTTCTGGAAAATGGCCAGCAGGCCGATGGATCGGTGGATCTGCCAGCGGTGCTGCATCCCTATCTGGGGGGCAAGACCCGGATCGGTGCAGACGGCCGCATGGAATAAAAGAAGGGGCCGAAAGGCCCCTTTTTTCAATCCCTTGCAGGTCAAATCTCATCCATCGCCTTAACCGCCCAGGATCACCTTCACATAATTCTTGGTTTCGGCATAGGGCGGGATGCCGCCGTGCTTTTCTACCGCTTTCGGCCCGGCGTTATAAGCCGCCAGCGCATGGCGCCAGTTGCCGAATTTGCTATACATCATGGACAGATAGCGCGCGCCGCCTTCCAGATTTTCCTTGGGGCTGTTGATATCCACCCGCAGCAAACGCGCGGTATCGGGCATCAGCTGCGCCAGCCCGGTGGCGCCCTTGGGCGACACGGCACCCGGGTTCCAGCCGCTTTCCTGCTGCACCAGCCGCAGGAACAGATCTTCCGGCACCCCATGCTTGCGCGCGGCGGCCTTCGCCACCTCCAGATACTCACCCTTGTACCGCCCGGCATAGTTCGGCACGCGGATCGTGCCGCGGTCATCCAGAACCGGCGGTTTGGGCAACAGCCGGGTGGAGCCTGCATATTGCTTGGCCAGACGGCCATCCAGCAGCGAGGTTTGCGATTTGAACAGAAGCGCGCGGGATTTGGTGGAGCCGGACAGCTTCAGCCCCTCTGCCCCGGCGCCGCCTGTAGCCGCCAGAAGCGCGACCAGCGGCAGCATGAAAAATGAACGACGCATACGCATCCCTTCGGCAATCTTCACAACGCGCGACTATAGCCATTCCGCGCCGCCCCGCCAGCAGTTTNNCCCTGCCGGTGCCACCGCGCGCTTCCGGCAGGGCTGCGGTGCCGGGGCGGTTGCCCGCAGCCGCGGTGGTGGCTATAGGACTGCGCAACAGTCTATTAACCGTGGTGGGCCATGCTGGCCCAGCCAGGAAGAATCGGGGGCGGCTATGGCAGGTTCGGTCAACAAGGTGATCATCGTCGGCAATCTGGGTCGCGATCCAGAGGTGCGCAGCTTCCAGAATGGCGGCAAGGTGGTGAACCTGCGCATCGCCACCAGTGAAACCTGGCGCGACCGCAACTCGGGCGAGCGTAAGGAACGCACCGAATGGCACAGCGTTGCCATTTTCAGCGAACCGCTGGCCAAGATTGCAGAGCAATATCTGCGCAAAGGCTCAAAGGTTTACATCGAAGGCGCACTGGAAACCCGCAAATGGCAGGATCAATCCGGCCAGGACCGCTACACCACGGAAATCGTGCTGCGTCCCTATCGGGGTGAGCTGACGCTGCTGGATGGCCGGGGCGAAGGCGGTGGCGGTGCGGCGGGCGGTGGCGGCTATGATGCAGGCCCAGGTGATTATGAAGGCAGTGCAGGAGGTTACGGCGGTGGCGCCTCTCCGGCCGCCAGCGGCGGTGGCCGGGGTGGCTATGCCCAGGGCGGCGCAGGCGGTGGCAGCTTTGGCGGCGGCCGGTCTGGCGGCGCGGGCGGCGGCGGCCGCAGCGACATGGATGATGAAATCCCGTTCTGATCCAGCCTGACGGGCGATTTTACTGCGGGCCGTTTTACTGGGGGTCTAGATGGGGCGCAGCCGCGCGGTCGATCTGTTGAAGCTGGCGCTGGCGCTGATGGTGGTGGGCATCCACGCCAGCCCGCTGGCGGGGCTTGGCAATACTGCGCGCCTGATCTCGGCCGAAGGCTTGTTCCGGCTGGGCGTGCCGGTGTTTCTGCTGTTCAACGGCTATTACCTGCAGGGCGCGATTGCGGCGGGCCGGGGCTGGCATTTCGTGAAACGTGCCGCCCTGCTGTACGCGATCTGGATGGTGATCTATATCCCGGTCGCCTGGCCGATCTGGTCTAACGCACCATGGCGGCAGAAGTTTTTCACGCTGGTGATCGGCTATTGGCACCTGTGGTATCTGTCGGGCTTTGCCCTGGCCGCGGCGGTGGCAGTGCTGCTGGCGCATTGGTCGGCGGCCCGACTGGCGGTGCTGGCCGGGGCCACGCTGGGGGCGGGCCTTGCGGTGTTCTATGGCATGAGCCTGGGGCTGATCTTCCCCGACCCCGATCTGTTCATGGACCCGCTGCTGCCGCATCGCAATGCGCTGTTCGTCTGCGTGCCGTTCCTGTTGATGGGCCTGCTGATCCGCAGGCTGGATCTGGCTGCACGGCTGCCACGCGGGGCGGTTCTGGCGCTGGCGGGGCTGGGCGTGCTGCTGGTGATGGCGGAATCGCTGGTTCTGGGCAATTTTGCCCCCATCGGCGTGTCGCATGACACGATGCTGAGCCTGGGGCTGGCGGCGCCGCTGCTGGCCATTGCCGCGCTGCAATGGCCCGGCGCGGTGACGGATCGCACGCTGGGCGATTATGCCAGCGGCATCTATTTCCTGCATGTGGCCTTCTGCGCCTATTCCTACCGCTATACCGATCTGCCCTCGCCCGTCT
>DOMY01000290.1 GCA_003509785.1 Gemmobacter sp.
GGGGGGGGGCGGGGCGGATGTGCTGAGCGGGCGGGGTGGCCATGACACGCTGCTGGGCGGCGCAGGGCGCGACCGGCTGCTGGGCGGGGCGGGCAACGATCTGCTGAACGGCGGGGCGGGGCGGGATAGTGCGATGTTCACCGGGCGCGGCGCGGTGGTGGTGGATCTGGGCCGCAGCGGCCCGCAGCAGACCGGCGCCGGGCGCGATACGCTGCGCGGCATCGAGGATGTGGAGGGCGGCGCGGGGGCCGACCGGATCACCGGGGATGGCGGGGCCAATCTGCTGGCGGGCGGGGCGGGCAATGACCGGCTGCGCGGTGCGGGCGGGGCCGANNTGTCGGGCGGCGGCGGGGCGGATCGTTTCATCTTTGATGCCGGGCGCGACCGGGTGCTGGATTTCGACGCGGCCGAGGGCGACCGGATCGTGATTGATTCCGCCGTGCTGCGTGGCGCGGCGGGCATGACCGGGGCCGAGGTGGTGGCGCGCTGGGGCAGCGATATGGGGCCCAGCGTGGCGCTGGATTTCGGCGGCAACGGGCGGCTGCTGATCGAGGATCTGGGCAGCCTTGCCGCGCTGGCCCGCGCCATCGAGGTGATCTGACGGCGCGGGCTGGCGGGATCAGCCGATCAGCAGCGAATCCACCAGTGCGGATGCATCTGACAGGCCCCGGAAGGTCAGGCTGGATTGCGGGGCGAGCCAGAGCACCAGCCCGCCTGCCGTCAGCTCGGCACTGTCGAGCAGGGTGGTTGTGTCGAGCCCGGCCCAGCGTTCGGCCGCCAGAACCACGCCATCCATGGCGGCGGTGAAATCGGCGATCACGTCATGACCGCGGGTGAAGTGGAACACATCGGCCCCCATGCCACCGCGCAGCAGATCATGGCCCGCGCCGCCCGACAGCACATCGTCGCCCGCGCCGCCGTGCAGCGTATCTTGGCCCTTGCCGCCGATGAGTTGATCATCGCCTGCCCGGCCCTGCAGCCTGTTGGCGGCGGCATTGCCCTGGATCACATCGTTTCCCCGGCCGCCGATGGCGTTTTCGATGATCGTATCCTGGGCGATGGCCATGTTTGGCGCCTTGGCCCCGGCTGTGATCGAGACGGTGCCCTGCCGCAGCGAAATCACCTGATCGGCACGCACCGGGCTGTAATCCAGCGTGTCGATGCCGCCGGTATCGTAGATGGCATAGAGCATCGGATTGCCCTTCCACACCGTGTTCGGCACATCGGCGCCATCGAAGCGGGCGGCGAACATGCGGCCCAGATAGCCGCCCACGTTGGAATTGGCGCCATAGGTGGTATCGCCCGGCCGGAGGTCGACATCGCTGCCATAAAGCAGCTGCGCCGCCAGAATATCGGCGGGCATCGGGGTCATGACCACGCCATCGACGACCGGGAGGTAGGGGTTCATGTCGCCCGACAGATAGGACATGATCGAGTTGATGTTGCTGTCGTTGCGGAAAACCGCCTCGGTTTCGAAATCCACCGTGCCGTTGTAATTGCCCGGATGCGACAGGCCCAGCACATGGCCGATTTCGTGGATATAGGTGTTCAGCCAGTAGCTGTTGAGGTTGGGGGTGCTGGTAACCCAATCGGACGAGATCACGATGGTGGCAAAATCAATGGTGCCCGCGCGTTCGACATTGGTGGCAAAGGCCTGGCCGCTGCCATCGTTCACGAAGACGAAATCGGGCAGATAATCGCCTTCATAGGCGGACACCCGATAGCTGCCGCTGGCCAGCGCATCGAACTTTTCCGGCGACAGATAGTAGAAGCCCGAGGTTTCGGGGGTGAAGGGGATGACGCTGCGCCCTTCGGCGGCCAGGCCGGTGGCCGTGCCGACCACTGCCTTGCCTTCGGGCGAGATCAGGCGGAACCACGGCATTTCACTGGCATCGGCGCCGGGCCCGGGCTGCAGATCGAAGACATAGCTTTTGCCGGTCTCAAGCTCGATCCCGATCCAGTCGCGCCCTTGAATCTGGGTTTCGCCCTGCAGCGTCTGGTTGACCTTCAGCTGCACGGTGCCATGCGGGCCGCGCGGAATATCTGTGGTTTCCAGGATGGTTTCGGTTTCGGGCAGGGGGCGCATCGCCTCTTCCACGAAGCGGATGCCGGTCACCTGGGTCCAGGCATTCATCGCGACCCGGGCCACCCGGGCCTCGGCAGCGGTCAGATCGGAAAGATCGTAGGTGAGGGTGCGATCTTCGCTCAGATCGTATCTTGCCGGGGCAAAGCCGTTTTCGGCATCAAGCCCGCCGGCGATGAGATAGGCGATGTCTTCGAGGCTGAGGATCGGCAGGTCGGTGGCGGTATCGGGGGCAACGGGCATCTTCAGGTCTCTGGCTGGCGCAAACGACCGTCAGGGNNCCACAGATCTGCAACGCGCAGATCTGCCGGGCAAGGGGGCCCGCAGGCCCCCCGCAGGCCACCTTGTGCGTCAGGTCTTGAACACGCGGTAGATGGCCGGGATCACCAGCACCGTCAGCAGGGTGGAACTGAGCAGGCCGAACAGCAGCGAGATGGCCAGCCCCTGGAAGATCGGATCGGGCAGGATCACCACCGCGCCGATCATGGCGGCGATGGCGGTCAGCAGGATGGGCTTGAAGCGGATGGCGCCGGCTTCGATCAGCAGATCCACCGGGCCGTGACCCGGCGGGGCGTGGCGGATGAAATCCACCAGCAGGATCGAATTGCGCACGATGATGCCCGCCAGCGCGATNNGCGCCCATGTCGCGGAAGGTGACGAAGGTCACCTCCCATTCGCCATCCCACAGCAGGGTGATGGCGCTTTCATCCTCGGGCTGGCCATGCAGGGCGATGGTGGGCTTGCCGCCTTCGGGCCATTGCGCGGCCTCGATGGCATCGGCCACGGCC
>DOMY01000104.1 GCA_003509785.1 Gemmobacter sp.
TCAGATCATAGCCGAGCCGCTCTGGGTCGAAACCGATGTGCGGCTGCTGCGCCGCATCCTTCAGAACTTCATTTCCAACGCCATTCGCTACACCCCCAGCGGATCGGTGCGGGTCTGCTGCACCGCGACGGATCAGGGGGTGGAAATCAGCGTCACCGATACCGGCCCCGGCATCGCGGCGGACAAGCAGGCGCTGATCTTCGAGGAATTTCTGCGGCTGGACACACGCTGTCAGGGCAAGGGGCTGGGCCTCGCCATCGTCAAACGGGCCAGCGACATGCTGGGCCATCCCATCACATTGCGGTCGGCACCGGGCGGNNCCCGACCGCGCGCCGCCGTCCCGCGATCGGCCGATGCGCAATCTTTCCGTGCTGGTGATCGACAATGAACGCCAGATCCAGTCCGGCATGCGGACGCTGCTGACCGGCTGGGGCTGTGCGGTGGCAACGGCTGACGGGTTCGATCAGGCCGCCTCGCTCTTCGCCGATGGGGCGCCGCCCGACATCATCCTGGTGGACTATCATCTTAAAGATGGCGAGACGGGCGATACCGTGATCCACCGCTTGCATGATCATTTCGGCGTCAAAGTGCCCGCCGTGATGATATCCGCCGACCGCGGCGAGGCGCTGAAAACCCAATTGGCGGCCACCGCGACGCCGTTGCTGAACAAGCCGGTGAAGCCGGCGCAACTGCGCGCGTTGCTGCGAACGATCCTGGACTGATCGCCTAATTATCGCCGTCGAAGCGCACCCGATTGGCCAGGATCACCGCCTGGGTCCGGCTGAACACATGCAACTTTTGAAGGATGGCGGAGACATGCGCCTTCGTCGTGGTCATCGATACGCTCAGGTCATGGGCAATCTGCTTGTTCAAGCGGCCATGGACCAGATGCGTCAGCACAACCCGCTGCTGCGGCGTCAGGCTACCGATGCGGTTGAGGATATCGGCCTCCTCCGGGCTTTCCTGCGGGCCATCTTCGATCGCGTCGGGCATGTAGATTTCGCCGGACACCACGCGATGCAGCGCATCGACGATCGCGCTGCGCTTCATCGACTTGGGGATGAACCCCGCCGCCCCGGCGGTCAGCGCCTCGCGCACGATCGCGCGGTCGAACGCGCCCGATATCATGACCACGGGCAGGATCGGAAAACGGCTGCGCAACAGGCGCAGTCCGTCCAACCGCTTGACGTCGGGAATGTGGAGGTCGAGCAGGATCAGATCGAAATTGGACTGTTTGTCCAGCGTTGCCAGCGCCTCCTCCATGCTCGCCGCCTCGAAGATCGCACAGCCGTCGAAGGTGATGGCGATGACGCTGCGCAGCCCGTCGCGGACCAGTGGATGATCGTCGATGATCAGCACCCGCTCCATCATGACCTCGTCCGCCATCAGGTCGCCATCATCCCCCTGCATCCGTCCCCCCTGCCCATGACGATCGACCATGATCGGGGGCACGGCAAGACGGCCTGACTGGCCTGCATAATTCCCGCGCCCCATGACGATCATAGCAGCTATTCCCTTATTTCGGCAGCTTGAACACCCAGAGCGATCCGCCCTGGTTGATATCCTTGAAGGACTTGGCGACCTCGCCACCCCACAGCGGCACCGCGCCGCCCCAGCCGGACATGACGGCGACATATTGCTCGCCATCCTGTTCCCAGGTTACAGGCGAACCGACCACGCCGGACCCGGTCTGGAATTTCCACAATTCCTGGCCAGTCTTGGCATCGAAGGCCTTCAGATAGCCTTCGGGCGTGCCGGTGAACACCAGATTGCCCCCGGTCGTCAGCACCCCGCCCCACAACGGCGCCTTGTTCTTATATTCCCACACGATCTTGCCGGTCTTGGGGTCCATGGCCCGCAGCACGCCGATATGATCTTCGGCAATCGGCTTGATGGTGAAGCCAGCGCCCAGATAGGCAGCACCCTTCTTGTAGGCGATGGGCTCGTTCCAGATGTCCATGCCCCAGTCGTTGGACGGGATATAGAAAAGGCCGGTGTCATGGCTGTAGGCCATCGGCATCCAGTTCTTGCCGCCCAGGAAGGACGGGGAAGAGAACACCATCTCGCCCTTGGCCCCATCGGCCGATTTCGACGGATCGCCGGGGCGACCTTCCTCGATAAAGATCGGGCGGCCGGTTTCGTCGATGCCAGAGGCCCAGGTGATGTCCTTCACGAAGGGCCAGGCGTTCAGGAACTTGCCGTCTTCGCGGTTCAGCACATAGAAGAACCCGTTGCGGTCGGCGGTGGCGAATTTCTTGTTGCCGTCCTTGTCGACGAAGGCCACAACCTCGTTCACGCCGTCAAAATCCCAGCCTTCGCGCGGCGTGGTCTGGAAGTGCCACTTGATCTCGCCGGTGGCCGGGTCGATCCCCAGACGGCTGGCAGCATAGAGGTTGTCGCCCGCATTGCCTTCCACCGGGGTGCCCGCATTGCGCAGATGGCTGTTCCAGGGCGCCGGGTTGCCGGCACCGAAAACCAGCGTATTGGTGTCGATGTCATAGCTGCCGCCCAGCCAGGTCGCGCCGCCACCCGATTTCCACATGTCGCCCGGCCAGGTCGCGTTCAGCGTCCCGGTCATGGTGCTTTCCTTGCCGTTCAGCGTGCCCATATGGCCTTCGATCACCGGGCGGGTCCAGACGGTTTCGCCGGTCAGCGCATCGCGCGCCTGCACTTCACCCACAACGCCGAATTCGCCACCCGAATTGCCGGTGATGACCAGACCGTTCACGATCAGCGGCGCGGCGGTATAGCTGTAGCCTTCCTTGTAATCGGCGATCTTCTTGTTCCAGACCACATCGCCGGTCTTCAGGTTCAGCGCGACGATGCGGGCATCCAGCGTGCCGAAATAGATGTTGTCGCCATAGATCGCGCCGCCCCGGTTGATCACATCGCAGCAGGGCAGGATGCCTTCGGGCAGGCGGGCGTCATATTGCCAGACTTCCTTGCCGGTCTTCAGATCAACGGCATAGATCCGCGAATAGGACGCGGTGACATACATCATCCCGTCATGGATCAGCGGCTGGGTTTCCTGGCCGCGCTGCTTTTCGCCCCCGAACGAAAACGCCCAGGCCGGCAGCAGGTTCTTCACATTGTCCTTGTTCAGGGTGGTCAGCGGGCTGTACCGCTGCAGATCGCGCCCCATGCCATTGGTCAGAACGTCGCCCGTCGTTGCGGCATCCTTTGCCAGATCTTCTTCCGTAACGCCGGAAACCGCCGGCGATGCGGCAATAAGGGCCGCTGCCACGGCCATGATAAAGCGGTTCATCTGTTACCTCCCTTGGATGATCCGTCGGAGACCTCAGGCGACGCGCTCCCTCCTGCGGTTACCTTGGCCCAGTGGCCATATCATCGGGCCGGTCACGGGGCCGTGAAATTGCACAATGGTCGTAAAACGGCGGTTCAATGGTCGTAGAGCCGGGTCGTAGAACGGGGTGCAGGGCCTGTTCCGGGGCGAATCTGCAGGGTTCGCGCGGCGCACCCTCCTGCGCCGCGCGACCTGAGCCGCGGCTCAGTTGGCGGCCGGAACCACCCGCAGATAGGCCAGAATGAATTCCTCCACCACCGGATCTGTGATGCCGACATGGCGCATCTTGGTACCGGGCACAAAGCCGGTGTTATCCGCCATCCAGGCCTTCAACGCCGGTTCCGTCCAGACGAAACCCGCCGATTTCAAGGCTTTGGAATAGGGATAGCCTTCCACCGATCCGGCAGCGCGGCCGATCACGCCTTCCAGCTTGGGGCCATAGCTTTCATGGCTGGCATCGGTGGCATGGCAGCGGCGGCAGCTGGCGTCGAACAGCGCGGCGCCGGCCTCTACCTTGATCCGCTCGAAGGTCTGGCTGTCTTCGGCCAGGGCGGCGGTGGGCAGCAGGGCCATGGCGGCAAGGCTTGTGCCAAGCACTGCGGCAAACAGGGGGGTGAGGGTCATTCCCGTCTCCATTTCGGTTGGTTGCGCGTTCGCGGGCACCCTCGCCGTCGGGGCGGCGCGCGGCGTTGATGCAGGTCAACCGGGCCATGCTGCTTTGGTCGTAGGCGGCACGGAGGGTTGCGCGCCTTTGGTCGAATATCCCTGTTCCGCCACCGGGTTAGAATATATCCATCTCGGGGGAGGGATATCATGTCGATCACACGTCACCTTTTCGGCGCCGCTTTGGCCGCGCTCTGTTCAACCGCCGCCCTGGCCGAGGATGCCGTTCTGCGCATCGCCACCCAGGTCAGCGGCACCGTCAACTGGGAGTTGACGACCATCGCCAGCCAGGGGCTGGATCGTGCCAACGGCTTTACCATGCAGGTGCAGGATGTGGCCGCCGGGCCTGCGGCCCAGCTGGCCTTCCAGGCGGGCGAGGCGGATGTGATCGTATCCGACTGGCTCTGGGTCGCACGGGCGCGGGCCGAGGGGCAGGATTATGTCTTCATCCCCTACAGCCGCGCGGTAGGCGCGCTGCATGTGCCCGAAGGCAGCACGGCCCAGACGCTGGCCGATCTCAAAGGCGGGCAGATCGGCATTGCGGGCGGCCCGGTCGATAAAAGCTGGCTGATCCTGCGCGCCTATGCCCAGCAGGAATACGGCATGGATCTGGCTGCCGAAACCGAACAGGTCTTTGGCGCGCCGCCGCTGATTTTTGAAACGGCGCTCGGGGGCGAATTGCAGGGCGCGGTGAACTTCTGGCACTTCGGCGCCAAGATGGAAGCCGCCGGGATGCGCCCGCTGGTCACCGTGGCGCAGGCCGGGCAGGCGCTGGGTCTGGATGCCGATACGCCGCTGCTGGGTTATGTGGTGACGGGGGATCTGCTGCGCGAAAAGCCGCAGCTGGTGGCAGGCCTTGCCGCCGCCAGCCGTGGCGCGAAAGAGATCCTCGCCACCGATGATGCCGCATGGGAGGCCCTGCGCCCCATCATGAACGCCAAGACCGATGCCCAGTTTGCCGCGCTCAAGGCAGGCTTCCGCGCCGGTATCCCGGCCCCCGGCCCGGTGGACGAGGCTTCGGCGGCAAAGATGCTTGCCATCATGGCGCAGCTCGGCGGCGAAGAGCTGGTCGGCAAGATGACAGATCTGCCTGCGGGCGTGTTTGTCACCCCCGGCAGCTGATGGCCGCGCTGGCGCTTCATCTGGAGGGCGCCGATCATGGCGGCGGGCCACTGATCGGCCCGCTGTCGCTGTCTGTCCAGCCCGGTGAAACCGTGGCGCTTGTCGGCCCGTCAGGCATTGGCAAGACCACGCTGTTGCGCATCATCGGCGGGCTGCACAAACGCTGGCGCGGGCGGCTGGATCTGCCGGGGCGGCTGGCCATGGTGTTTCAGGAACCCGTTCTGCTGCCCTGGCGCAGTGCCCTGCAGAACATCACCCTGACCACCGGCTGCACCCCCGCTGCCGCGCAGGTCGCGCTGGCTTCGGTCGAACTGGCGGAACGGGGCGCGCATTTCCCCGGCCAGCTGTCGCTGGGCCAACAGCGCCGCCTGTCGCTGGCGCGGGCCTTTGCCATGCAGCCCGATGTGCTGCTGATGGACGAACCCTTCGTATCCCTTGATCCCGCCCTGGCGGATGAGATGATGGGCCTGTTCGAACGGCTGCGCGCCGGGCGCCCGCTCGCCACCGTGATCGTGACCCATGCCCCGGCCGAGGCGGAGCGTCTGGCGACCCGCATCCTGCGGCTGGACGGACGGCCCGCCGCGCTGACCGCCGCCTGATGCCCGATTTGCCGCATCTCGCCACCTGTGCCAGACTGCCCGCATGACCGATGATCTGCAAACCCTGGCCGTCGTGCCCCGCCTGTTCCCGGACATCCGGCGCGGCGCCAAGACCTCGACCATCCGCTGGGCGGAACTGCGCATCACCCCCGGCCCGCTGCGCCTGATCTGCGGTGGCGAATCCCTTGTCGTCACCGTCACGCGCTGCACCGATCTGCCACTGTCGCAGGCGGCGGCCTTTGTCGGCCGCGCGGCAGATTGGCCGGATGAGGTGATGCTGCAGGGGATGCGCGAACATTACCCGCAGATCACCCTGCAGGATGTGGTTCAGATCGTGGAATTCGATCCACCAGCCGCCTGAACGCTGTCAGAACATCGGCGCATATTTCCAGCGGTCGGCATCGGGCGTGACCTCTTCCAGATCATAGCCCGACCGGCGCAGCCTTTGCGCATCGACAAATCCCAGATCGGCGGCCCGATCCACCAGCGCCCGGCCCGCCGCCTCATCCTGCACCGTGCCGCGCCCGCGCATCATGTCCAGCCCGTAGTTGAACATGCCCACCGGATCGCCCGCCT
>DOMY01000030.1 GCA_003509785.1 Gemmobacter sp.
TTGTGGCTCTCCATCTTGAAGATCGCCGCCTGCCCATCGCCAATGTCGACCACGCCGGCATTTTCGCCGGGGCCGCAGATCACCTGCGGGCCGGTGGTGGGCAGGGTGCGCAGCCATTTCTTCGAGGATTTGTAGGAACAATGTTCGTTCCACATGGCCGAGAAGATGCCAAGTTCGGTGAAGGTCGGCGCGCGGCCGATGATGTCGAGAATACGCTGGTATTCGTCCGGCTTGATCCCATGCGAGGCGATGAGTTCAGCGGTGATCTGCGGTTCTTGCATGACATTCCCCTTGGCCGTTCAGCGCGGCTTTTATGCGCAGGCTGTCGGCGAGGAAAGCCGGAAAATCGCTATAGCGGGGGCGGGCGGCAGATTTGCCGCGCGCCATCCGGGCATCAGTCCGGGGATCGGCGGGTTTGCGCGTCAGATCCCGGTCTGGGTGTGCAGCGCCCGGAGCAGGTCACCTTCGCTTTGATCCAGGAGCAGCAGGCCATCGCCGCGCATGTGCCGCGTGACCGGCACCGAGAATTTGCGCACCGGGCTGGGGATGCGGCGATCCATGGTGATGATAACGGTTGTCATCCCGTTGCGGCGCGGCATGACCTTGTCGACGACGCCGACCCGTATGCCATCTGTGGTGACAGCGACATAGCCCTGGCGGGTGGGGCCGGTGGCGGCGGTGCTGGCGGTGTGAACGGCAAGCGGGGTTGAGGGCGGCGCAACCTCTGCGGTTGCCACCTGTGCCGATACGGCAAAAACGGCCCCGGCGAGAATGTTCATGATGCGGTTCATCTGACTCTCCCCTGTTTTCCTGCGCAGCCGGAAATCTGTGGTTGAAAATTCGGTTCTCATGCCCGCCAACGCGCGAAGACGGTTTCCGGTTGCCTCATGATATGCGGTTTTTTCCGTTTGCGGATATTTTTTTCGCAGGTGTCACTTATTTGCCGGATAGTTTCCGCGGGGCGCTTTGGCAGCGGTGATCGGGCGGGCTGCAAGGTTTTGGCGTGAGGATCGGCTTTGCTGCGCTGCGGCGTGGGTAGGTGCCTGATTCTGTGCCGGTGCATGAGATGGGCCGTGTCATTCCTGCCTGCGGATTCGCGGTTTGCCGGAAAGTTTGCCCCAATTTTCGGCATTGGCCGCAAAGCGAAAAAAAAGGCCGAGCTAAAGCTCGGCCCAAGTCCAACAGGGAGGTATGAAGATGGTGAGAAAGAAACTCAATCACCGTCTTCAAGCGGGGATTTATGCTTGCGTGCGATTCCGTTCAAGGAAGAATGTGCCGCAAGTGCATCATGGCTGCCATGCGCATGGCGCATGGCTTGCCGATGATGCCCCGGATCACTCTTGCTGTGCCTTGCGGTAGTTGAAGATTTCTTCGGTCACGAAGTCGCGGAAGGCCGCCACGCGCTTGGATTGCCGCAGCTCTTCGGGATAGGCGAGGAAGACCGGCACTTCGCTGGATTCCGTTTCCGGCAGCACGCGCACCAGATGCGGGAAGTCTTCGGTGATATAATCGGGCAGAACCCCGATGCCGAGATGGTTCAGCACCCCCTGCAACACGCCAAAGTAGTTGTTCACCGTGAAGGTGGAGGGGATGTCATGGCTCATGAGTTCGGCCACCAGCAGGGCGCCTGCGGCCACCTGTGCGGTGCCTGCGTGCTGACAGATCAGCCGGTGCTGGCTGAAATCGGCCATGCTGGCGGGTGTGCCGTTCTGCGCCAGATATTCGGGCGAGGCATAGCAGCGCATCTTGATGTTCATCAGGCGGCGGCGGATCAGATCGGCCTGGCTGGGCTCTTTCATGCGGATGGCGACATCAGCCTCGCGCATTGGCAGATCCAGCACGCGTTCTTCCAGCATCAGGTCAATCTTGAGGCCGGGGTATTTGGCGAACAGCTTGGTCAGGCGGGGGGCCAGCCAGAGCGTGCCGAAGCCGGTGGTGGTGGTGACCCGCAGTTCGCCGAACACCTCGTCTTCGCTGTCACGGATCCGGGCGGCGGTGGCATCCAGGCGTTTCACCATCGCGGTGGTCGCCTCGAACAGCAGTTCGCCCTGTTCCGTGAGAATCAGCCCGCGCGCATGGCGGTGGAACAGCGTGACGTTCAGGCTTTCCTCCAATGCGCGGATCTGACGGCTGACCGCAGACTGACTCAGGTGCAGCGTGTCCCCGGCATGGGTCAGGCTGCCCGCATCCGCCACGGCGTGAAATATTCTGAGCTTGTCCCAATCCATCGCGCAACTCTGCTTCTATTGTTCTTCGCTAACATTGTCGGGTCTAAATAGTCACAGAAAAGTGCCTGTAAATGGAAAAGGCCCTGATATTTGTGCTTTGTAGGTCAGTGATTTTGACCTATCATCCAGTCTCGCTCGTTTTGCAAGGGGAGGTGCCCAATGAGCAGGCAGGATGTGATCCGTCAGGGCGTGGCTCTGTCGGACAGATACGACCTATCCAAAGGGACCGTGTTGCTGAATGGCACGCAGGCGCTGGTGCGGCTGATGCTGATGCAGGCGGNNAGACCGGGCGGCGGGGTTGAACACGGCAGGCTATTGCACCGGCTATCGTGGATCCCCGCTGGGGGCTGTGGATCAGACCATGATGAAGGCCGCCAAGGTGCTGGAGGCCGCGCAGGTGCGGTTTGAGCCGGGTCTGAACGAAGATCTGGCGGCAACCGCGATCTGGGGCAGCCAGCAGGCCGAATTGCGTGGAGAGGGGCGGCATGATGGCGTCTTTGGTCTGTGGTACGGCAAGGGGCCGGGGGTGGACCGTACCGGCGATGTGATGCGCCATGCCAATATGGCGGGCAGCAGCCGCTTTGGCGGGGTCATCATGGCCATGGGCGACGATCACACCGGCGAAAGCAGCACGGTGCTGCATCAATCCGACTGGGCGATGGTGGATGCCTATATGCCGGTCGTCAGCCCCGCAGGCGTGCAGGAAGTGCTGGATTACGGGCTTTATGCCTGGGCGCTGTCGCGGTTTTCGGGGCTGTGGGTCGGGCTGAAGACCATGAAGGACACGGTGGAGGCGACGGCGGTGGTGGATGGCAATCCGCATCGCCTGCAGTTCGTGCTGCCTGATTTCACGCTGCCGCCCGGCGGGCTGAACATCCGGCTGGGCGATACGCCGGTGGCGCAGGAAGCGCGGATGATCGACCACAAACGCTTTGCCGCCGAGGCGTTCAGCCATGCCAACAAGATGGACAAGCGGATCTGGGGCCGCCCCGGCGCGAAGATCGGCTTTGTGGCGGCAGGCAAGAACTGGCTGGATCTGACCCATGCGCTGTCGCTGCTGGGGATTGATGCGGCCGAGGCGGAACGGCTGGGCCTGAGCACCTACAAGGTGGGGCAGACCTTCCCGCTGGACATGAAGGGCTTCCACGACTGGGCCGAGGGGCTTGAGGTCATCGTGGTGGTGGAAGAAAAGCGCAAGCTGATCGAGGTGCAGGTGAAAGAAGCGATCTTTGATGATCGCCGTGGCCGCCGTGTGCTGGGCTGGCACCATGACCGCACCAAGGAAGAGCTGTTCCCCACCCGCTATGCGTTGGATCCGGTGCTGATTGCCGAAAAGATCGGTGGCATCCTGATAGAAGAGGGACGCGGCATCGACAGCGTGAAGGCTGGCCTTGCGCGCATCTCCGAGGTGCGCCGGGCCGATAATGCCCGCGATCTGGCGGCGCGGCTGCCGTATTTCTGTTCTGGCTGCCCGCATAACAGCTCCACCAAGGTGCCCGAGGGCAGCCGTGCCTATGCGGGCATCGGTTGCCATTACATGGTGCAATGGATGGACCGCAGCACCACCGGATTCACCCATATGGGTGGCGAGGGCGCGAACTGGATTGGCGAGGCGCCGTTTTCGACGCGCGGCCATGTGTTCCAGAACCTGGGCGATGGCACCTATAACCATTCGGGGGTGCAGGCGATCCGCGCGGCTTTGGCGGCGGGGACGAATATCACCTACAAGATCCTCTATAACGATGCCGTCGCCATGACCGGAGGCCAGCATAACGAAGGCGATCTGAAGCCCGACCGCATTGCCCGCGAACTGCTGGCCATGGGTGTCAAGACCGTGGCGCTGGTGCATGACCCGAAAGAGGGGCTGGATCTGGCGCGCTTCCCCAGTGGCATCCGCACCCATACCCGCGACGAGCTGATGCAGGTGCAAGAGCGGCTGGCCGGGGAAAAGGGCGTGTCGGCCATCATCTATGTGCAGACCTGTGCCGCCGAAAAGCGCAGGCGGCGCAAGAAGGGGGCCTTTGCCGACCCGGATCGCCGGGTGTTCATCAATACCGATGTCTGCGAAGGCTGCGGCGATTGCGGCAAGCAATCCAACTGCGTGTCGATCGTGCCGGTGGAAACCGAACTGGGCCGCAAGCGTGGCATCGACCAGTCTTCGTGCAACAAGGATTTCAGCTGTCTGAATGGCTTTTGCCCGTCTTTCGTGACGCTGGAAGGGGCAAAGCCGCGCAAGGCGCCGGGCAAGGCGGTGGAATTCGGCAATCTGCCGCAGCCGGTGCTGCCTGCGATCAACGGCACGCATAATATTGTCATCACCGGGGTTGGCGGCACTGGGGTGGTGACGGTGGGCGCGGTGCTGGCCATGGCGGCCCATCTGGATGGCAAGGGCGCCGGGCTGATGGAAATGGCCGGGCTGGCGCAGAAGGGGGGCGCCGTGCATATCCACTGCCGCATCGCGGAAACGCCCGCCGACATCTCGGCCATCCGGGTTTCTGTGGGCGAGGCGGATGCGGTGATCGGCGGCGATCTGGTGGTGACGGCGGGGGCCAGGACCATCGGCCTGATGACCACGGGGCGCACCGGGGCAGTGGTGAACGATCATGAGATCGTGACTGGCGAATTTACCCGCAACACCGAATTCCGCATCCCATCCGAAGATCTGCGCGTGGCCTTGCAGGCGCGGCTGCGCGAGGGTGTGCGGTTCGTC
>DOMY01000050.1 GCA_003509785.1 Gemmobacter sp.
CCCTTGGCCTCGGCCATCAGCTCTTTCTGCTGTTCGGCGACATCTTTCTTTTCCGCCTCCAGCTGTTCGAAGCGTTCGATGAACTGGCGCAGTTCGTCGGCGGTAACATTGTAGGGATCTGACGTATCGCTCATCTCTGCCTCTTTGCGGCTGGTCGCTTTGCCCTTCCCTATCCCCGCAAGGGGCGCGGATCAAGCCATGCGGCATCAGACGGGCGGCGATCTGNNTGGCCGCTTGCCAGCGCCCCGCCCCTCGGCTACGCCACAACATCAAGGACAGCCAGCGCCACCGCATCGCCCTTCGCCGCAAACCATCCGGCGGCAGCGCGACAGGGCCGCAGAGAACTGGCGCAGGACCGCGGCAACAAGGGGATAGACCATGCAATGGCTGATCATGATCGGCTCTGTCATTTCGGTGGCCGGAATAGGCGGGCTGATCTGGTGCATCCTGATGGCGCTGAAAGCGCGCAAAAGCTCTGCCGATGACGAGCAGCTGCGGCTGCGCCTGCAAAAGGTGGTCGTGCTGAACATGGCCGCCCTGGGCCTTTCGGCGCTGGGGCTGATGCTGGTGGTCACAGGAATTCTGCTGGGTTGATGCTGTGTGGCGGGCCTTGGCATGGCCCGTCAGACTGGCATATTGTCGAACCCGGCCTCCATCGCATCATCTTCGCAGCAAGCTGCTTCTGCGGCGGTCAGCCCGGCGAAGGGATCGGGATGTGGCAGATTTGCCGGAACCGGGGGCAGGATACCCATAAGGGCCTGCATTTCGCCCAGCAGGGCAACCAGCGTCGGTGCCGGTTGCATCGGGTTGTCTTGGGTGGCCATGGTCGATCCTCCGCGATGACGGGTCAATGGGCGCAGCTGCGGCAGAAGGGCGTGTAGGGCAGAACGTCCAGCCGCGCCCCCTCGATCGCGCTGCCGCATTTGGTGCAGAAGCCATATTCGCCTTCGGCAATCCGCGTCAGTGCGGCTTCGATGGCGCGGACCTCTTGCTGGGCAGAAACCCCCATGCCTTCCAGCACTTCATCGCCTTCGCGTTCGACGGCCAGTTCTTCCCAATCGCGGGCATCATGGCTTTCAAGTTCGGCGTCGATTTCGGCCATGCGGGCCCGAAGCGCGGCAAGCCGGGCCTCCAGCTGCGCCTTACGCAGGGCAATCTGGGGCTGTTGGGTCTGGGTCATCTTATCCTCCATGTTCGCCCCGCAAGGCTATCCGGGCACAGCCCCCCTGCCCTTGATGCAGGTCAAACCCATTGCAAAATAAACATTCAAAACTTGCAATATGTAAAGTCTGGCCTATATTCAGGCCAAGATCAGCCAGAAGAGGCCTGCCATGCTTTCCCCGATGTCGCCCCTTGTTCACGCCTTTTTCGACGAGGCCACGAATACCATCACCTATGTCGTGCGCGATCCCGAAGGCCATGCCTGCGCCGTCATCGATTCCGTGCTGGATTTCGATTATCCCTCGGGGCGGACAGATACCCGCTCTGCCGATGCCGTCATTGCGTTCATCCGTGCGGAAGGGCTTGATCTGCAATGGATTCTGGAAACCCATGTTCACGCCGATCATCTGAGCGCGGCGCCCTATATCCAGGAACATCTGGGCGGCCAGATCGGCATCGGAGAGCGGATCACCGTGGTGCAGGACACCTTCGGCAAGATCTTCAACGAAGGCACCCGGTTCCAGCGCGACGGATCGCAGTTCGACCGGCTGTTTGTGGAAGGCGACAGTTTCATGATCGGCCAGCTGCGGGGCCAGGTTCTGCACACTCCCGGCCATACCCCCGCCTGCCTGACCTATGTGATCGGCGATGCAGCCTTCGTGGGCGATACATTGTTCATGCCGGATTTCGGCACGGCGCGTTGCGATTTTCCGGGCGGTTCGGCCGATATGATGTTCGATTCCGTGCAGAAGATCCTGACCCTGCCCGAAGAAACCCGCATTTTCGTGGGCCATGACTACAAGGCGCCGGGCCGCGACGATTATGCCTGGGAAACCACGGTGGGCGCGCAGAAGGCGCTGAACATCCATGTCGGCGCGGGCAAAAGCCGCGAGGATTTTATCGCAATGCGCGAAAAGCGGGATGCGACGCTGGCCATGCCCCGGCTTATCATCCCGTCTTTGCAGGTGAACATGCGGGCAGGCCAGATGCCCGAACCCGAAGACAATGGCATCAGCTATCTGAAAGTGCCGGTCAACGGACTCTGACACAGACCACAGGACACGCGCGATGATCGAACAGGACTGGGTCCATGGCTTTGCCGGCGGGCTGATGATTGGTGGCGCTGCGGCGCTGTATCTGCTGGTGAACGGGCGGATCATGGGGGCCTCGGGTATTCTGGGCAGCCTGCTGGACGGCAGCGATGCGCTTCAGCGGGCCGAAAGGCTGGCCTTCGTGGCGGCGCTTGTGCTGGTGCCGCTGTTGATCGTGCCGTTTTACACCACGGTGGAGACCCATCTGACGGGCAACTGGCTGCTGATCGTGATTGGTGGGCTGTTGACCGGGTTGGGCACGCGGCTGGCCAATGGCTGCACCTCGGGCCACGGGGTCTGCGGTATTTCGCGGCTGGCACCGCGCGGCATCGTCGCCACGGTGTTCTACATTCTGGCCGGCGGGCTGACCGTTGCGCTNNAGGTTCTGGGGGTGATCTGATGCTGCGGCTGGTCATGGCGGCACTGGCGGGCGGGCTGTTTGGCGCCGGTCTGCTGGTTTCGGGAATGGTGGATACCACCAAGGTGCAGGGCTGGTTGGATGTGTTCGGAGATTGGGATCCGACGCTGGCCTTTGTGATGGGCGGTGCGATCCTGCCGATGGCCGTGGCCTGGCGGATCGCGGCGCGGCGGAAAGTGGCCCTGCTGGGCACGCCGATCCCGCCGCGGCCGGAACCCAAGCTGGACCATAGCCTGATCCTGGGATCGGTGCTGTTTGGCGCGGGTTGGGGGCTGGTGGGGCTGTGCCCCGGCCCGGCGCTGGCGGCCCTGACGACCGGNNCGGGGGTTGGGGCGGCTTGCTCTTCCTTATCGCCATGGCCGCGGGTATGGTGGCTACACCCCTCGTCCGCCGCCAGATTGCGCGGCTTCCAGCCTGAAGGTCTTGCCCCATATGGACATCCGCGCCCTTACCCCGACCTATGCCGTCTCGCCGCAGATCACCCCGGAAGATCTGCCCATGATCAAGGCAGCCGGCTTTGTCACGGTGATCGACAATCGCCCGGATGGCGAGATTCCGCCCGATCTGCAGACAGATGAAATCCGGGCTGCTGCCGAAGCGTTGGGTCTGGCATTTGTCGCGAATCCGGTGATTGGCGGTGCCATCACCGATCATAATGTGACCACCCAGCGCGAGGTGATCTCTACCAGCCCCGGCCCGGTCTTTGCCTATTGTGCCAGCGGCAACCGGTCTTCGGTGGTCTGGGCACTGGCACAGGCAGGCGAGCGCCCGGCTGATGAACTGATCGGCATCCCGGCGCGCTTTGGTTACAGCCTGGAATGGCTGCGCCCGGTGCTGGATCGGGGCTGAGGCTTTTGCACATCCGCTAGCCCGCTGCCCGGCGCTTCTGCGGGGCAGCGGGTTCTATGGCAGTTACATTTCTGGCCGGCTCATTCGGCTGGGCGGGCTGTGTCACTGGCGGCAATGGTTTCTGCGCCAGATCGGCCAGCCGCACAGCGCGCACGCCACGTTGCTGGCCCAGCTTGCCGCTGGCAATCGGCCTGCCATCCTGACCGATCATCAGCACGGCCTCAATCGCGGCGGCCCCCAGCGGCAGGATTTCACCCGGCCGCAGCGATAGCGCCGCAGACAGCGGCAAGCGCAGGCTGCCCAGCACCGCCATCAGTTCGACCTGCGATGACAGAACCTCGGCCGCGAGCTTGGCGGNNGCCGGTGGGGTGGCAGGGATCGCCCGATGCGGGCGGCGGCCATGACCTTCGGCGGGGAGTGCAAGAATGGCCGTGCCCTGCCGCTGCCCGCCCAGATCGCAATCGCAGCGCAGCACCTTGTAGGGCGCATCTTCCAGCAAAAGTGCCAGGGGCCGCGGCTCTTCCAGGAAAGAGGCGTAGCGAAAGCCATCTGTCCAGACCAGATCCTCTTCCGTCTGCAATGCCTCTTCCAGAGCGGCCAGCGCGGCGTCGATCAGATCGGCCACCAGCGCCGCATCGGTGCGGGTGGGCCGACGGGGCGGCAGCGGATGATTGCGAACCCGGCCCATCGGCTGCGCCTCGATCAAGGCGGCCAGCACTTCGGGGGCCAGCATCAGTACCCCCGTTCCGCCCCGCGGGCCTTCAAGCAGGGCGATCAATCCACGTTCGGGCGGCAGATCCAGCAGTTCGGTCAGGGACAGGCGTTCGGCGCGCACCGGGCCACAATCCACCGCCAGATCCAGCCGTGTTCGGGCCACCCGTGCCAGCGCCAGAGGCCAGGCCCGTTCAGCCCCGGCTGTTGCCACGGGCAGCAGTGCCGCCCCTGAGAGTTTTCGCCTGATGATACCCTGATCCATCGCTCCGCTCCGCCCGGCTTCATCATCCGGTCTTCGCATGGCAGGTTTGACAAAGGGTTAAGCCGCGACCTCGTTCTGCGGTTTTTCCAGCCGCAAAGGCAGGGTCATGCGGAAGGCAGCGCCCCCTTGCCCCGGCAGATAGCCAATGCTGCCGCCCAGATTGGCCATGATCTCGCGGCAGATGGCCAGCCCAAGGCCGGCCCCGCCTGCGCGGGACTGATCTGTAAGTCGCGCGAATTTTTCGAAGATCAGCGCCTGCTTGTTGCGCGGAATACCGCTGCCATTGTCGATCACGTCGATCACCACCCGCCCGCCGCGCTGACGCACGACAATGCGCAGTTCGGGGCGCGCAGCATCGCAATATTTGCGGGCATTGGAGATCAGATTGATCAGCACCTGCCCCAGCCGGTCAGGATCGGTGCGCAGGAAGATCTGTTCGGCCGGCAGGTCGCGCTGCACGATGAACCGCCGCTCGGGGCGGATATGCCCGGCTGCCCGCAGCGAGCGGTCGATCAGCTCTGACAGGTTGGCGAGTTTGAGGTTCAGCTGCACGGTGCCGTTTTCCAGCACGCTCAGATCCAGCAGATCATCCAGAAGCCGGGTCAGGCGAATGGCCTCTTCGTTGATGATGCGGGCATAATGCGCAATCATTTCGGGCGGCATGTCGCCTTCCATCAGGATTTCCGAAAACGCCCGGATCGAGGTCATGGGCGTGCGCAATTCGTGGCTGATCTGGCTGAGGAAGGCATCCTTCTGCACCGAAATCTGCGTCAGCTTGGCATTCGCTTCGCGCAATTGCCGGGCGGTACGGGTCAGCTCTTCGCGCTGACTTTCCAGCTGGCTGGAATGTTCGACAATCTGCGCCGTTTCGCCGGCCATGCGCATCAGATCGGCCACGGTGATCCGCGCCCGCCCTGCCAGTTCGGAAATCATCGCATGGGCCGTGGCCGCCCCCACAGAACCGGCCAGCCGCCGTTCCAGCGCATCCAGAAATTCGGGTGTGGGATCGGGCAGATAGCCATCCTTCCCTTGCAGAACGGCCTGCTGTTCGAAAAACCCCAGTGCCGTGTCATCCCCCAGAATCCGCTGCGCCATGACCAGCAGCGCCTCGGGTTCGGCCTTGCCTTGTGCCCAGCCCTGCGGTTCAGCCCGTTCGGGATCGAAGACATTGACGAAGGCCAAGCCTTGCACCCGCTCTACCGGGCTGGGAAAGCTGAGCAGGGAAACCGAGGTGAAGATGGTGGTGTTCAGTGTCAGGCTCCAGAACAGGGCATGGATCAACGGGTCCATCCCGGCCACGCCGAACAGGGCATAGGGGCGCAACCAGCCAATGCCGAAGGGGCCTTGCAGAAAGACAGAAATCGGCAGAACGCCGCCCGGGCCGAAGCTGGGCAGGAACAGGCAATAGGTCCAGACGGCGAAGCCCGTCAGCACGCCGGCCAAGGCGCCATGGCGCGTGGCGCCACGCCAGAAGATCCCCCCCAGCATGGCCGGCAGCATCTGTGCCACCCCGGCAAAGGAAATCAGCCCGATGGCCGCCAGTGCCGCCGATCCGCCCGACAGGGAATAGTAGATATAGCCCAGCCCCAGCACACCGGCGATCGACAGCCGCCGCGCCAGCAGCACCAGCCTGCGCACATCCCCCGGCACCGGCCCGGTGGCCCGCAATGACAGCCACAGCGGCATCACGATATGGTTCGACACCATGGTGGCCAGCGCGATGGAGGCCACGATCACCATCGAAGTGGCCGAGGAGAAACCGCCCAGAAAGGCCAGCATCGCCAGCGCGCCCTGCCCCTGGCTGAGCGGCAGGGTCAGCACGAACAGATCGGGGTTCGCCCCGGTCGGCATGACCTGCAAGCCCACCACGGCAATCGGCAGCACGAACAGGCTCATCCCCAGCAGATAAAGCGGGAAGGCCCAGCTGGCGGTGGCCAGATGCCGTTCATCGCTGTTTTCCACCACAAGCACCTGAAACATCCGCGGCAGGGTGATGACAGCCGCCGCCGACAGGAAGGTAAGCCCGGCCCAGCGGGAGGGCACCAGATCCCAGCCTGCCATGGCCGAACCATTGATCCGGGCGATGATATCGGCCGGGCCATCCGCCATGACCCAGACGACAAAGATGCCCACAGCCAGCAGCGCCACCAGCTTGACCACAGCCTCGACCGCGATGGCGGTGACGACACCGGTATGCTGCTCATTGGCATCCAGATTGCGGGTGCCGAACAGGATGGTGAACAGCGCCAGCCCCGCCGCAACCCAAAGTGCAGTTGAATTGGTATCCGGCAGCGCCCAGCCATAGGTGCCGGAGGCGGCAAACACCCCGAAGCTGAGCGTCACCGATTGAAGTTGCAGTGCAATGTAGGGGGTCGCGGCGCAGACGCAGATCAGCGTCACCACCACACCCAGCGTATTCGATTTGCCATAGCGGCTGGAAACCATGTCCGCAATCGAGGTGACGCGCTGTTGCCGCCCGATCCGCACCAGCTTGCGCAGCACCCACCACCAGCCCACAAAGACCAGCGTGGGGCCCAGATATATGGTGGCAAATTCCAGCCCCGAACGCGCGGCATAGCCTACGGCGCCATAAAACGTCCAGGCTGTGCAATAGATGCTGAGCGACAGGGTATAGACCAGCGGCGAGCGCAACCAGCGCGCGGCGCCGGCCGCCGNNCCCGCCGTTCCACCACGAAGGCCACCAGAAACAGAAAGGCCACATAGGTGACGCAGGCCAGAACCAGCAGATTGAACGGCATCATCTGCCGTCACCGCCTGCAGGGGCCGTGTCTGTCTCTTCGCGCAGGGGGCGTGATAAAAGCGCCGCCGCCACGATCAGCCCCAGCCAGACGATGAAGATATAGATGCCATCCGAGGCCGTTACCCGCCGCTCATTCCCCGATGGCCCCCACAGGATCGGCAGCAGGAACAGAAAGCCCCCCGCCACCGGCAAAAGCCGCGCCGCATCGCGGATGCGCCGCAGCCGGTAGCCGCGCCGGGCCAGAAACACCGGCGAGCGGCGTTTCATGCCCCGACCAGCGACCGTGCCGCCGCCACGAATTCGGAATTGGAAAACGGCTTGGCCATGAACAGATCGGCCCCNNGGCCCTGGCCCTTGGCGGTCAGCATCAGAACCGGCACCCTGGCGGTGGACGGATCGGCGCGCAGCGCCTCCAGAATCTCGATGCCCGACCGTCCGGGCAGCATCAGATCCAGAATGAGCAGATCCGGCCGCGTTTCGCGCACCCGCGCCTCGGCAGCGCCACCATCGCCCAAGGTTGTCACCTGCCAGCCATCACGGCCCAGCAGAAAGCGGATCGCCTCGGCGATATTCGGCTCGTCTTCGATCAGCATGGCGTGCCGTGACACTCTGCAGCTCCTCCGATCTCTCTCCGGCCCGAAGGCCTCTCCCCGGGCTGACTATCGGCGGAAACGTGCCTGCTGTCAAAACCCCTGTGTTGCCGGAGCCAGCCTAGCCCCGCAGTTCAGGCAGATCGCTGAGGATCGAAGCCTCGCGCCGCGCCGGGCAGTCCTGGACCGGGCAGATCCGGCAGGTGGCCCCCACCCGCAGCGGCACCGGCCCGGCCCCGGCCGCGGGTAACAGCAGCATCGCGGCCTGCCGCACCTCGACCCCGGCAAAGCCGCCGGGATAGGATATTTCGCCATAGGCGCGGGCCATAAACCGCCGCCCGTTGCGGCCCGCCATCTCTATTCTGGTCTCGATCGGCTGCATCGGCCTGGCCAGAGCTGCAAACAGCGGCCACAGCGCACAGGCCGACCCCATGCGCGGCGGTTGAAAACCTTCAACCGGCTTGCGAAACAGAAGGGCCCCTGCGCCATCGCAGATCACCAGACCGACCTCTGGCCCGGCCAGCTGCGCGATGCGCCGCATTACGGGCAGAACACTGGTGCCGAATTCTGCCGCCAGCAGCAAAGGTTCGGGGCCGAGGCGGTTCAGCGCTGCCAGAAAGCTGTCGCGGGGCAGCACCCGTGCATCCGCCTGTGCCTGCGCCAGATGCGCGCGNNGGGCCAGATCACGCGCCACCGCAGAAGACAGCGCTGCGATTCCGGCCGCGTCATCCGGGCCGGTTTCGGCATCCAGAGCCATCTGCCCGCCGCGCGCCTGCAGCCAGGCGTCAAACTCTGCTTCGGGCGTGGCCGTGCCCCGCGCGGCCTCCTGCTCTGATCCATCCAGATAAGTGACCAGAGCCTCTGCCCCGCGCGCCAGCCTTTCACTATCGGCGTAAAGATTGCTGTGAAAGCGGGCCCGCCATTCCGGTTCGATATCCTCCGTTTCGGCCAGAATGGCCGAAGTGGAGCGCACCGAGCTCACCGCCGACACGACCTCATGCAGCGCAAGGCTCAGNNGGTCACCCCGGCCCAACCGGGAAAACGGCCAATGAACTCTTCCAGCCGGGCGGTTTCAGCCTCGGGTTCGGCCTGCGCCGCTGCGCGCAGCCGCACCGCCAGCGCGCCTTCGCCGCCCTCGGCCAGATCGGCCACCGTCACCCCAAGCGCCAGTGCCAGCCGCTCCAGCACATCGCCCGCCACCCGGCGCCGGTTATGTTCGATCAGATTCAGATAAGAGGCAGATATGCCTGTCGCCCGTGCCACATCGGCCTGACGCATCCCCAATGCCAGCCGCCGTTCGCGGACGCGGCTTCCGGTCAGGGCGGTCAGTGGCATGGCATCCTCCGGTCAGATGCCTTGTATTATATCGCGCCGCCCAATTTACAAACCCTGTAAATCTTGTGATTTCCCNNAACGGGGGCAGCGCCCCCCAATGAAAAACGCGCGAGGTTTTCACCCCGCGCGCCATTTCAGATCCCGCGCCCGATTACTTCAGCGCCGCATCGGTGATCGCATGGGTCCAGGCCCCTTCCGGAGCCTTAGTGATGACCGGGTCCGATCCGCCCGACATCAGCGCCTCGACCGTGCGGGTATAATCCGCCTCCACCAGCGCGCCGTTGGAACCGGCGGTCAGTTTGGCGATCTCGCCCATCATGCGTTTCTGGTGGGTTTCGGTCTGGGCGCCGGTTTCGTCATTTTCCAGCACGATCATTGCGGCCTCGTCCGAATTGGCCTCGGCATATTTCCAGCCTTTCATGCTGGCGCGGACGAATTTCACCATCTTTTCGGCAAAGGCCGGATCGGCGAGCTTGTCTTCCATGACATAAAGCCCGTCTTCCAGCGTTGCCACGCCTTCATCTTCATATTTGAAGGTCACCAGATCCTCGGGCGCCACGCCCGCGTCGATCACCTGCCAGTATTCGTTATAGGTCATGGTCGAAATGCAGGCGGCCTGCTTTTGCAGCAGCGGATCAACGTTGAAGCCCTGTTTCAGCACCGTCACATCGCTGCCATCGGTCTTCAGGCCCAGCTTGTTCATCCAGTTCAGGAAGGGATATTCATTGCCGCCGAACCAGACACCCAGCGTCTTGCCCTTGAAATCGGCAGGCGTCGCCACGCCCGATTCCTTGAGGCAGGTCAGCATCATGCCGCTGGNNTGAACGGCTGCGCGATATTCACCAGCGCCAGCCCCTTTTCGCGCGCCGCCAGCGCCGAAGGCATCCAGTCGATCACCACATCGGCGCCACCGCCCGCGATCACCTGGGTCGGTGCCACGTCAGGGCCACCCGGCAGGATGGTGACATTCAGGCCCTCTTCTTCGTAGAACCCCTTGTCCTTGGCCACGAAGTAACCGGCAAACTGGGCCTGGGTCACCCATTTCAGCTGCAGGGTCACGTCTTCGGCCTTGGCCACCCCGGCCATCAGCGCGAAAGCCATGGCCGTCGTCATCAGATATTTCATTGTTCAACCTCCAAGTTGTCCGGGTTTTCCCGGTTGTTTAATGCCGTTGTGACGGGTGCCAGAACGTCACCCGCTTTTCGATCAGCGCCACCACGCCGTAAAAGGCCGAACCTGCCAGCGCCGCCACCGTGATTTCCGCCCAGATCATCGGCAGGCCAAGGCGCCCGATCTCGGCCGTGATGCGGAACCCCATACCCACGATCGGGCTGCCAAAGAACTCGGCCACGATGGCCCCGATCAGCGCGAGGGTGGTGGCGATCTTCAGCCCGTTGAACAGGAAGGGCATCGCGGCAGGCAGCCGCAGTTTCAGCAGCTACTGCCAGTATGACGCGCCATAGGTTGCCATCAGATCGCGCTGCATGTGATCGGTGGCCTTCAGCCCGGCCACCATGTTCACCAGCACCGGGAAGAACACCATGATGACCACGACCGCAGCCTTGGAATGCCAGTCAAACCCGAACCACATGACCATGATCGGCGCGATGCCGACAATGGGCAGGGCCGCCACGAAATTGCCCACCGGCAGCAAGCCGCGCTGCAAGAAAGGGGAACGGTCGATCAGAACCGCCACCGCCACCGCCGCGCCACAGCCGATGGCATATCCTGACAACGCGCCCTTCACGAAGGTCTGCACGAAATCGGCCCAGAGGGTTGGCAGGCTTGTCACGATCTGCACCCAGATCACCGAAGGTGCGGGCAGGATCACCGGGCTGATACCAAACAGCCCCACGGCACGCTCCCACAGCAACAGCAGCGTCAGGCCGAAAACCGCAGGCACCACAAAACGGGCAGCCGGATGCCCCGCATTGGCCAGCGCGACATTCATGTACCAGGCGGTTCCCCAAAGGCTCAGCAGGTTCAGCACTTTCAGCAGCGGCAGTGCGGGATGTGCCGCATCCAGCCAGTTCACCGCAACCAGTGTTGCCGCGAACATAAAGCCCAGAATGCCGGGCAACAGCTTCTGTCTGGCCGTCATCGCA
>DOMY01000134.1 GCA_003509785.1 Gemmobacter sp.
TGTTTCTCGGGGATGTGGTCGGCCGGCCCGGCCGGAACATCGTGCTGGAGCATCTGCCTCGCCTGAGGCGCGAATGGGCGCTCGATTTCGTCGTGGTGAACGGCGAGAATGCCTCGCAGGGGATGGGGCTTTCGGCGGAGCATGCCAAGCTTCTGCTGGCTTCGGGCGCCGATTGCCTGACGCTGGGCGATCATGCCTTCGATCAGAAGGACATGCTGGCCTATATCGAGCAGGAGCCGCGGATCATCCGGCCGCTGAACTTTGCCAAGCTCGCGCCGGGGCGCGGGCAGCGGCTGTTCACCGATGCGCGCGGCCGCAAGGTGCTGGTGGCGCAGGTGCTGGGCCAGGTGTTCATGAAACGCCCCTTCGACGATCCGTTTTCCGCCATCGACGCGGCGCTGAAGCCGCATCCGCTGGGCGGCATGGCGCAGGCGGTGATCGTCGACATGCATTGCGAGGCGACATCCGAGAAGATGGCCATGGGCCATTGGTGCGATGGCCGCGCCTCGCTGGTGGTGGGCACGCATACCCATGTGCCCACGGGTGATGCGCAGATCCTGGCGGGCGGCACCGGCTATCTGACCGATGCCGGCATGTGCGGCGATTACAATTCGGTCATTGGCATGGAAAAGCTGGAACCGATGCGCCGTTTCGTCACCGGGATGCCGAAAGAGCGGTTCACCCCGGCGAATGGCCCGGCCACGCTGTCGGGTGTCTATGTCGAAACCGATGACCGCACCGGCAAGGCGATCCGTGTGCGGATGATCCGCATCGGCGGCCGGTTGGAAGAGGCGCGGCCCTGACGGATCTGGGCCTTCTCTGGGCAGCTGTGGCTATTTTCGCGCAATGTTAGCGCAATCTTCAGGCTTTTGTGGCGCAGACAGTGACGCAATCACGAATCCTTTGCCTCTGAGAGTAAAATAATCTACTAGTCTGGTCGAGTTTGATGGCGGAGAGATCATGCTTGGACTGGAACTGGCGCAGCAGACGCAGGCCTGGATTGCAATCGGCATCATGCTGGTCATGTTCGCGCTTTTCGTGGCCGAGACATTTCCTGTCGAGGTGACGGCCATGGGTGGCGCGGCTGCGATGATCTTTCTGGGCATCCTGCCCGAGAAAGAGGCGCTGCAATCGCTGTCGAACAATGCGCCCTGGACCATTGCGCTGATGTTCATGGTGATGGGCGGGCTGGTCCGCACCGGGGCGGTGGAACTGCTGATTGGCATGGCCGAAAAGCATGTGGGCAACCGTCCGAAAACCACGATTGCGGTGCTGTTCGGCTTTGTCGCCGTGGCGTCGTCGATCATGAACAACACGCCGCTGGTGGCGGTGATGATTCCGGTGGTGATCCAGATGGCGGCGCGGATCGGATCGGCGCCTTCAAAACTGCTGATCCCGCTGAGCCATATGACCGTTCTGGGCGGGATGATCTCGCTGATCGGCACCTCGACCAATATTCTGGTTGACGGATCGGCGGCAAAGGCGGGGCTGGAGCATTTCAGCCTGTTCGAAATCGCGCCGCTGGGCATCGCCGTGACACTGGCGGGCGGGCTGTATCTGACGCTGTTCGCCGGTCGTCTGCTGCCCGACAGGCAGTCGATGGCCTCGATGCTGGGCGACCGCAAGCGCATGAAATACTTCACCGAAGTGGCGATCCCCGAAGATTCCGTACTGATCGGCACTTCGGTGCTGGAGGTGCAGCAGTTCAAACGTTCGGGCGTGCGGGTGATCGACGTGCTGCGCGGTGACCTGTCGCTGCGCCGCGATCTGCAATCCGTGGTGCTGGAGGCGGGNNCGCGATCTGCAGGCGGCGGTGCTGGAATCGGGCGACCGCGTGGTGCTGCGCACCGAAATGTCGGAACTGCTGGGGATGCAGAACCGCACCGACATGCGGATCGTCGACAAGCTGTCTTCGGTGCAGACCGAAACGGTCGAGGTGCTGATTACCCCGGGCTGCCGGATGATCGGGCGCTCGCTGGGCGAAATGCGTCTGCGGCGGCGCTATGGCGTCTATGCGCTGGCCGCCCATCGCAAAAGCCAGAACATCGGCCGCCAGCTGGACGAGCTGGTGGTGCAGGTGGGCGATACCCTGCTGCTGGAAGGCCGGGCCGAAGATATCAAGCGGCTGGCCGATGATATGGACATGGTCGATGTCAGCCGCCCCAAGCAGCGCGCCTTCCGTCGCGACAAGGCGCCCATTGCCATCGGGGCGCTGCTGTTCGTGGTGGTGCTGTCCTCGCTGGATATCGCACCGATCTACGTGCTGGGCTTCATCGCGGTCACCGCGATCCTCTGGACCCGCTGCATCGACAGCGACGAGGCGCTGGGCTTTGTGGATGGCCGCCTGCTGGCGATGATCTTTGCCATGATCGCAGTGGGCGAGGGGATGGACAGATCCGGCGCAGTGGAAATGATCGTGTCAGAGGTCAGCCCATTGATGATTGGCCTGCCGCCCTTTGCCATGATCATGGCGGTCTATCTGCTGGGCCTGATCCTGACGGAATTCCTGTCGAACAACGCCGTTGCGGTGATCTATACCCCTGTGGCCATCGAACTGGCGCGCCAGCTGGGTGTCGATCCGCGGCCTTTCGTGGTGACGGTGATGTTTTCTGCGACGCTCGCCTTTGCCACCCCTGTGGGATACCAGACCAACATGATGGTCTATGGCCCGGGCGGCTATAAGTTCACCGATTTCACCCGCATCGGTGTGCCGCTGAACATCATCACCTGGCTGCTGTGTTCGGCGCTGATCCCGATCCTCTGGCCGCTTTACCCCTGATCCGGCGCCCGAACGTGCAGGGGTTGCCGCCGGGGGCTTCGCTGGTGTAGAGGTGCCCATCACCACAATCGGGACTGGAGAGGGCCATGGCAGGCCATTCTAAATGGGCAAACATCCAGCATCGCAAGGGCAAGCAGGACAAGCTGCGCTCCAAGATGTTTTCAAAGCTGGCGAAAGAGATCACCGTCGCCGCAAAGATGGGCGATCCTGATCCCGACAAGAACCCGCGGCTGCGTCTGGCCGTGAAGGCCTCGAAGGCCGTGTCGATGCCCAAGGATGTGATCGAACGCGCGATCAAGAAATCGCAGGGTGGCGATGCGGCTGATTATACCGAAATCCGGTATGAGGGCTATGGCGCGGGCGGGATTGCCATCATCGTCGAGGCGATGACCGACAACATCAACCGCACCGCCTCCAACGTGCGCAGCTATTTCACCAAGGCCGGTGGCAACCTGGGCCAGACCGGCTCTGTGTCGCACAGCTTTGATCGCGTGGGCGAAATCACCTATCCGGCCAGCGCGGGCGATGCGGATTCCGTGATGATGGCCGCGCTGGAAGCCGGGGCAGATGATGTGGAATCCGATGAGGAGGGCCACTGGATCTATTGCCAGGTCGAGGATCTTTCGACGGTTTCCGATGCTCTGGAACAGGCGCTGGGCGAATCGACCGAGGCCAAGCTGATCTGGAAACCCCAGTCGCGCACCGAGGTTGATCTGGATACCGCGCAAAAGCTGATGAAGCTGATCGACCTGCTGGAAGAAGATTATGACGTGCAGACCGTCACCCATAACTTCGACGTGCCGGAAGACGTGGCTGCACAGCTGGAATGAACCGGGCCGCTGGGCCGCATGAAAAAGCCCCCGGCAGCGGGGGCTTTTTGTTTGCGCGCAGGGCCGCCGTTCAGGCCGAATAGGCCCAGAGATCCAGAAAGCCGGCTTCGCGGGCGGCAACCGTTTCCAGATCCCCGAACAGGCTGTCGATGCCCGCCGCAATCACATCGGCGCGGGTCACGCCCAGCAGGATGGTGGTCGTATTGCCGATATCCACCGCGGTGCCCAGTTGCGTGGCGCGCAGCGTCACCTGCTGCCCGGCCAGCGCGGCATCCAGCACCAGATGATCGGTGCCCAGGTCGAAATCGGTGATCCGGTCGCGCCCGCCGTGTTGGGTGATGATGAAACTATCCGCACCCATCCCGCCGGTCAGCGTGTCATTTCCGGCGCCACCGATCAGGATATCTGCGCCCGCCCCGCCAGACAGGCTATCTGCCCCGGCGCCGCCATCCAGAATATCGGCACCCTTGCCACCAAGGCCGGTGTCATTGCCTCCACCCAGCACGATATAGTCTGCACCGGCCTGACCGCGCACCAGATCTTGTCCGCCGCCGGTGATGGCCACATCCCCGCCCGCGCCCAGATCGTAAACACCATCCCCCGCGCCGCCGATCACCAGATCGTCGCGCTGCATCAGCGTCGCCAGCAGCGCCCGGTCATCCGCCGGGCTGACCGTGGCCGCAGCCTGTTCCAGAAGCAGGGCCGACAAGGCGATGTCGTGGATCTGGACATAGACTCCTTCGGCAGTATGGCTGGCCAGGGCGCTGATGGTGCCCCCGGTCAGAACCTTGTCGCCATCCACCGTCAGCCCGTTGCCGAAGACGGCAATCTGCCCCGGGGCATCGGCGCCGCGAAAGGCGCTGTCGAAGCTGGCGGTGGCCAGCTGCAGCGGGATCGGCCCCTGAAAGACCGATCGCAGGGTGATCGCTTCCCCTTCGATCACCTTTGGCGGGTCGAATTGCTCCAGCAGATATCCGGCGCGTTCGGCCAGAAGGCTGTTCAGATCCATGTTGAGGGGAATGACCCCGACGCTGCGGGTATCGTCAGAAAACAGGACGGCCATGTGACTTTCTCTTTGTTACCCGGCAGTTTAGGGCTTGGGTAAAATTTCGCAAGCCACTGTCTGTCGCAGGGTGGATCTTGCGGCGGCAGTCAGCGCATGGGTCAGCGGTGCCAGAACCGGGGCGGCCAGCCGGGCGAACTGCCAATGCAGCATCACATCCAGTGGCCGGCCGGGGATGAGCTCGACCAACCGCCCCTGCGCCAGATGATCGGCCACCAGCAGATCAGGGTTCATGCCCCAGCCCAGACCGGCGAGCGCCGCATCGACGAAGGCCTGGCTGGAGGCCATGCGATGGGTGGGAAAGGGGAAGGGCGCGCCAAATTCGCGGCGCAGCCAGCCCGATTGCAGGCTGTCCTTGTCGGAATAGGTCAGCGCCGGGGCGCGGGTCAGGCCAGCGCGGCTGGGGCCATCGGGCAGCCAGCGGGTACACCAGCCTGGGCTGGCTGTGGCGAAATAACGCAATGCGCCCAAGGGGATAGTATCGCATCCCTGCAGCGGGCCGGGATGGGCGGTGATCGCCCCCGCCACCTCGCCGCGGCGCAGCCAGTCCTGGCTGAACTCCTGATCGTCGATCACCAGATCGAACAGCAGCCCGTCGCAGCGCGCCAGGGCCGGGATGACCCAGGTGGCGAGGCTGTCGGCATTGACTGCGATGCGCAGCGTCGCCGGGCCGGTATCGGGCAAAGGCATGTCCTGCGCCAGCGCGGCTTCCAGCAGGGCCACGTCATCGGCATGGCGGATCAGCCGCAGCCCGGCCTCGGTCGCGGCGCAGGGCTGGCCACGGCGGATCAGCAGGGTGCCCATGCGTTCTTCCAGCGCCTTGAGCCGCTGCGACACGGCAGAGGGCGTCAGCCCCAGCTGCGCCGCCGCCAGATCGAAGCTGCCGCGGCGGTGAATGGTGGCAAGCGTCAGCAGCTGGGCATAATCGAGCATTAGCGATGCTTCATCCACAACAGAAAGTTTAACTGGATTGAGGCAGCCCCGCCCCGCTAAGTCAAGCCAAAAGCAGGAGAGACAGCATGTGGGAAGCGGCAGGGGCCGGGTATCTGGTGGCGATCAGCCTGATCGCGGCCATCGGGGCACAGAATGCTTTCGTTCTGCGCCAAGGGCTTAGGCGTGAACATGTGGCGGCGGTGGTGGCGGTCTGTGCCGGATCGGATGCGATCCTGATCGCGGCGGGTGTGGCGGGCTTCGGGTCCATCGCGGCAGCGGCGCCGTGGTTCGGGGATGCGATGCGCTGGCTGGGTGTGGCCTTTCTGGCGGTCTATGGCGCGCTGCGGTTTCGCGCGGCGCTGAAGGGGGGCGAGGCACTGATGCCCGCGCCGGGGGCGCCTGCGCCCTTGGGGCGGGTGCTGGCGATGTGCCTGATGTTCACCTGGGCCAATCCGCATGTCTATCTGGATACGGTGGTTCTGCTGGGGTCGATTTCGGCGCAATATGCGCCGCATGGGCTGGCCTTCGGGGTGGCGGCGGCGCTGGGATCCTTCAGCTTCTTTTCGGCGCTGGGCTTCGGGGCGCGGTTGCTGGCGCCGGTATTTGCCCGGCCGCAGGCCTGGGTGGTGCTGGAGATCGGCGTGGGCTGCGTGATGTGGGCGCTGGCCCTGGCCCTGGCTTTGGGCGGCTGATCTGCTGTCTGGCCTGCGTCTGGTGGCTGTACGGCCTGCGTCGGGTCTTTGTCGGGACGGCGTGCAGATGGCGCATCCTCGCTTTTGTGACCGACACAAAGGCGGCCTTGCAGCCGCCCGGCGCTTGCGCTTGGGTCTGCGGATGACAGCGATGACAACAGCGATGCGGCCCGTTCAGGGCGTGATGTGGATGCTGGCCTCGGGCGCGAGCTTTGTGGCGGTGAACGGGCTGGTGCGCTGGCTGGGCACCGATCTGCCCGCGCCGCAATCGGCCTTCATCCGCTTTGCCTGCGGGCTGCTGTTCCTGCTGCCGACGCTGGTGCCGCTGCTGCGGCAGGGCTTTGCCCCCGGCATGTTGCGCCTGCACATCGGGCGGGGGGCGGTGCATACGCTGGCGGTGATGCTGTGGTTCTTTGCCATGGCCCGGCTGCCGGTGGCCGAGGTGACGGCCATCGGCTATCTGAACCCGGTGCTGGTGACGCTGGGCGCGGTGGTGTTCTTTGGCGAGCGGCTGGCCCTGCGCCGGATTCTGGCGGTGCTGGTGGCGATTGGCGGTGCCCTCATCATCCTGCGCCCGGGTCTGCGCGAGCTGGGGCCGGGGCATCTGGCGCAGGTGGGGGCGGCGGTGTTCTTTGCCGGGTCTTACCTGTTTGCCAAACAGCTGAGCGCACGGGAAAGCGCGGGCCGCGTGGTGGCGATGATGAGCCTGTGCGTGACGCTGGGCCTTCTGCCCTTTGCGCTGGCGGTCTGGGTGCCGGTGACGGTGGTGCAGGTGGCGGCGCTGGCGCTGGTGGCGGTGTTTGCCACGCTGGGCCATTACTGCATGAGCCGGGCCTTTGCCGTGGCGCCGATGACGGTGACACAGCCGGTGACATTCCTGCAGCTGGTCTGGGCGGCGCTGCTGGGCTTGCTGGCCTTTGGCGAGCCGCTGGACGGGTTTGTACTGCTGGGCGGCGGCATCATCATCGCCGCCATCAGCTATATCACCTGGCGCGAATCCGCGTTGAAGCGCAGCGCGATCACGCCGCCGCCCGAGGCCACCCGGGTCTGAGCGCGGGCGTTTACGCCTTGCCAACACAGATGACCGGAAGATTGACGCCAAATGCCATGATGCTGCCACAGGTCCGCAGGGGGCCTGCCTTGGTGTGTTAAGGCGCCGAAAACCCTGATTGCCGATCCTGAACCCGGGTGTGAACGGTGTGCAGGTGTGGGGTCATGGGCTTTGGCGTCCTTGGCACCTTTCGGGGTGCGGCGGGGCAGATGCTGGCGGGGGTCAGCGATATCTGTCTGCGGGTGGTGGATGGGGTGGTGCAGGTGTTTACCGCAACCCGGGCGGGGGGCGGTATCCTGGCGCTGGAACTGCAGGCGACAGGGGAGGGGCTGGCGCTGATCGACCAGCAGGGGATCGCGGCGGGGCAGGTGCTTTCGGCGCCGGGGCGGCTGTCGTTCCTGACGGTGGGCGGGCAGGAGGCGCTGGTATGGACCGGCGGCTGGGCGGCGGATCCGGGCGGCTGGCAGATCGGGGCGGGGGGCCAGATCGGGGACCGGCTGCTGCTGTCGGGCGGGCCATCGGGGGTGATTGCGGCGCAGGCCTTTGCCCAAGTGGCGGGCAGCGGCTTTGCCGTGCTGGCCCCGGCGCGGGCCGGTGTGCTGGAGGTCTGGGCGGTGGCCGAGACGGGCCGGATGCAACTGCGCCACAGCCTGACCTTTGGCGCGGCGGGGCAGGGGTTTGACGTGACCGCTCTGGAAAGTCTGCGCATCGGCGGGGCGCAGTTCATCCTGTCGCTGTCGGCGGGGGAGGATGCGCTAGCGGTGCATCGGCTGCGGGCGGATGGCACGCTGCAGACGGTGTCGAGTGTCGGGGCCTCGGCCGGGTTGGGGNNAAGCGCCTTCGGCGCTGGAGGTGGCAGAGGCGGGCGGGCGGCATTGGGTGTTCGTGGCGGGGGCGGGATCTTCGTCGGTTTCGGTGCTGGCTTTGGGTGCGGATGGCCAGCTGGCGCTGACCGATCATGTGATCGACACGCTGGATACGCGGTTTCAATCGGTATCTGCGCTGGCGACGGCGGTGGTGGGCGATCGGGTCTATGTCTTTGCGGCGGGCGGCGATCAGGGGGTGCAGGCCTTTGTGCTGTTGCCCGACGGGCGGCTGCTGGATGCGGGGCAGCAGCTGCAGGCGGCGGGGCTGGCGCTGGACGACATCACCGCGCTGGAGGCGGTGGTGCGCGGCGGCCGGATCGAGCTTGTGCTGGGCACCGAGGATGGCGGGCTGATCCGGCTGCGCTTTGATCCCGGGGATCTGGCGCCGGAGCTGCTGGGGGGGCCGGGTGACAACGCGCTGACAGGCGATGCGCGCGGCGATCTGATCGCGGGGAAGGTGGGGGACGATACGCTGCGCGGCGGGGCGGGGGCGGATATCCTGCTGGATGGCCATGGCGAGGACGAGCTGTGGGGCGGCGCGGGG
>DOMY01000300.1 GCA_003509785.1 Gemmobacter sp.
GGGCGGGCTGGCCTATGCCATCGACGTGTCGAAACCGATTGGCGAACGGATTTCCGCGCTGGCGCTGGCCGATACCGGCGAAGCGGTGGATGCCGCGAAATCTTACACCGTGGCGGGCTGGGCCAGCGTCAACGAAGGCACCGAAGGCCCGCAGATCTGGGACGTGCTGGAGGCACATATCCGCAAGATCGGCACCGTGCGGCTTGAACCCAATACCTCGGTCACCGTGACCGGCATCTGAAACCAAGGAAGGAGCGTTCGCCATGTCTGATGACCGGATGACCGACGAACCCGTAACCGGCCCCTCGCGCCGCGGCTTCCTCCGCTCGTCGGCGCTGGCCGGGGCGGGGCTGGTGGCTGGGGCCACCACCGCAAAGGCGGCGGGGCCTGACCCGCTGATTACCGAAGTGCAGGATTGGGCCTCGGCCTTCGGCGATCCGGTGGATGCCGCGCCCTATGGCATGCCCATCCGCTTTGAAGGCCATGTGACCCGGCGCAATGTCGAATGGCTGACGGAAAGCCCCGTCAGCTCGATCAACTTCACGCCGATCCATGCGCTGGAAGGCACGATCACCCCGCAGGGCTGCGCGTTCGAGCGGCACCATTCCGGCGCCATCGAACTGTCGAAGCAGGATTACCGGCTGATGATCAACGGGCTGGTGGAAAAGCCGCTGGTCTTCAGCTTCGAGGATCTGCTGCGCTTTCCGCGCCATGTGACGGTGGCCTTCTGCGAATGTGCGGCCAATGGCGGCATGGAATGGGGCGGGGCCCAGCTGGAAGGCTGCCAATATACCCAGGGCATGATCCATAACATGGAATATACCGGCATCCCGCTGCGCTATCTGCTGGAAGAGGCGGGGGTGAAGCCCGAGGGCAAATGGGTCTACGCCGAAGGCGCCGATGCCAGTTCCAACGGCCGTTCCATCCCGCTGGAAAAGGCGATGGATGACGTGCTGGTGGCCTTTTTCGCCAATGGCGAGGCGTTGCGCAAGGAGCATGGCTATCCCGTCCGGCTGGTGGTGCCGGGGTGGGAGGGCAACATGTGGATCAAGTGGTTGCGTCGTCTGGGCATCTACGATCAGGCGGTGGAAAGCCGCGAGGAAACCTCGAAATACACCGACATGATGCCCGATGGCCGGGCGCGCAAATGGACCTGGGTGATGGATGCCAAATCTGTCATCACCTCGCCCAGCCCGCAGGTGCCGATCCGCCACGGCCAGGGGCCGCTGGTCATCACCGGGCTGGCCTGGTCGGGCAATGGCCGCATCACCCGGGTCGATGTCTCGCTGGATGGGGGCCGCAACTGGCAGGAGGCGCGGATTTCCGGCGATGCGAAAGCCAAGGCGCTGACCCGCTTCCATCTGGATATCAACTGGGATGGGCAGGAAATGTTCCTGCAATCGCGGGCCATCGACGACACCGGCTATGTGCAGCCGACCAAGGCCGCCCTGCGCGACATTCGCGGGTTGAACAATGTCTACCACAACAACGGCATCCAGACCTGGTGGATCAAGGCGGATGGGGAGGTCGAGAATGTCGAGATCGCGTAACCTTCTCCTAGGATCGGCGCTGACGTTTTCGGTGCTGGCCGGGCCTGCTGTTGCCGAAAAGCTGGGTCTTGGCCGCGAAGCCTTACCCGAAGAGATCGAGGCCTGGGATGTGGCGGTGCTGCCCGATGGCACCGGCCTGCCCGAAGGATCGGGCGATGTGGCGACGGGCGAAGAAGTGTTCGCCGAAAAATGCGCCGCCTGCCACGGCGAATTTGCCGAAGGGCTGGACAGCTGGCCGGTGCTGGCGGGGGGCGAAGGCTCGTTGACCGATCCGCGCCCGGTCAAAACCGTGGGCAGCTACTGGCCCTATCTGTCCACCGTGTTCGATTACGTTCATCGTTCGATGCCCTTTGGCGCGGCGCAGACGGTGACGGCGGACGAAACCTATGCGATCACCGCTTTCCTTTTGTATTCCAACGGGTTGGTGGAAGATGACTTCGTGCTGTCGAAAGATAATTTCACCGAAATCAAGATGCCCAATGCCGAAGGCTTCTATCCCGACGACCGGCCGGAAACCGAATATGTGAAGTTCCGCACGGAACCTTGCATGGCCGATTGTGTGCCGGGCACGCCCGAAATCACCAAACGCGCCGTCGATCTGAACGTGACGCCGGAAGATCCGGATGGTCGCCCGGCGGGCAGCCTGCCCGATCTGCGGGTCCCTGCCGCCGTGCAGCCGGTGGCGGCCGAGGCAGAGGCGGTGGAAGCCCCCGCCGAACCCGCCACAGAACCCACTGCCGCCGAGGCACCGGTAGCGGAACCCGCCGCCGCCGACCCGGCACTGGTGGCTGCGGGCGAGAAGGTGTTCAAGAAATGCGCCGCCTGTCACAAGCTGGGCGAGGGTGCAAAGAACGGCACCGGGCCGGTGCTGAACGGCATTGTGGGCCATGCGGCGGGCGCGGTGGACGGCTTCAAATATTCCAAGCCGCTGGCCGATATGGCGGCGGGCGGTCTGGTCTGGGATGATGCTGCGCTGCAGGCCTTTCTTGAAAACCCCAAGGGCTTCATGAAAGGCACCAAAATGTCCTTCGCGGGGCTGAAAAAGCCCGAGGATCGCGCGGCGGTGATCGCCTATCTATCCACCTTCGGGAAATAGATGATGGCCGGGCGCAGAGTGTTCCTTGCTGCGCTGGTCTTCGCCGCGGCCTGGGGCATCCCGGCCGTGGCGGAAGATATCGGTGATGCCGTGCGGGGCGAGACGGTGTTCCAGCGGCAATGTTCGGCCTGCCACCAGATCGGGCCAGAGGCGGTGAACCGCGCCGGCCCGCGCCTGAACGGCATCTTCGGTCGCCGGGCCGGGGCGCTGGCGGATTTCAGCTATTCCAAGGCCATGGCCCGGATGGGCAATGATGGCCTGACCTGGACGCTGGAAACGCTGGATGCCTATGTCGCAAACCCCAAGGCGCTGGTTTCGGGCACGCGGATGAACTATCGCGGCCTGGCCGATCCGCAGGCGCGCGCCGCGCTGCTGGCCTATCTGCGCGAATGGTCCGACCGACCGCGCGACATTCCCGAAGCCGAACCCACCGCCCGCAAGACCGATCATGACCTTGATCCGGCGATCCTGGGGATCAAGGGCGATCCGGCCTATGGCGAATATCTGTCGTCGGAATGTACAACCTGCCACCAGCGCGACGGATCGGATCAGGGCATCCCCTCGATCGCCGCATGGCCTGCCGAGGATTTCGTGGTGGCCATGCACGCCTACAAGCAGAAGCTGCGCCCGCATCCGGTGATGCAGATGATGGCGGGCCGCCTGTCGGATGAGGAAATCGCGGCGCTGGCCGCCTATTTCTCCACGCTTGACTAAGCCAGAGACGCGGAGCCAACCGCGCCCGGCATCACCGCGCATCTGGGAGGAAACGCGCATGATATTGACCAGACGGACCATTCTGAGAACGGGCCTTGCTGCGACCGGCCTGCTTTACGCGCCCATGGTGCTGGGCCAGGCAAAGCCGAAGGTCGTGGTGATCGGCGGCGGGGCGGGCGGTGCGACAGCGGCGCGCTATCTGGCCAAGGACAGCGCAGGCGCGCTGGATATCACGCTGATCGAGGCGAACCCGGTTTACACCACCTGCTTCTTTTCGAACCTTTATCTGGGGGGCTTCCGCGAGTTCGAAAGCCTGCAACACGGCTATGACAAGGTTGCCGCCGGTGGCGTGAGCGTCATCAATGACATGGCGACGGCGGTGGACCGCGCGGCGAAAACCGTCACGCTGGCGGGCGGGCAGGTGCTGCTCTATGACCGGCTGATCCTGTCGCCCGGCATTGATTTCAAGGATGGCTCGGTTCCGGGATGGAGCCTGGATGTGGCCGAGGTGATGCCCCATGCCTACAAGGCCGGGCCGCAGACCCAGCTGTTGAAGAAGATGGTCGAGGAAATGCCGCAGGGGGGCACCTTTGCCATGGTCGCCCCGCCCAACCCCTATCGCTGCCCGCCGGGGCCTTATGAGCGTATCAGCATGGTGGCGCATGTGCTGAAGCAGAAGAACCCCACAGCCAAGATCCTGGTGCTGGACCCGAAGGAGAAATACTCGAAACAGGCACTGTTCGAGGAAGGCTGGGCGCGCCACTACGACGGGATGGTGGAATGGGTCGGCCCTGATTTCGGCGGTGCTGCGGTGGAAGTGCGCGCCGATACCATGGAAGTGGTGGTCGAGGGCGAGGCGCAGAAGGTGGATGTCTGCAACGTCATCCCTGGGCAGGTGGCGGGCAAGATCGCGGCAATCGCGGGGGTGACGGATGAAACCGGCTGGGCGCCGGTGCATCCCGACACGATGAAGTCGAAGATGGATGAAAACATCTGGGTTCTGGGTGACAGTTCTGCGCAGGGCGACATGCCGAAATCCGGCTTTTCCGCCAATAGCCAGGCCAAGGTGGCCGCCATGACGATCCGGGGCGAGCTGCTGCAATCCAAGGTCTTTCCGGCGCGCTATTCCAACACCTGCTGGTCGCTGATCGCGCCGGATGACGGGGTGAAGGTGGGGGCATCCTACGAACCCACGCCGGAAAAGATCGCCTCGGTCGAAAGTTTCATCAGCCAGACGGGCGAGGATGCCGCGCTGCGCAAGGCGACCTATGAGGAAAGCCTTGGCTGGTATGCGGGCATCACCGCCGACATCTTTGGCTGAAACCATCCGTCCCTGACTGCGGGCGCCTTGCGGGGCGCCCGGTTTTTCCCGTTTGAACAGGTGCCCCATGCTGACCCGCCGCCATATCCTGACCCTGGCCGCTGCCGCCCTTGCCACGCCATTGGCGCCGCGCCGCATCTGGGCCGGTGCCACACTCGATCTGGGCGCGATGCGCATCGACACGCTGTCGGATGGCAATCTCGTGCTGCCCGGCGATTTCATACTGGGCGGGATGCCGCAGGCGGAGATGCAGGCGATCATCAGCAAATATGGTCTGCCCACCGATCAGCTGACACCGCCCTGCAACGTCACCCTGCTGCGGGACGGCACCCATACCGTGCTGTTTGATGTGGGGGCAGGCCCGGATTTCCAGCCTACGGCGGGCAAGCTGGCCGAGGCGCTGGCCGCGCTGGATCTGACGCCCGAGGATGTGACGCATGTGCTGTTCACCCATGGCCACCCCGATCACCTCTGGGGCTTGCTGGATGACTTCGACGAGCCGGTTTTCACCAATGCCGAACTGGTGATCG
>DOMY01000071.1 GCA_003509785.1 Gemmobacter sp.
CAGCACGCCGAAACCGCGCCAGCCGGTGCGATCGGCAATCATGCGATAGCCATCATCGAACAGCCGCAGGTCGCCCCGGAACTTGTTCACCAGAAACCCCGCGATCATCGCCGCATCGCCCGGGTCCAGCACCGCCTGAGTGCCGACGATCTGCGCGATCACCCCGCCCCGGTCGATGTCACCCGCCAGCACCACCGGCACATCCGCCGCGCGAACAAAGCCCATATTGGCGATATCCCCTGCCCGCAGATTGATTTCAGCCGGGCTGCCTGCCCCTTCGACGATCACCAGATCATGCGCCGCGCTCAGCCGGTGAAAGCTCTCCAGCACCATGCCCAGCAGCTTCGGCTTCAGATCGGAATAGTCCCGCGCCCGGACCGTGGTGATCCGCCGCCCCCGCACCACCACCTGCGCGCCGGTTTCGCTTTCGGGCTTCAAAAGCACGGGGTTCATGTCCATCACCGGATCAAGCCCGCAAGCCAGCGCCTGCAACGCCTGCGCCCGGCCGATCTCGCCGCCATCGGCAGTGACGGCGGCATTGTTCGACATGTTCTGCGGCTTGAACGGCGCGACCGACACCCCCCGCCGCCGTGCCGCCCGGCAGAGCCCGGCCACCAGCAGCGACTTGCCGACATTCGATCCGGCGCCCTGGATCATCAGCGCAGGCATGGATGGCCTCCAATGCCAGGAAGGGGGCTTTGCCCCCTCGGCCCTGCGGGCCTCACCCCCAGGATATTTTCTGCCAAGATAAAGGGGAAAGTCGCCCCGGGTATCGGTCGCCGCGCCTCGGGCCGTTCGCACGGGGGAGACGCGGCGCCTTTACCTTGGGCGGTCATCGGGATCCCTCCCTGTACCGCAAAGACAGAATGTCCTGATTCGGTTAACAAATCGTTCCCTTTATCTTGGTCCAAACATCCCGGGGGTCCGGGGGCAGCGCCCCCGGGGTCTGCCATCCTGCTCAGAACTCCACGCCCTTCTGGCCCTTGATCCCCGACCGGAACGGGTGCTTCACCAGCGTCATCTCGGTCACCAGATCGGCCAGCCCGATCAGCTCGTCCTTGGCATTGCGCCCGGTCAGGCACACATGGGTCATCGGCGGCTTTTCATCGCGCAGGAAGGCCACCACTTCGGCCACATCCAGATAGTCATAGCGCAGCGCGATATTGATCTCGTCCAGCAGCACGAAGCGGATATCCGGATCGCGGATCAGCTCTTTCGCCTTGTCCCAGCCCTTTTGCGCCATCGCTTTGTCGCGGGCGCGGTCCTGGGTTTCCCAGGTGAAGCCCTCGCCCATGGCATGGAACTGGCACAGATCGCTGAAATGCCCCTCGATCAGCCGCCGCTCGCCGGTATCCCAGGCGCCCTTGATGAACTGTACCACGGCGCAGGGCATGTCATGCGCGATGCAGCGCAGGATCATGCCGAACCCGGAAGAGCTTTTGCCCTTGCCCGGCCCGGTATGCACGATCACCAGCCCCTTTTCGCCTGCCTTGGTCGCCATGATCTTGTCGCGGGCGGCCTTCTTCTTGGCCATCTTCGCGGCATGGCGGGCAAGATCTTCGGGGCTTTCAGGGCTGAGGTTCTCGGTCATGGTAGTCTCCTTCCCGGCTCTGCATAGACCGCGCGGCGGCGCGCGGGAAGCCGCCTTGCGACGCATCGCATGTCGCCCACGCCGCGCGAAGGGGCGCCGGGCGAACTTGACTTGCCGGGGCAATCTGGCACAAGGCTGGGGAAAGCTGGTTCCTGCGGCGACGCAGGCGAAGAGGGAATGTGCCAGGTCCGGTGCCGGACTCAAGCACAGCCGCCCCCGCGACCGTGACCGGAGAGGCCGCATGCCACTGGGTTCACCCCCGGGAAGGCGCGTCCGGGGGGAAACCCGCTCCGCAAGCCGGGAGACCTGCCAGCGCATCTATGACACGGGCGGACGGGGTGTTCCGCGACCGGCAGAGGCGCGTCCTGTCGCCCCTTCCGTCTGCGCTTGCGCCCCCGTTCTCTCAAAAGGAGAAACATCATGGCGCGTGCAACCCTGCATGTCTGCATCACCTGCCGCCGGGCCGAGGCGCCGCCCGAAAACACCCGCCCGGGCGCCGTGCTGCATGGGCTGCTGTCGGGGGCAGATATGCCGCCGGGGGTGGAGGTCAAGGCCGTCGAATGTCTGTCTGCCTGTTCTTCGGGCTGTTCCGTGGCGCTCAGCGCGCCGGGCAAATGGACCTATGTCTATGGCCGGCTGGACCCGTCGGAACATGTGGCCGCCATTCTGGACGGCGCCGCCCGCTATGCTGCCACGCCCGATGGTCTGGTGCCCTGGCGCGACCGGCCCGAGATCTTCCGCAAGCAATGCCTTGCCCGCATCCCCCCACTGGAGACTTCCGATGTCTGATCTGGCCAAAATCCCCGTCACCGTCATCACCGGCTTTCTCGGATCGGGCAAGACCACGCTGATCCGTCATCTGATGGCCAATCCGCAGGGCAAAAGGCTGGCGGTGCTGGTCAACGAATTCGGCAGCGTGGGCGTGGATGGTGACATCCTGAAATCCTGCGCCGATGAAAACTNNGTGGCGAATGGCTGCATCTGCTGCACCGTGGCCGATGACTTTATCCCCACGATCGAGGCGCTGATGGCCCTGCCGCAGCGGCCTGACCATATCCTGATCGAAACCAGCGGCCTGGCCCTGCCGAAGCCCCTGCTGAAGGCTTTTGACTGGCCCGCGATCCGGTCAAAGATCACCGTCGATGGCGTGGTGGCCCTGGCCGATGCCGAGGCGGTGGCGGCGGGCCGCTTTGCCCCTGATGTGGCGGCGGGGGATGCCCAGCGCGCCGCCGATGACAGCATCGACCATGCAACCCCGCTGTCCGAGGTGTTCGAGGATCAGATCGCCTGCGCCGATCTGGTGCTGCTGACCAAATCCGATCTGGCGGGCGATGCCGGTCTTGCCGCCGCCCGGGCGGTGATTGATGCCGAAAGCCCGCGCAAACTGCCGGTCATTGCCATCACCGAAGGCGTGGTGGACCCGCGCGTGGTGCTGGGGCTGAATGCCGCCGCCGAGGATGACCTGGCCGCCCGCCCCAGCCATCACGATGGCCATGACGATCACGAGCATGATGATTTCGACACTGTGGTGATCGACCTGGCCGAAGTCACCGACCCCGAGGCGCTGCAAGCGGCGATCCGCCGTCTGGCGCGCGAACAGCATATCCTGCGGGTGAAGGGCTATGTCGCCGTTCAGGGCAAGCCGATGCGGATGCTGGTGCAGGCCGTGGGCGAGCGGGTGCGCACACAATATGACCGGCCCTGGGGCGATGCCCCGCGCCAGACCCGGCTGGTGGTGATCGGGGAACACGACCATGTGGATGAGGCCGCCATCCGCTCCGTGCTGGAGGGCTGATCCTTGCACGTCACCTTCCGCGAAAGCCACGGGCTGGAGGAAACGGAAACCCCGTTCGATCTGGGGCAATCCCCGGCCGATCTGGTGGTTCTGTCGTTTTCCGACAGCGATCTGGGGGCTTTCGCGGCGGGCTGGCACCGGGCGGGCGGGCGGTTGCCCTCGCTGCGGCTGGCCAATCTGGTGGCGCTGCGCCATCCGCTGTCGGTGGATACCTATGTCGAACAGACGCTGGCCGGGGCGAAGGGCATCCTGATCCGGCTGATCGGTGGCGAAAGCTACTGGCCCTATGGGCTGGCGAGCGTGCAGGATCTGTGCCGCCGCCACGGCATCGCGCTGGCGGTGCTGCCTGCCGATGGGCGGCCCGATGCGCGGCTGGATGACCTGTCCACCCTGCCGCTGGGCACGCTGCGGCGGCTGGCCACGCTCTGCGATGCGGGGGGCGCGGTGGCGGCACACGCGGCGCTGGCACAACTGGCGCTGGCGGCCGGGCTTTATGCCCCGCCGGTGCCGGGCGACAAGGCGCTGCCCGATTGCGGCTGGTATGATCCGGCGCGGGGGGTGATCCCGGCGCCCGAAGGTGCAGGCCCGCTGATCGCCGTCACCTTCTACCGCAGCTATCTCGCTGCCGCCGATACCCATGCCGTTGATGCGCTGATTATCGGCGCAAGGGCGCGCGGCTTCCGGGCTTTCGGCCTCTTTGCCCCCTCGCTCAAAGGCCCCCATGCCGTCCCGGTGGCACAGATGCTGGCCGATGCCGCCCCGGAGGCCATCCTCAACGCCACCGCCTTTTCCGCCAAGGGCGAAGACGGCACCACGCCACTGGACGGGCCGGGCTGCCCGGTCTGGCAGGTGGCGCTGTCCACCGCGCGGCGGAAAGACTGGCAGATCGCCGACCGGGGCCTGTCGCCCGCCGATCTGGCCATGAATGTGGTCCTGCCCGAGGTGGATGGCCGCCTGTTCGCCGGTGTCATCAGCTTCAAGCAGCCGGGGCGGCGCGACCCCGATCTGCAGTTTTCGCGCTTTGCCCATCGCGCCGATCCTGATCGGGTGGCAGCCGCGCTGGACCGGGTCGAGGCGCGGTACCGGCTGGGCCAGACCGCCGCGACGGACCGCCAGCTCGCGCTGGTGCTTTCCACCTATCCCGGCAAGGATTACAATCTGGCCGATGCCGTGGGGCTGGATGCGCTGGCCTCCTGCGAGGCCATCCTGCAGGGGTTGCAGGCGGCGGGCCATGCCGTGGAACCCGGCAGCGGGNNGCGCGCTGGAAACACAGACGCTCGCCTGGCCGCTGGCCGATTATCGCGCCGCGCTGGCCCAGCTGCCCGAACCCCTGCGCGATGATCTTCACGCCGCCTGGGGCACGCCCGAGGATGACCCGGCCTGCCAGAATAGTGCCTTCCAGTTCCGCGCGCTGCGGCGCGGGGCGGCGCTGGTGGCGCTGCAACCCGAACGCGGCGAGGTGCAGGCGCGCGATGCCGAATATCACGATCTGGCCCGCACCCCGCGCCATGGCTATGTGGCCTTCTATCTGTGGCTGCGGACGCAGGGCCTCCATGCGCTGATCCATATCGGCGCCCATGGCACGCTGGAATGGCTGCCGGGCAAGGCAGTGGCGCTATCCGGCACCTGCTGGCCCGAGGCACTGACCGGCGCGCTGCCGGTGCTTTACCCCTTCATCGTCAATGACCCGGGCGAGGCCGCGCAGGCCAAGCGCCGCATCGGCGCGCTGACACTGGGCCATATGCCGCCGCCCATGGCCGCCAGCGCAGTGCCGCAGGGCCTGACCCGGCTGGAACAGCTGCTCGACGAATATTCCACCGCCGACGGGCTGGATCCGGCGCGCCGCGACCGCCTGATCGCCGCCGTTCGGGCCGAGGCTCAGGCGGCGGGGGTCGAGGAAGACCTGGGCCTTGGCCCCGATGCCTCACCCGCCGAGGCCATCACACGGATCGACCGTTTCGTTTGCGACATCAAGGAAAGCCAGTATGGCGATGGCCTGCACATCTATGGCCAGGCCCCGGGCGAGATGGCCGGGCTGCTGGCCGCGATCAGCGCCCGCCATGTGCCGCCGGGGCCATCGGGTTCGCCCTACCGGGGCCGCCATGACGTGCTGCCCACCGGGCGCAACCTCTATGCCGTCGATCCCCGCGCCGTGCCGACGCGGGCGGCCTTTGCGCAGGGCGTGAAACTGGCCGAAGAGCTGATCCGCCGCCATCTGCAGGATCAGGGCGATTACCCGCGCAGCCTTGTGCTCGATCTCTGGGGGTCGGCCACCATGCGCACCGCGGGCGAAGAATTTGCCATGGCGCTGCATTTGGCAGGCCTCGCCCCGCGCTGGGATGACGGATCGGAACGCGTTTCGGGGTTCGAGATCACGCCGCTGGCCCTGCTGCGCCGCCCGCGCATCGACGTGACTTTGCGGGTGTCCGGCCTGTTCCGCGATGTGTTTCCGGGGCTGGCCCAGCTGTTCGAAGCCGCCGCCGGGGCGCTGGCCTTGCGCGAAGAAAGCGCGGAAGACAATCCTTATCAGGCGCGCAGCCCCCGCGTCTTCGGCCCGAAGCCCGGGCTGTATGGCATGGCGATGACCGGGGCGCTGGAGGATTACAGCCCCGAAGGCCGGGCGGCCGCGGGCGAAGCCTGGCTGAAGGCATCGGAATGGGCGATCGACGCGCAGGGGGCATCGCATCCGGCCCGCGCCGCGCTGGAAGAACGGGTCAGGGCCGCCGATGGCTTTGCCCATGTGCAGGATCTGGCGGAAACCGATCTGCTGCTGGCGGCAGACTATGCCGCGCATGAAGGCGGCTTTGCCGCCGCCGTGGCGCATCTGGGCGGTGATGCCCCCGCGCTTTATCATCTCGATGCCACCCGCCCCGATGCCCCCCGCGCCCGGCTGCTGAACGAAGAGATCGCCCGCGTGATCCGCGCCCGCGCCGCCAACCCCGATTGGGCCAGCGGCATGATGCGCCACGGCTTTCGCGGCGGCGCCGAAATCGCGGCCACGCTGGATCATCTGGCCGCCTTCGCCCATCTGACCCGCGCCGTGCCCGCGCATCTGATCGACCTCTACCACGAGGCGACTTTGGGCCGCGACGATCTGGTGGCCTTTCTGGCGGCGGAAAATCCGCAGGCGCTTGCCGCGCTGCAGGCGCGGTTCCGGGCGCTGATGGAGGCCGGGCTCTGGGTCACCCGGCGCAATTCCATCGCCGCGATGATGGAGGCCGGGGCATGAGTGTTGACCGCGACGGGGGGCTGCCTGCCCCCCGCACCCCCCGGGGATATTTGGGCCAAGATAAAGGGGCACAAATCGTGCAGAAGCCCGTCATTCAAGGCCCCGTCATTCAAGGTTGGTGCCCCGGCGCGCTGCGCCCGATGCCCTCGGGCGACGGGCTGGTGGTGAGGCTGCGGGTGCCGATGGGGCGGCTGCTGCCGGATCAGGCGGCGGCGGTGGCAGAGCTGGCGGCGCGCCATGGCAGCGGCGTGCTGGATCTGTCGGCCCGCGCCAATCTGCAGCTGCGCGGCGTGACCGAGGCGGGCCATGCGCCGCTGATCGACGGCCTGCGCGATCTGGGCCTGATCGACGCCGATGTGGCGGCGGAAACCCGGCGCAATGTGATGGTGCAGCCGTTCTGGCAGCCCGGCGATGCCAGCGCGCGGGTGGCTGCCGATCTGCTGGCCCGGCTGGCGGCGCCGGATGCGCCGGATCTGCCGGGCAAGTTCGGCTTCGCCGTGGATTGCGGCGCCCGCCGCGTGCTGCAAGAGGCCGCCTGCGACATCCGCATCGAACGGCAGGGCGATAGCCTGCTGCTGCGCCCCGATGGCAGCGCCCTGGCACAGCCGGTGACGGTGGAAAACGCGGCCAAGGCGGCGCTGGATCTGGCGCGCTGGTTTCTGGCCTCGGGCGGTGTTCAGGCCGGGCGGGGCCGGATGGCGGCGCTGCTGGCCCGGGCCGAAGCGCCTGCTCTGCCCCCCGGCTTCAGCATCGCCAGCGTGCCCGCCCCTTTCACCGCACGCCCCGGCCCCGCGCCCGGTGGCCTGCTGCTGGGCTTTGCCTTCGGCCAGCTGGATGCCGATCTGCTGATGGCCCTCGCCCGGCTTGGCCCGCTGCGCCTGACGCCCTGGCGGATGCTGCTGATCGAAGGTCTGGCCGAGGCGCCGCCGCTGCCCGGCCTGATCACCGATCCCGCTGACCCTTTGCTGAACATCATCGCCTGTACCGGCGCCCCCGGCTGCCTGCAGGCGCAGCAACCCACCCGTGATCTGGCGCGCGCCCTGGCGCCGCGTCTGGCAGACCTGCACGCGGGCCTCACCCATGTTTCCGGCTGCCTCAAGGGCTGCGCCCATCCCGGCGCGGCGGCCCTGACCCTCACCGCGACGCCCACGGGCTTTGCCCTGATCCACCACGGCACGGCCGCCAGCCCCGCCCTTTCCCATCACACCGCCGCCGAGATCCTCGCCCGGCCCGAACGGCTGATCCCCTGACATGCCCCACACCTATGAAACCGACGGCGCCAAGATCTATCTGCAATCCTTCGCCACCATCCGGGCCGAGGCCGATCTGGCCCGCTTCACCCCCGAGGAAGAGGTGGTCGCCGTGCGCATGATCCATGCCGCAGGCATGGTGGGGCTGGAGGCACATGTGCGCTTCACCCCCGGCATGGCGATTGCCGCGCGGGCGGCACTGGAGGCAGGCGCCCCGATCCTCTGCGATGCGCGCATGGTCAGCGAAGGCATCACCCGCCCGCGCCTGCCCGCAGGCAATGATGTGATCTGCACCCTGCACGACCCGGCGGTGCCCGCTCTGGCGGCCCGCATCGGCAATACCCGCTCGGCGGCGGCGGTGGAACTGTGGCGCCCGCATCTGGCAGGCGCGGTGGTGGCCATCGGCAATGCGCCCACCGCGCTGTTCCATCTGCTGAACCTGCTGGAAGACCCCGCATATCCACGGCCCGCCGCCATCATCGGCTGCCCGGTGCA
>DOMY01000314.1 GCA_003509785.1 Gemmobacter sp.
ATGAATTCCCGGTGAAGCCGGGCGTCGCCCGGTCGGAGCTGGTGTCGAGCTGGGGCGAGTTCCCCCCCGACACCCTGCCGCTGACCGATGTTTCGGGCCACCGGGCCGAAGCGCTGAAAATCATGGAAGAAGTCAACTTCGACGGCTGATTCTCACCCGTTCAGGGGATTGCCAGAACGAATCGGGCAGGCACTTTGGTGTCTGCCCGAATTTTTTTGATTTTTTAACTATACAGTCAGAAAACAGGCGGATAGGACTTCGGGCGCGCGAAGTCCGTTAACCTTTTGTTAACCTATTGCGCGATGCAGGCAGGCGCCGCCGGATCAGATGCTCCGCGCGGCACATGTCTGCAGAATTGCAGCCACAGGAGCCCGCCATGACCCATGCGCCCCGCAAGATCATTATCGACACCGATCCGGGGCAGGATGATGCCGTGGCGATCCTGCTTGCGCTGGCCAGCCCCGAAGATCTGACTGTTCTGGGCATCACTGCCGTGGCAGGCAATGTGCCGCTGCCGCTGACGGCGAAGAATGCGCGCATCATCTGCGAACTGGCAGGCAAGCCGGAAACGCTGGTCTTTGCGGGCTGCGACCGGCCGCTGAAGCGCAAGCTGGTCACCGCCGAGCATGTGCATGGCAAGACCGGGCTGGACGGGCCGCAGCTGGCCGATCCGGTGATGCCGCTGCAGGCGCAGCACGGGGTCGATTTCATCATCGACACCCTGCGCCGCGAACCGGCGCATACGGTGACGCTCTGCCCGCTGGGGCCGCTGACCAACATCGCCGAAGCCTTTCGCCGCGCCCCCGATATCGTGGCGCGGGTGCAGCAGATCGTGCTGATGGGCGGCGCCTATTTCGAAGTCGGCAACATCACCCCGGCGGCCGAATTCAACATCTATGTCGACCCCGAAGCCACAGAAATCGTGTTCCGCTCGGGCGCGCCGATCGTGGTGATGCCGCTGGATGTGACGCACAAGGCGCTGACCACCCGCGCCCGGATCGAGGGTTTCCGCGCCATGGGCACCGAACCCGGCCGCATGGTGGCGGAATGGACCGATTTCTTCGAACGCTTCGACATGCAGAAATACGGCAGCGAGGGGGCGCCGCTGCATGACCCCTGCGTGATCGCCTATCTGATCCGCCCCGAGCTGTTCACTGGCCGCCATATCAACGTGGAAATCGAAACCCAGTCGGAACTGACACTGGGCATGACCGTGGCCGATTGGTGGGGCGTGACCGACCGGCCCGCCAATGCGCTGTTCATCGGGGATCTGGACGCAGCCGGGTTCTATGCCCTGCTGACAGAGCGCATCGCCCGGCTGTAACGCCGCCCGCCGGGTCGGGGGCAATTTTCTTGCAAGAAAATTGCGCCTCAGGCCATCGGCAGGATCACGGTGAAGGTGCTGCCCTTGCCCTTTTCGCTGGTGATCCGCAGCCGGCCGCGATGGCGGTTGATGATGTGTTTCACAATGGCCAGCCCCAGCCCGGTGCCGCCCTTTTCGCGCGAGCGGTGGGTATCCACCCGATAGAATCGCTCGGTCAGGCGCGGCAGGTGGATCGGGTCGATCCCTTCGCCCTGATCGGCCACATTCACCTCGATGCAGGGGCCTTTCAGCCCCGGCACATCGGTGATGCGGCGCAGCGAGACCGTCACCAGCTTGCCCGGTGTGCCGTATTTCACCGCATTTTCCACCAGATTGTGAAACACCTGCGTCAGCTGATCGGCATCAGCGCGCAGCGGCACCGGCACTTCGGCCCCGGTCAGCTTCAGCGCCACACCGGCATCCTGCGCCACGGGTTTCAGCGCCGACAGCGTGGAGCCCAGCAACCCGGCCAGATCCACCGTGCCGGTGGGGCGCTGCCGCTCTTCGGCCTCCACCCGGCTCAGCGACAGCAGGTCGCGCACCAGACGCGCCATCCGCCCGGCCTCGCGCGCCATGATCGTCAGGAACCGTTCGCGCGCCACCGGATCATCCTTGGCCGTGGTCTGCAGGGTTTCGATGAAGCCCAGCAGCGCGGTCAGCGGGGTGCGCAGCTCGTGGCTGACATTGGCCACGAAATCGCGACGCAGCTGGCCGATCAGCTCTTGTTCGGTGATGTCGACAAAGGTGCAATAGGCGCCGCCTTCGGGCGCCGGGGCAACCGTCACCCGCCAGACCTGTTCCGCCGTGGCGGGCGATACCGCATAGCGCACCTCGCGCAGCGGGCCGCCGCGGCCCACATCCTCGATCGCCTCGACCAGCGCGGGCTGGCGCAGCACCAGCGCGAAATGCCGCCCGATGGCCGCAGCCCCCACAACCCCAAGGCCAAGCGCATTGGCATGGGCCAGCTTCCAGTCGGCATCGACATGGATCATCGGCAGCGGCACTGCCGTGAAGATCGCTGTGCGTTCCATGGTCTGCATCTGGTTGTTCCCTTGCTGCCGGTCCGGTCTGCTACACCATGACAGGTAACAGGGATGCAACAGCCAAGGCACAGCCACGCAACCGGGGACGGTGCGCCACCCCATGAAAAAGGCGCGCGAGGTTTCCCCCGCGCGCCCTTGCCCTGCCCCTGTCGGGTCGGATTACATCGCCACGCGGCGCTGTGCCTCGCGCCGGGCGGTCAGCTCTTCGGCGACCAGGAACGCCAGTTCCAGCGATTGCGAGGCGTTCAGCCGCGGATCGCAGGCGGTGTGATAGCGATCCGACAAATCCTCGTCGGTCACGGCGCGCAGGCCGCCCGTGCATTCCGTCACATCCTTGCCGGTCATTTCGAAATGCACGCCGCCCGGGATGGTGCCCTCGGCCTTGTGGATGCCGAAGAACTCCCGCACTTCGCGCAGCACCGAATCGAAGGGCCGCGTCTTGTAGCCCGACGAAGACTTGATCGTATTGCCGTGCATCGGATCGCAGGACCAGACGACATTCGCGCCCTCTTCCTGCACCGCCTTGATCAGACGCGGCAGGTGATCGCCCACCTTGCCCGCGCCAAAGCGCGCGATCAGCGTCAGACGCCCGGCCTCGTTTGCCGGGTTCAGCTTGGCCATCAGCACCTTCAGATCTTCCGCCGTGGTGGAAGGCCCGCATTTCAGGCCGATGGGGTTCAGCACGCCGCGGCAGAATTCCACATGGGCGCCATCGGGCTGCCGCGTGCGGTCACCGATCCAGATCATATGGCCCGAACCGGCCACATTCTGCCCGGTGATCGAATCGACGCGGCACAGCGCCTCTTCATATTCCAGCAGCAGGGCTTCGTGGCTGGTGTAGAAATCCACGCGGCTCAGTTCATGCGCGGTTTCAGAATTCACCCCGGCCGCATTCATGAAATCCAGCGCATCGGAAATGCGGTTGGACAGTTCACGGTAACGTTCGGCCTTGTCATGTTCGGCAAAGCCCAGCGTCCAGCTGTGCACGCGGTGGATATCGGCAAAACCGCCGGTCGAGAAGGCGCGCAGCAAGTTCAGGCTGGCCGCTGCCTGGGTATAGGCCTGCAGCATCCGGGCCGGATCGGGCATCCGCGCCTCGGCCGTGGCTTCGAACCCGTTGACGATATCGCCACGGTAGCTGGGATATTCCACACCGCCGATGATTTCGGTGGGGGCCGAGCGCGGCTTGGCGAACTGCCCGGCCATGCGACCCACCTTGATGACCGGCACCTTGGCGCCATAGGTCAGCACGACAGCCATCTGCAGCATCACGCGGAAAGTATCGCGGATATTGTCGGCGCCGAATTCGGCAAAGCTTTCGGCGCAATCCCCGCCCTGCAGCAGGAAGGCGCGGCCTTCGGCGGCCAGCGCCAGTTCCTTGCGCAGGCGGCGGGCCTCGCCCGCAAAGACGAGCGGGGGATATTTCGCCAGCTGTGCCTCGACAGCCTGCAGCGCGGCCTGATCCGGATAATCCGGCATCTGGACCCGCGGTTTGGCGCGCCAGTCAGTTTTCGACCAGATTTTGGCCATGGCTCTCCCTCCGTCCGTTAGCGGTAGCCGAGTGGCTATAGGGATTCCGGCGGAAAACGCAATGGGGCTTGCTGTGTAGCCCCCCTTGAAGGGGGCTGTGATTCCTGCCTAGATGCAACGGAACCGACGCAAACAGGTCGCACATGTCCACCCTTCCGCGCAAAGCTACCGCCATGGCGAAGGACACCGGCCCCCGCCGGTTCGTCTTCCTGCTGCTGGACCGTTTTACCATGCTGTCCTTCGCCGGCGCGATCGAGCCGCTGCGGATCGCCAACCGCGTCTCTGGCAAAGAGCTGTTCAGCTGGAAACTGGCGGGCGAAGGCGGTGACAGCGTCACCTGTTCCAACGGGGCCTCGTTCAAGCTGGACATGGGGCTGGAGGAGATCGACCGCGAGGACACGATTCTCGTCTGCGGCGGCATCGACGTGGGCCGCGCCACCACCCGCGCCATCACCGCCTGGCTGCGGCGCGAAGCCCGGCGCGGTGCGGCGGTGGGGGGCCTGTGCACCGGGGCCTATGCGCTGGCCAAGGCCGGGCTGCTGGATGGCAAGAAGGCCACCATCCACTGGGAAAACCAGGATGGATTTCTGGAGGAATTTGAAGAGGTACGGCTGACCAAATCGGTCTTCGTGATCGACGGCAACCGGCTGACCACGGCGGGGGGCACTGCCTCCATCGACCTGATGCTGAAGATCATCGCCGCCGACCATGGCGAGGATCTGGCCAATACCGTGGCCGATCAGCTGATCTACAGCGCGATCCGCACCGATCAGGATACCCAGCGCCTGTCGATCCCCACCCGCATCGGCGTGCGCCACCCCAAGCTGAGCCAGGTGATCCAGATGATGGAAGGCGCGATCGAAGATCCGCTCTCCCCTTCGGATCTGGCAGAGGATGTGGGGATGAGCACGCGGCAGCTGGAACGGCTGTTCCGCCGCTATCTGAACCGCAGCCCCAAACGCTATTACATGGAACTGCGGCTGCAGAAAGCGCGCAACCTGCTGATGCAGACGGATATGAGCGTCATCAACGTGGCGCTGGCCTGCGGCTTTGCCTCGCCCTCGCATTTCTCGAAATGCTACCGCAGCCATTACAATACCACGCCTTACCGCGAACGCGGCTCGCAGGGCACGGTGCCCGGTGTGGGGGTGCGCCTGTCAATCTGAAACCTGTCGATCTGACAGCCGCACCCCGCGCTGGCCCACCCCCGCAGGCCTGCCGGTTCAGTTGGGCGGTTCAGTCGGGCGGGGCCATGCGGTAGATCGCGCCGTCGATCACCGACAGGAACCAGATCGCCCCATCCGGCCCTTCGACGATATCGCGCACCCGGCCGGTTTCATCGCTTTCGATGCGTTCCTCGGCATAGCCGGTGGCGGCGGGGCTGTCCGGGTCCAGGCGGCANNTACGCCCCGCCAATCGGGCACCAGCGCGCCCGAATAGACCATCAGCCCCGAAGGCGCGATCGACGGATCCCAGTAATGCAGCGGCTGCTCCATACCCTCTTTTGCCGTGCCTTCACCGATCTTGGCATCGTTGTAATTCACCCCATAGCTGATGACCGGCCAGCCGTAGTTGCGCCCCTCTTCCGGGCGGTTCAGCTCGTCACCGCCCTGCGCGCCATGTTCGACGGTCAGCAGGCGCCCGGCCAGATCCAGCGCGGCGCCCTGAATATTGCGATGCCCCACCGAATGAACGCCGGGCAAGGCCCCTTCCAGCTGCACCGCCG
>DOMY01000322.1 GCA_003509785.1 Gemmobacter sp.
GACATCTTGCCGATCCAGAAATACACGCCCGAGAAGATGCAGAAGGCAGCGCCCAGCGACATGGTGTAGTGGAAGTGCGCCACGACATAGTAGGTGTCGTGATAGGCGCGGTCCACACCAGCCTGGCTCAGCACGATGCCGGTCACGCCGCCGATGGTGAACAGGAACAGGAAGCCGAGCGAGAACAGCATCGGCGTCTTGAACTCGATCGAGCCGCCCCACATGGTCGCGATCCAGGAGAAGATCTTGATGCCGGTCGGCACCGCGATNNGTGTACATGTGGTGCGCCCAGACGACGAAGCCCAGAACACCGATACCGACCATGGCATAGACCATCGGCAGATAACCGAAGATCGGCTTGCGCGAGAAGGTGGCGATCACCTGCGACGCGATGCCGAAGCCCGGCACGATCACGATATACACTTCCGGGTGGCCGAAGAACCACAGGATGTGCTGATACAGGATCGGGTCACCGCCGCCAGAAGGCTGGAAGAAGGTGGTGCCGAAGTTCCGGTCGGTCAGCAGCATGGTGATGGCGCCGGCCAGAACGGGCAGCGACAGCAGGATCAGCCAGGCGGTGACAAACACCGACCAGGCGAACAGCGGCACCTTGTGCATGGTCATGCCGGGGGCACGCATGTTCAGGAAGGTGGTGATGATGTTGATCGCACCCAGGATCGACGAAGCACCCGAAAGGTGAACGCCGAAGATCGCCAGATCGGTCGAATACCCGGCTTCGCTGGTCGACAGCGGCGGATACAGAACCCAGCCGATGCCCGAACCCAGCTGGTCGTTGCCACCCGGCGAGAACACCGAGGCCACGGCGAGCGAGGTGCCCGCAACATACAGCCAGTAGGACAGGTTGTTCAGCCGCGGGAACGCCATGTCCGGCGCGCCGATCTGCAGCGGCATGAAATAGTTGCCAAACCCGCCGAACAGGGCCGGGATGACAACGAAGAACATCATCAGGATACCGTGTGCGGTGATCGACACGTTCCACAGATGGCCGTTCGGGGTACAGGTCTGGGCCGCATCGGCAAACAGCCGCGTCCCTTCCATGCACATGTATTGAACACCGGGCTCCATCAGCTCAAGGCGCATGAAGACGGTAAACAGCACCGAGATCAGCCCGACAAGGCCCCCGGTGAACAGATAAAGGATCCCGATATCCTTATGGTTGGTCGACATGAACCAGCGGGTGAAGAACCCGCGGGTATCATGGTCGTGGCCATGAATGGCTGCGTCGTCCATTGGCGCCTCCCGTTGCGTTGCTCGGATGAAGCGGCCGGGAATCCCGCCGCCTTCTGCCCCTGTTCTAGAGCGGGGAAAGGGCGGCGGCAATGCAGACTTTGATCCAGATCAAAGACCTGCGGCGCCAATGCAAGGTTTCTGCGACAGTTTGACGCAGAAGATTACGGTTTGACCGAGGCCAGATAAGCCGCCATGTCCTCGCCGCCCTTGGCCAACTTGAAGGTCATCTTCGATTTGGCCGCATCATCCTTCAGCTGTTCCTTCAGCCATTTGCCCGGATCAGCCACATAGGCAGCCAGCAGAGCCTCGTCCCAGACCAGGCCGGTGGCGCCCACCGCGGCAAGCGACTCGCCATATTTGAAGTCGGGGCCGGTGCCGACAGTGCGCCCGATCACGCCATAAAGGTTCGGCCCGGTCTTGCCGCCCTTCTGGATCACCGTGCCATCGTCGGCCACAATCATGTGGCAGGCCTTGCATTTCTTGAAATCGGCCTCGCCTTTGGCTGCATCGCCCGCAAAGACGGGGGCGGCAAGGGCCATGGCGGCAAGGGTAGCAGTTGTCAGCAGTTTCATGAGTTCCTCCGGTTGGCGAGCATGCGCTGGCGGACAGAGATTCCGTTTCATCGGGCGCTGCGGCAAGAGCGACGTAAGTGCTGCGGCGCCATCCCGCCATGGGGCAGGGTGTCGCGCAGCTTCAAATTCAGCCGCAGCTCTGGCCAATCCGCGCCATTGCCGGGTCGAAGGTGGCCATCAGCGCCGCATCCAGATCTCCCATCGTCACCGGCAGCCCCAGATCGACAAGGCTGGTCACCCCATGGTCCCGAATACCGCAGGGCACGATGCCGGAAAAATGCCCCAGATCCGGTTCGACATTGATGGAAATGCCATGAAAGCTGACCCATTTGCGCAGCTTGATGCCGATGGCTGCGATCTTGTCTTCCTGCGGGGCACCATCCGGGCTGGTGCCCTTGTCGGGCCGCTGCACCCAGACCCCGACGCGGCCGGGGCGGATTTCGCCGGTCACGTTGAACTCGGCCAGCGCGGCGATCACCCATTTCTCCAGCCCGCGCACGAAACAGCGCACGTCATGCCCGCGTTCGGCCACGTTCAGCATCACATAGACCACGCGCTGCCCCGGGCCGTGATAGGTATACTGCCCGCCGCGCCCCACCGGAAACACCGGAAAGCGATCCGGCTCCACCAGATCTTCGGCGCGGGCCGAGGTGCCTGCGGTGTAAAGCGGCGGATGTTCCAGCAGCCAGATCGCCTCGGATGCCTCTCCCCGCGCAATCGCATCGGCGCGGGCCTCCATCGCGGCCAGGGTTTCGGCATAGGGGCTCAGGCCCGGCAGGTGTCGCCATTCAACCATTTGGCCATGATTCCTTTTTGAAGCCCGGGGGCCGCGTGTTACGCTGCGGTCATTCTCGGGGAGATATATGCAGGGAGTTTTGCGATGAAAGCGAAGTCTGTTGCAACAACGCTCATCGTGGCGGCGCTGGCAACGGCGCAGGCCGCACCGGCGCGGGCCGATATGGGCGATGCGATTGCCGGGGCCATCGTGGGCGGCCTGATCGGCGGTGCTATTGCCAAGGATCAGCAAAAGCGCAAGGCGGCAGCGGCCCAACCATCCAAACCCAGGGCCGCCAAACCCACGATTTCCACCGCGCAGCGCGAAGCCAACCGCGAGGTGCAGACCGCGCTCAACTATTTCGGCTATAATGTCGGCACGCCCGATGGGGCCATCGGGCCAAAGTCGCGCTCGGCCATTGCCGCCTATCAGGCGACGCTGGGCTATCCGCCCAGCGGTCAGCTGACAGATTATGAACGCACACTCCTTGTCACCTCTTATCACCGGGGCATCGCGGGCGGCCCGGCTGTGGCACAGGTGGCGGCCAGCCATCCGATGGGCGTGAAGGGCCTTCTGCTGGTGCAGCGCGATGAAATGGCCGGTATTCCGGCGCAGGCGGGCAATCTCGCGGTNNCACGGCGGGGGCGGCCGCTGTTGCCGTGGCGCCCGCGCTGCCTGCCTTGGTGGCAGAACCGGCGCCCGTCGTGCCCGCAGCCCCGGCGCTGCCGCAATTGCCCAGCTTCGGGGGCGCCACGCTCGTCTCGCTCAGCTCGCATTGCAATCAGGTGGCGCTGAAGACGAATCAGAATGGTGGCTATGCCACGCTGGCCACTATGTCCGATCCGGGGCAGGCGCTGTCGGAGCAGTTCTGCCTGACGCGGGCCGTGGCGATCCAGCAGGGCGAACAGCTGGCCGCCAATGTGCAGGGCGTCACGCCGCAACAGGTGTCCGAACAGTGCCGCGCCTTCGGTCCGGTATTGAAGGAACATGTGAATGCCGTGTCACTGAAACCCGTGGATGAGGTTCTGTCCGGCGTTTCCGCCTTTGCCGCCGCTTCCGGCCAGTCTCCGGCGCAACTGTCGGGCACGTCGAAGATCTGCCTGGGGGCGGGCTATGCGATGGATGACATGGATGTGGCGCTGGGATCGGCGCTGGTGCTGACGGCGCTGGGGGAAACCGGCTATGCCGAGCTGGCGGGCCATCATCTGGCCGAAGGCATCGGCGCCACCCGGCGCCCCGATCTGGCCGTGGGCTGGTATGAAAAGGCGCAGGCGGCTCCCGTCCCGGTGCTGACGGGCATGGCCCCCGAGCGGGGTGAGATGATCCGCAAGGCCGTCTTCCTGCTCAACGGCCGCAGCGAGGTGCCGCAGACCCTGGCGCCCGCGCTGCCGGTTCTGGCCCCCATACCCGAGGTCGCGCCCGAGGTTGTCGTAGTGGCCCCTGCCATCCCCGCCCCGCTGCCCGCCGAAACCGCGGCAGCCCCTGTGCCGGAAGCCGGGCAGGGGGCACCGATCACCGCCGCCAAGGCCGTGTCCTTTGCCACTGCACTGCCCCGGCTCATGCTGGGAAACTGATCGCAGAGGCCGCTATTCTGGCCTGCTTATCAACGGGTTGAGGGGGATTGCGCAAAATTTTCCAATGTGTTGCGGAATCCCTCTTTTCTTCGCCTTGGCGCTTCGCTAAACACCGCCCACCAAGCCAAGACATGCGGATGTGGCGGAATTGGTAGACGCGCAGCGTTGAGGTCGCTGTGGGGTAACTCCCGTGAAGGTTCGAGTCCTTTCATCCGCACCATCCCTTCGGGGCAAGCAGAAAAGCCGGATCGCAAGATCCGGCTTTTCTGCTTTTCCGCCTCGGCTCATTCCGCCTGGCAGTGCCTGAAATGTCGTTATTATTCCGGTCTGCTTCCAGTGCCGGCAGTTTTCCCGACACCTCAACACAGTCAGCGCCCTGCCATCCCCGGGCCGCGCCCCCGGTTTTCCATCGCGTTTTCCGGGCGACTCGGGCTGCTCTGGCAGCCCGACAGCGGCACGGCTCCGGCTTTGCCGGTAATCTTCGCGCTTCGGGCCATGGCCGATTATTTTTTGGGCGACACCCTGTCGCCACTGGGCATGAGAAAGTCGTTTCTGCAGGTTGAGGATGAAAATCTCATCATCCTTCCAGGGGAGGACTGCGTGAAATGCCTGATAATTACGCCGCGAATTGCGGCCAAGCGTCGTTTTATGCCTCATGATCTTGGCTCGCAAACCAGAGAGTGACCCACCAGAAATGGCCGTTGCAATGCGGCAGAGGTTCCGCTTTAGTCGGAACAAATAGAATGCGCAGGATAACCTGCCGTGACACGGGGAGACCGGGGTGGCCACAGAGACCCGCACAAGCGACTTTGTCGTTTTTGACCATGTGCAGAAAAGCTATGATGGCGTTTCGCTCGTCGTCAAAGACCTGAACCTGACCATAGCCAAAGGCGAATTTCTCACGATGCTCGGGCCGTCAGGCTCTGGCAAGACCACATGCCTGATGATGCTGGCGGGGTTTGAAACCGCGACCAACGGCGAAATCAGGCTGGATGGGGTGAACATCAACCTCGTGCCGCCGCACAAGCGCGGCATCGGCATGGTGTTCCAGAACTACGCGCTGTTTCCGCACATGACCGTGTCGGAGAACCTGGCGTTTCCGCTCAGCGTCCGCGGCATGGCCAAGCCTGATATCAAGGAGCGGGTCTCCGACCTGCTTGACATGGTGCATCTGTCGGGCCTGGAAAAACGCTATCCGGCGCAGCTCTCCGGCGGCCAGCAACAGCGCGTGGCACTGGCCCGGGCGCTGGTGTTCGAACCGCAGCTGGTGCTGATGGACGAGCCGCTGTCGGCGCTGGACAAGCAGCTGCGCGAACAGATGCAGATCGAGCTGAAGCGGCTGCACCGGCGGCTGGGGGCGACGATCATCTATGTCACCCATGACCAGCGCGAGGCGCTGACCATGAGCGACCGGATCGCCGTGATGAACCGGGGCCGGTTCGTGCAGGTGGATACGCCGGAAGCGCTGCATGACAACCCGGCCAACAGTTTCGTGGCGCGGTTCATCGGCGAGGCGACGCTGCTGCCGGTGGTGCGGGTGGGCAGCCATGCGGTGCGGCTGGGCGATTGCGTGCTGCGCAGTGCCCGCCCGGTGCCCGAGGCGGCGGCGCTGAACCTGGTGGTGCAGGCGGAAAAGCTGGTGGTGGCCGATGCGCTGACGCCAGAGATGGCCAACCGGCTGAGCGGGACGGTGATCGAGACGCTGTATCAGGGCGAAAGCGTGCGGGTGTTCCTGCGGCTGAGCTCGGGTGACGAGCTGAACTTTCGTCTGGCCTCCAACCAGCCGGGCCGCAGCCAGCTGCGCCCGCCCGGCGCCGCGATGCAGCTGGCGCTGCATCCCGAAGATACGATCATCGTTCCCGATGCGGCCTGAAAGGCGCGGACGGGCGCGCGGAATTCCATCCCCTGAACCCTATCCCCTGAACCAAGGAAAAGCCTATGAAACTGACCCAATTCAAGGTCATGACCTTTGATGTCGTCGGCACGCTGATCGACTTTGAAGCCGGGCTGGTGGCAGGGCTGCAGGATATTGCCGCCGAAGACGGCACGGATATCGACGGCGAAGCGGCGCTGGCGCTGTATCGGGCGGCCCGCTATACGCCGGATGCGCTGCGCTTTCCCGATGATCTGGCCCGGGTCTATCTGCAGATCGCCCCTGAACTGGGCCTGCGCAGCGATCCGGCCCTGGGCCTGCGGCTGCGCGAGACGGTGGCGGGGTGGAAACCCTTTGCCGACAGCGTGGCGGCCATGGCGCAGCTGCGGCAGCATTATCGCCTGATCGCCATGACCAATGCCCAACGCTGGGCCTTCGCGCATTTCGATGCAGCCCTGGGCCAGCCGTTCCACGCGGCCTTCACCACCGATGACACCGGCACGGAAAAGCCCGATCCGGCGTTTTTCCATCAGGTCTTTGCCTTTGTCGAAACCGAAGGCGCCAGCCGCGACGACATCCTGCATGTGGCGCAAAGCCAGTATCATGACATCGGCATTTCCCGCGCCCTGGGGATGACCAACTGCTGGATCGAGCGGCGCCATGCCGCGCCGGGCTATGGCGGCACCATCGCCCCGGCCGAATTCACCCCGCCGGATTACCACTTCACCTCGATGGCGGCGCTGGCCGGAGCCGTTGCGGTGGCATTTGCCTGAAACCGCCCGATCCGCCACGGCGGAAACAGGGCACAACACCGCGCCTCGGCGCATCAACAGGGAACGGAAGACATGACCAACAAAGGTGTCACGAACTGGACCAGCCGCGATGACGCGATGGTGGAACAGGCCATGCGCCGCGGCGCCACCCGCCGCGATCTGCTGCGGATGTTCATGGCGGGCGGTGTCAGCCTTGCGGCAGGCGGCACGATCCTGGGCCGCGCCTCGGCCGCGCTGGCATCGACCCCGGTGCGCGGCGGCCATTTCAAGGCAGCCGGCTGGTCGGCCTCGACCGCCGATACGCTGGACCCGGCGAAAGCCTCGCTGTCCACCGATTACGTCCGCTGCTGCGCGGTCTATAACCGGCTAACCTTCCTGGATGAAACCGGCACGGTGAACATGGAGCTGGCCGAAAGCATCGACACCACCGATGCCAAGGTCTGGACCATCAAGCTGAAATCCGGCGTCACCTTCCACAATGGCAAATCGCTGACCTCGGCCGATGTGGTCTATTCGCTGAACCGGCATCTGGATGAGAACACCGGCTCCAAGGTGAATTCGATTGCCAAGCAGATGGCCGAGATCAAGGCCGTGGATGCGCTGACCGTGCAGATCACGCTGGCGGCGGCCAATGCCGACCTGCCCACCATCCTGTCGATGCACCATTTCATGATCATCGCGGAAGGCACCACCGATTTCAGCACGGCCAATGGCACCGGCGCCTTCAAGGTGGAAGTGTTCGAACCCGGCGTGAAGTCGATCATGCTACGCAACGAGAATTACTTCAAATCCGGCGGCGCGCATGTCGACAGCTTTGAATATTTCGCCATTTCGGATGACAGCGCCCGGGTGAATGCGCTGCTGTCGGGCGATATTCATCTGGCGGCCTCGATCAAGCCGCAGTCGATCCGTCTGGTGGAAAGCCAGCAGGGGTTCGATCTGTCGGTGACGACTTCGGGCAATTACACCAACCTGAACATGCGTCTGGACATGTCGCCGGGCGACAAGGCCGGGTTCATCGAAGGCGTGAAATGCCTGCTGAACCGCGAGCTGATCCAGAAATCGGTGGCGCGTGGTCTGGCCGAAATCGCCAATGACCAGCCGGTTTCCCCGATGAGCCCCTATTACAATGCGGAACTGAAGCCCCGCGCCTATGACCCGGAAAAGGCGAAATCGCTGTTCGAAAAGGCCGGGCTGATGGGGCAATCCATCCCGGTGGTGGCATCCGAGGCGGCGACCTCTTCGATCGAAATGGCCACGCTGCTGCAGCAATCGGGCGCCGAGATCGGCATGAAGTTCGATATCCAGCGCGTGCCCTCGGATGGCTACTGGTCGAATTACTGGCTGGTGGCGCCGATCCACTTCGGCAACATCAACCCGCGCCCGACGCCGGATATCCTGTTCTCGCTGCTGTATGATACCAATGCGCCGTGGAACGAAAGCCAGTACAAATCGACCAAGTTCGATGCCATGCTGGCGGAAGCCCGGGGCGAGCTGGATTTCGCCAAGCGCAAGACGATCTATGACGAAATGCAGGTGATGGTGGCAAACGAGGCGGGCACTGCCATTCCGGTGTTCCTGTCGAATGTCGATGCCAAATCCTCGAAGGTTCAGGGCCTGAAAGCCAACCCGCTGGGCGGCCAGATGGGCTATGCCATGGCCGAATACGTCTGGCTTGAAGCCTGATTGCAACCCATGGGGTGCCGGGCCTGCCCCGGCGCCCCCCTTTTTGCGAAGGGCCCGCCCCAGATGAATATGCAGATTTCCCGATTGGTTCTCGGCAGGCTGGGGGTGGCCCTTGTCACCTTGCTGATTGTCTCGTTCGTCGTCTTTGCCGCCACCCAGATGCTGCCCGGCGATGTGGTGCAGATCCTGCTGGGGCAGGCGGCCACGCCCGATGCCGTGGCCGCGCTGCGCGAAGCAATGCACCTGAACGACCCGGCCATCCTGCGCTATGGGCGCTGGCTTTTGGGGCTGGCGCAGGGCGAGCTGGGCAATTCCTATGCCAATGACATGCCGGTGGCCGATCTGATCGGCGGGCGGCTGGCCAATACGCTGATGCTGGCCGCCGTGACTGCCGCCGTGGCCGTGCCGCTGGCGCTGACCTTGGGCATCACCACGGCGATGTATCGCGGATCTGTCTATGACCGGATCATCACCATGGGCATCGTGGCGGTGATTTCGGTGCCGGAATTCATGATCGCCACGCTGGCGGTTCTGACCTTCGCGGTCTGGCTGAAATGGCTGCCTGCGCTGTCTTTCGCCAATGAGGTGACCAGCCTGACCGAGATGCTGCGGGTGTTCGCCATGCCGGTCATCACCCTGTGCTGCGTGATTTCGGCCCAGATGATCCGCATGACGCGGGCGGCGGTGATCGACGCGCTGAAGATGCCCTATGTGGAAATGGCGCTGCTGAAAGGGGCCTCGCGCCGCAGGCTGGTGATGCGCCATGCCCTGCCCAATGCGATCGGCCCCATCGTGAACGCGGTTGCGCTGTCGCTGTCTTATCTGCTGGGCGGGGTGATCATCGTCGAGACGATCTTCAACTATCCGGGCATTGCCAAGCTGATGGTGGATGCTGTCGCCACCCGTGACCTGCCGCTGATCCAGACCTGCGCGATGATCTTCTGCCTGGGCTATCTGCTACTCATCACGCTGGCCGATATCATCGCCATCCTGTCCAACCCGAAGCTGCGAAAGTGATGGCACCCATGTTTTCCAAAGGTTTTCTGCCCAGCCCGCGCCGCTTTGGCTATCACATGAATGCCGTGGGCCTTTGCGCCGCCGCCGTGGTCTGTTTCTGGGCCGTGGTCGCGGTGGTCGGCCCGATGCTGAGCCCCTATCCCCCGGGCGAGATCGTCGATTTCGATTACTATGGCCCGATGTCTTCCACCCTGTGGATGGGATCGGATTATCTGGGGCGCGACATCTTTTCGCGCATCCTGATGGGCGCCCGCTATACCGTGGGCATTTCGCTGGCGGCGGTCTGTCTGGCGTGCTTTTCCGGCGTGGTGCTGGGGATGACGGCGGCGGTGGTGGGCGGCTGGCTGGATACCGGGCTGAGCCGGTTGCTGGATGCGCTGAACTCCATCCCGTCCAAGCTGTTCGGGCTGGTGATGGTGGCGGCCATCGGATCGTCGATCCCGGTGCTGATCGTGCTGCTGGGGGTGATCTATACGCCCGGCGCCTTTCGCTTTGCCCGGGCGCTGGCGGTGAATATCAACACCATGGATTATGTGACCGTGGCCCGCGCGCGGGGCGAGCGGACGGGGTATCTGATCACCCAGGAAATCCTGCCCAATATCACCGGGCCGGTGCTGGCCGATCTGGGGCTGCGCTTCGTGTTCATCGTGCTGCTGCTGTCGGGCCTGTCGTTTCTGGGGCTGGGCGTGCAGCCGCCCAATGCCGACTGGGGCAGCCTTGTGCGCGAAAACATCGGCGGCCTGCCGTTCGGCGCGCCCGCGGTGCTGATGCCCTGCCTTGCGATTGCCAGCCTGACCATCAGCGTCAACCTGCTGATCGACAACCTTCCCGTGAAGATCCGTGACCGGAGTGAATGATGATGGCCAATCTCGTTGAAATCCGTGATCTGAAGGTTCAGGCGCGCAGCGATGCGGGCCGCAAGATCGAGATCATCAAGGGCGTCAGCTTCGATATTGCCGAGGGCGAGATCGTGGCGCTGATAGGGGAAAGCGGATCGGGCAAGACCACCATCGCTCTGACGCTGATGGGCCATACCCGCCCGGGCTGCACCATCACCGGCGGCAGCGTGCGGCTGGCGGGGCGCGATCTGGTGGCGATGCCCGAGGCGGGCCGCCAGATGCTGCGCGGCACCGAGGTGGCCTATGTGCCGCAAAGCGCCGCCGCCGCCTTCAACCCGTCGCAGCGGTTGATGGATCAGGTGATCGAGGTGGCCCAGATCCACAAGCTGATGTCGCCCGAGGCCGCCCGCGCCAAGGCGGTAGAGCTGTTCCGCGCGCTGGCGCTGCCCGAGCCGGAAACCATCGGCACGCGCTATCCGCACCAGGTTTCGGGCGGGCAGTTGCAGCGACTGTCGGCGGCCATGGCGCTGATCGGCGGGCCGAAGCTGGTGATCTTTGACGAACCCACCACCGCGCTGGATGTGACAACGCAGATCGAGGTGCTGCGCGCCTTCAAATCGGTGATGAAGCTGGGCGGCATGGGCGGGGTTTACGTCAGCCATGATCTGGCCGTGGTGGCGCAGATTGCCGATCGCATCGTGGTGCTGAAAGGCGGCGAAGTGCAGGAAGAAGGACCGGTGGAGCAGATCCTGCACCATGCGCGCCATCCCTATACCCGCGAATTGCTGGCAGCCTTCGAGCCGGTGCCCTATGCCTCGGCCGCGCGGTTCGACACGGCGGCCAGCAAGCGCCCCATTCTGGAGGTGCGCGATGTGGTGGCAGGCTATGGCGCGACGGGCCGCGACGGGCTGCCCGCCAAGCTGGCATTGCGCAATGTCTCCTGCCAGCTGGAACGCGGGCAGAACCTGGGCGTGATCGGGGAAAGCGGATCGGGAAAATCGACGCTGGCCCGCGCGATTGCCGGGCTGCTGCCGCCGGTTTCGGGCAAGGTGCTGCTGGATGCCCATGCGCTGGCCCCAGAAGCGCGGCTGCGCGACAAGGAAGAGCTGCGGCGGCTGCAGATCGTGTTCCAGCTGGCCGATACCGCGCTGAACCCGCAACGGTCTGTGGGCGATATCATCGGGCGGCCGCTGACGTTTTACCATGGCCAGAAGGGCGCGGTGCGCGAGACGCAGATTGACGCGCTGCTGGATATGGTTCGCCTGCCGCGGGCGATGAAGCACCGCCTGCCGGGCGAGCTGTCGGGCGGGCAGAAGCAGCGNNTGCTGAAGGAACTGCAGCGCGAACTGCATCTGTCCTATGTCTTCATCAGCCATGATCTGTCGACGGTGCAGGCGATCTGTGACGATGTGATGGTGATGTATAATGGCGCAGTGGTGGAACGCCTGCCTGCCGCACAGCTGCATGGCGGCGCGCAGCATCCCTATTCGCAGCTGCTGTTTTCTTCGGTGCCGAAGCTGGATACCGGCTGGCTGGACAGCGTGCCGCCACGGGTGGCGGCGCTTTAGGCGCCGTTANNCGGCAGATGCGCCTTGATGAAGGGGGATTTCATCACCACGAAGCTGAAATACTTGTCGATGCCGATATCGCTGTCGGTCAGCCGTTCCATGATCGTCTGATAATCCCCGATGCCGCCGGTGACGAATTTCAGCAGGTAGTCGTAACCGCCGGAAATCAGGTGACATTCGATCACCTCTTCCACCTTTTCGACAGCCTGCTGAAAGCGGGCGAAATCTATCTGGCGGTGGTTCTTCAGCGTGACTTCGGTAAAGACGGTGATCGTCTGCCCCAGTTTGGCAATGTCGATCTGGGCGGAATAGCCGGTGATATAGCCCGCCTGCTGCAGCTTTTTCACCCGCATCAGGCAGGGGCTGGGCGACAGATGCACCAGATCGGCCAGTTCCACATTGGTGATGCGGCCATTTTTCTGCAATTCATGCAGAATGCGGATGTCGATCCGGTCAAGCTTCACGATACACCCCCTGTTCTGCGCCGGTTCAGTATAGGCAGGATCTGCCGGAAACTCAATCTGTGCAGCCCGTCATCGGCGGGGCGGATTTGCAAAAACCTTTCGGTATAACGATCTGGCAAGCGGGGTATCGTCAGCAGGATATGCTGCAACACCGGCATCAGCGGCAGACCTTTTCGCCCCGGCAGCCCTAGACTGACGCAAAAGGAGGCCCCCATGCCCGCACCCCTGCTGCACATTGCCACCAGCCAGACCCTGCCGCAGGCCGCGGATGTCGTCGTGATCGGCGGCGGGATCGTGGGGGTCTGCGCCGCCTATTATCTGGCGCGGCGGGGGGTGAAGGTGGCGTTGCTGGAAAAAGGCCGGATCGGGGCCGAACAATCCAGCCGCAACTGGGGCTGGTGCCGCCAGCAGAACCGCGATGCCCGCGAATTGCCGATGGCCACCAAAAGCCTCGCCCTGTGGGAGGCGATGGCGGCGGACATCGGGCAGGATGTGGGTTTTCGCCGCTGCGGCCTGCATTACCTGTCGAATGACGAGGCCGAGCTGGCAGGCTGGGCGCGCTGGCGCGATTTCGCGCGGGGCGAAGGGGTGGTGACGCAGATGCTGTCCGCCGCCGAAGCAGCCGAACGGGGCCGCGCCACCGGCAAGGCGTGGAAAGGCGGGGTATTTTCGCCCAGCGACGGCATCGCCGATCCGCAGCGCGCCGCGCCGG
>DOMY01000236.1 GCA_003509785.1 Gemmobacter sp.
ATGACCGTGAAAGTCGCCATCAATGGCTTTGGCCGCATCGGCCGCAACGTTCTGCGGGGCATCATCGAATCGGGTCGGACCGATATCGAGGTGGTGGCCATCAACGATCTTGGCCCTGTGGAAACCAATGCCCATCTGCTGCGGTTCGATTCGGTGCATGGCCGCTTCCCCGGCACGGTGACCACCGGCGAAGACTGGATCGATGCGGGCCGCGGCCCGATGCGGGTGACCGCGCTGCGCAATCCGGCCGATCTGCCCTGGGGCGATGTGGATGTGGTGATGGAATGCACCGGCATCTTCACCTCGAAAGAGAAATGCGCCGCCCATCTGGAAAACGGATCGAAGCGCGTGCTGATCTCGGCCCCCGGCGATGGCGCCGACAAGACCATCGTTTACGGCGTGAACCATCACACGCTGACCGCCGATGACATCGTGGTGTCGAACGCCAGCTGCACCACCAACTGCCTCAGCCCGGTGGCCAAGGTGCTGAACGATGTGATCGGCATCGAAAAGGGCATGATGACCACGATCCACAGCTATACCGGCGACCAGCCGACGCTGGATACGATGCACAAGGATCTGTATCGCGGCCGCGCCGCGGCGCTGAGCATGATCCCCACCTCGACCGGCGCCGCCAAGGCCGTGGGTCTGGTGCTGCCGGAACTGAAGGGCAAGATGGACGGCTTCGCCATCCGCGTGCCCACCCCCAATGTTTCGGTCGTGGATCTGAAGTTCATCGCCAAGCGCGAAACCACGGTGGCCGAGGTCAACGCGGCCATCAAGGCCGCCGCCGACGGCCCGCTGAAGGGCATCCTGGGCTATACAGAGTTCAAGAACGTCAGCGCCGATTTCAACCACGATCCCCATTCCTCGGTCTTCCACATGGATCAGACCAAGGTCATGGACGGCACCTTCGTGTCGGTCCTCAGCTGGTATGACAACGAATGGGGCTTCTCAAACCGCATGGCTGATACCGCCGTCGCCATGGGAAAACTCATCTGAAAAAGGGAACGGCAAATCTTTTCAAAAAGATTTGCAAATTTCTTCGAAGAAATTTGCGGGCGCCCTCGGGCGCCCGTTTGCGTTTCAGCCATGCGGTTTCTGCAGTGCGGCAATGCGCCGGGCCGGGATTGTGGCCGCCCCTGCCCTTGCCCATATCGGCATCATGGCAGGCATCCGGCCCGCCATGGACGCCACAGGATATGTGGAAAGGGAACTGAAATGCTTAATCTTATCGAACGCCTGCAATCCGCCGCCCGCAATCATGCACGCTATCGCCAGACCCGGGATGAAATCGCCCGCCTGCCGATGGATATCGCGCTGGATCTGAACATCTATCCGGGCGATGCCGAACGGCTGGCCCGTGAGGCGGTCTACGGCCGCGCCTGATCTGCCGATGCGCCGCACGCGCCCATAAAGGGCGCGTGGGCAAGGCTGCGGGGATCAGGCGAACCGCGCCTTCAGCGCCTGATTGACCTCGGGCGTGACGAATTTCGACACATCGCCACCCAGCCGGGCGATCTCTTTCACAAGCTTGGACGCGATGGCCTGCCGCCGGGCATCGGCCATCAGGAAAACCGTCTCGATGCTGGAATCCAGCGCCCGGTTCATCCCCACCATCTGGAATTCATATTCGAAATCCGCAACCGCGCGCAAACCGCGCAGAATGACCGTGGCGCCGACATCGCGCGCACAGTCGATCAGCAGGTTTTCGAATGGATGCACCACGATTTCGCCGGGCGTGCTGGCCAGAACACCACGACATTCGGCCTCGACCATGGCCACCCGCTCTTCCAGGCTGAACAGCGGGCCCTTGTCGCGGTTGATGGCAACGCCGATCACCAGACGATCCACCAGCTGCATGGCGCGCTGAATGATGTCGATATGGCCCAGGGTGATCGGGTCAAATGTCCCGGGATACAGACCGATGCGCATGGGTTCCCCCCCTTGTGGCTGGTCCACATGCGTCATGTGGCTCGGCCACACGCAACAATATTGCGCGGCGCAATGCAAGAGGCAAAGCGCCGCGCCGCAGCATCGGATCAGAAGCCCTTGATCATGCCTTCCAGCGCGTCTTTCTCGGCGGCCAGTTCCGTCAGCCGGGCCTTGACCACGTCGCCGATGGAGATCAGCCCGACCATCTGCCCGCCTTCGACCACCGGCATGTGACGGAAACGGCCATCCGTCATCTTCTGCAGCACATCATGTGTATTGTCTTCGCGCGCACAGGTGATGAGCTTGGCCGTCATGATGTCATCGACCTTGTCGCCCAGACAGGTCGGCCCGCGCCGCCCCAATTCGCGCACGATGTCGCGTTCCGAGACGATGCCCGCCACCTGCTTGCCATCAGGCGACACGATCACCGCCCCGATGCGCCGGACAGAAAGCACATGCGCAACCTCTGCAACGCTGGTGCCGGGGGCGACCGTCACAACACCATCATCCGATTTCGATTTCAGAATCTGCGATACAAGCATGGGCTTCTCCTTCTCTCTCAGGGCAGCGTCGGGCCTGCGCAATAATCTGTCAAGCCATTGCCTCCAGACGTAATACTTCTTTACGAACCGATTGCACGAGCAGCGCGGCAAAGCGGTTCAGCCGGTCCACCCTGCCGTCATCGGCATGGCGGATCAACCAGAAGCTGCGGATCAGGCTGACCTGATCGGGAATCAGGCGCTGCAGTTCCGGCGCGGCGGGCAGTGCGAAATCATGCACCACCCCCCCCCCCGCGCCATGGCGCAGCCAGTTCAGCTGCACCGATACGGAATTGGAGGCCAGGGCCACGGTTTCGGCGCCCAGATGGCCCAGATAATCCAGCTCCTTGTCGAAGATCATGTCGGGGATATAGCCCACCATGCGATGCGCCCGCAGATCGCCCGGCGCCGTGATGGGCGGATGCGCGGCAATATAGCTGCGTGAGGCCGCCAGATGCAGCCGGTAATCCGTCAGCTTCTGCACCGAAAGCCGCCCGGTTTCGGGTCGGGACACGCCGATCGCCATATCGGCCTCGCGTTTGGACAGGTTGAAGACGCGCGGCAGGGCGATGATCTGCACCTCCAGCCCCGGGTTTTCGTCGCAGATCGTGGCCAGCACCTGGGGCAGCAGGTAATTGGCGCTGCCGTCAGGCGCGCCGATGCGGATCTGCCCGGTCAGCCCCTGGGTGCCGCGCAGCTCTTCTGCCACGCCCGACATCGCCTGTTCGGCGCGTTCGGCATGGGCCAGGATGCGGCTGCCCTCATCCGTCAGCGCATAGCCCTGCGGGCTTTTGACGAAAAGCCGCGCCTCCAGCGCCTCTTCCAGCCGGGCAATGCGGCGGCCCAGCGTTGCCGGGTCCAGGCGCAGCTGTTTGCCCGCGCCCGAAAGGCTTTCGGCCCGGGCCACGGCCAGAAACAGGCGCAGATCGTCCCAATCCATGGATAGGCCTATTTTTGCAAAACGCTTTTGGGAAACTGCCGCTTTATCGCGCGAAAATGCAAGGCTATTGTGATGCCAACCTTCAGGAGGATACCCTATGAAAGACATCGGACACTGGATCAACGGCAAGCGCGTTGCAGGCACTTCGGGCCGCTTCAGCGATGTCTACAACCCGGCCACCGGCGAGATTCAGGCGCGCGTGGCGCTGGCCAGCCCCGAAGAGCTGGACCATGCCATCGCCGAAGCTGCCAAGGCCCAGCTGGGCTGGGGCGCCACCAACCCGCAGCGCCGCGCCCGGGTGATGATGAAATTCGGCGAGCTTATCAACCAGCACATGGACGAACTGGCCGAGCTGGTCTCGTCGGAGCATGGCAAGACCCTGCCGGATGCCAAGGGCGACGTGCAGCGCGGGCTTGAAGTGATCGAGGTCTGCATGGGCGCCCCGGCCATGCTGAAGGGCGAATATACCGACAGCGCAGGCCCCGGCATCGATCTTTACGCCATGCGCCAGCCGCTGGGCGTGGTGGCGGGCATCACGCCCTTCAACTTCCCCGCCATGATCCCGCTGTGGAAGATGGGCCCGGCGCTTTCGGCCGGCAATGCGATGATCCTGAAACCCTCGGAGCGCTGCCCCTCCACCTCGCTGATGCAGGCGGAACTGGCGAAAGAGGCCGGGCTGCCGGATGGCGTGCTGCAGGTGGTGAACGGCGACAAGCAGGCGGTGGACGGGCTGCTGGACAGCGAAACCATTCAGGCCGTGGGCTTTGTAGGCTCTACCCCGATCGCGCAATATATCTATGGCCGGGCCGCCAGCAACGGCAAGCGGGCACAGTGCTTTGGCGGTGCCAAGAACCACATGATCATCATGCCCGATGCCGATCTGGACAAGGCGGCGGATGCGCTGGTGGGTGCCGGTTTCGGCGCGGCAGGCGAACGCTGCATGGCGATTTCGGTCGCGGTGCCAGTGGGCGCGGAAACCGCCAATGCGCTGATCGAAAAGCTGGTGCCGCGTATCGAAAAGCTGAAAGTCGGCCCCTATACTGCCGGCAATGATGTGGATTTCGGGCCGGTCATCACCAAACAGGCGCAAGAGCGGATTCTGGGCCTGATCGCCTCGGGTCTGGATCAGGGCGCTACGGCCGTGGTCGATGGCCGCGGCCTGAAGATCCAGGGCTATGAGGACGGGTTCTATGTCGGGCCGACGCTGTTCGACAATGTCACCCCGGATATGGAGATCTACAAGCAGGAGATCTTTGGCCCGGTGCTGTCGACCGTCCGCGCCGAAACCTATGAAGAGGCGCTGCAGCTGGTGATCGACAATGAATATGGCAATGGCACCGCGATCTATACTGCCGATGGCGATACGGCGCGCGATTTCGCATCCCGCGTGAACGTGGGCATGGTCGGCATCAACTTCCCGATCCCGGTGCCGCTGTCCTACTACAGCTTCGGCGGCTGGAAGAAATCCGCCTTCGGCGACCTGAACCAGTATGGCCCCGATGCCTTCCGGTTCTACACCAAGACCAAGACAGTGACCGCGCGCTGGTTCTCGGGCATCAAGGATGGTGCGGCGCTGAACTTCAAGGCGCTGGACTGATCTGCACCCAAGGGAGGGGGGCTGTCTGCCCCCCTCTGAGCCTGCGGCTCATTCACCCCCCGAGGATATTTGGGCAACAGGAAGACATGAAGCGCAGGTCTGCTGCCCTTCCCGTTGTCAAAATATCCTCGGGGGGAGGCCGAAGGCCGTGGGGGGCAGACAGCCCCCCTGCGACCTCAGCGGCGGTTGCGACGCTTGCAAAATTTCCGCAACAATCCAGAAATAAAACACGCGTTCAATTCCAGCAAGGGAGGGCTCGGGATGGATTTCGCTTTGTCCGAGGAACAGCAGGCCATTTTCGACATGGCGCAGGCCTTTGGTCAGGAACATATCGCCCCCCATGCCCTGGCCTGGGAAAAGGAGGGCACGATTCCCCGCGCGCTCTGGCCCCGGGTGGCAGAGCTGGGTCTGGGCGGGATCTATGTCAGCGAGGATCATGGCGGATCGGGGCTGAGCCGTCTGGATGCCACCTTGGTGTTCGAGGCTTTGGCGATGGCCTGCCCGGCGGTGTCTTCGTTCCTGTCGATCCACAACATGTGCGCGGGCATGATAGACAAGTTCGGATCGGCCGAGATGAAGGCACGGGTGCTGCCCGCGGCCTGCCGGATGGACAGCATCTTGTCCTATTGCCTGACCGAACCGGGGTCGGGGTCGGATGCTGCGGCCTTGCGCACCAGAGCCGAGCGCACCAATGACGGCTGGAGCCTGACCGGAGCCAAGGCCTTCATTTCGGGGGGCGGCTATTCCGATGCCTATGTGGTTATGGCGCGCAGCGGCGATGCCGGGCCGAAGGGCATTTCGGCCTTTCTGGTCGACAGCGACGCGGCGGGGCTGAGCTTTGGCGGGCTGGAAGACAAGATGGGGTGGCGCGCACAGCCGACGCGGGCGGTGCAGCTGGATGGCTGCGCGATTCCTGCCGAAAATCTGCTGGGCGAAGAGGGGCGCGGCTTTGCCTATGCCATGGCGGGGCTGGATGGCGGGCGGCTGAACATCGCCGCCTCGGCGCTGGGGGGCGCGCAGGCGGCGCTGGAGGCGACGCTGCGCTACATGGCCGAGCGCAAGGCTTTCGGGCAGCGGCTGGACCAGTTTCAGGCGCTGCAGTTCCGACTGGCCGAGCTGGAGGTGAAGCTGCAATCGGCGCGCATCTTCCTGCGGCAGGCGGCCTGGAAGCTGGATCAGGGCGCGGCGGATGCCACGCAATTCTGCGCCATGGCCAAGCTTTATGTCACCGATGCCGCCTTTGATGTGGCGAATGACTGTCTGCAGCTGCATGGCGGCTACGGCTATCTGGCCGATTATGGAATCGAGAAGATCGTCCGCGATCTGCGGGTGCATCAGATTCTGGAAGGCACCAATGAAATCATGCGGATGATCGTGGCGCGCAGCCTGATCGGGGGCCGGGGATGAGCGATATTTCCATCCGGGTCGAGGGGCGCGCCGGGCGCATCACCCTGACCCGGCCCAAGGCGCTGAACGCGCTGTCCTATGACATGTGCCGGGCGATGGATGCCGCATTGGTGGCCTGGGCCGATGATCCGGCGGTGGCGCTGGTGGTGGTGGATGCCGAGGGCGATCGCGCCTTCTGCGCCGGGGGCGATATTGCCGAGCTTTACGCCGAAGGGCTGCGCGGCAATTTCGATTACGGCCGCGATTTCTGGCGCGACGAATACCGGATGAATGCGCGCATCGGCGCCTATCCGAAGCCGGTGGTCAGTCTGGTGCAGGGCTTTTGCATGGGCGGCGGGGTGGGTGTGGCCTGCCACGCCANNTGTGCCATCGGGCTGGTGCCGGATGTGGGGGGCACGCGGCTTCTGGCGCGGGCGCCGGGGCGGCTGGGGGCCTGGCTGGGCACCACTGGCACGCGGATGGGGCCGGGCGATGCGATTCATGCCGGATTTGCCGATGGCTTTGTGCCGATGGCCGACTGGCCCGCACTGATCGCCGCGCTGTGTGAAACGGGCGATGTGGCGGCGGTGGATTCGGCTATGCGCCCCGCGCCTGTGCCCGCCACACTGCCCGGCCTGCAGGCGCAGATCGACCGGCTGTTTGCGGGCCGTGATCCGGTGGCGCAGCGGCAGGCGCTGCGCGAGGATGGCAGCGATTTCGCCGAGGGCGCGCTGGCTGCGCTGGANNCCCAGGGCCAGACCGATTTCATGGAGGGCATCCGCGCCATGGTGATCGACAAGGACCGCAAGCCGAAATGGCGCCATGCCGCGCCCGAAGACGTTTCCGCCGCCGAGGTGGAGGCCCTGCTGGCCCCGCTTGGCCCCGATACCCTTACATTCACGGAGTAACCCATGCAGATCGGATTTATCGGCCTTGGCAATATGGGCGG
>DOMY01000013.1:0-219 GCA_003509785.1 Gemmobacter sp.
CTCGCCCGGGTGCAGCGGGCGTGGGAAGTGTTGCAGGCAACCGGGCGCGGGCTGGCGAGCTGGCAGGCCGAAACGCCTGCACCGCTGTTGCCGCGCAGCCGGGCGGCGGCTTTCGTCTTTCGACCCGGGGTAGATTGGCTGAACGAGCGGATCGACCGGCGGTTCGATCTGATGATGGACCAGGGCGCGCTGGCCGAAGTGCAGGCGGAGCTGCCGTTC
>DOMY01000013.1:240-6476 GCA_003509785.1 Gemmobacter sp.
GAAAGTCGGGCCTGTGCCGCAATTTTGCTTGGGGCATCCGCCAGAGCCTGATTATCTGAACGCCAGCCCCAAGCCGGACCGCCAAGACCCACCATGGAAGACCTTACGCCGATGTCCCTGCCCCGCCTTGTCGCCATTCCCCGCCTTGCCGCCGGGGGCCGCTGGCGGGTGGAGGCGATGCGTGCCTATTCGGAACCGCTGATGCTGTGGTTCACCAAGGGCCAGGGNNCAGGCGTCATGCACGGGTTCGAGGTGGGGCAGCAGGTCTTTGGCACGGCTGTGTTCTTTGGTCGAAATACCGCGCTGACCCTGCCTGCCGAGCCACATCACCTTCGCATCCGCGAAACCTTTGTGGCGCAAGAGCTGAACATCACGCTGGATGCCATCCAGCGTGAGATGGACAGCACCAACCCCGGCCATGATCGCGCAGCCGCGCATCATCTGGGGCTGCTGTCCGTCTGGCTGGAGCGGCAGATCGCCCGCGCCGCACCAGACCAGCCAAAACCCGATGCAGCCCGGCGTCTGGTGGCGCGCTATACCATGCTGCTGGAGCAGGAGTTCCGCTCTGGCATGGGGGTGGCGGATTTCGCAGCGCAGCTGGGCGTCACGCCGACCCATCTGACGCGCTGCTGCAAGCAAGCCTGCAGCCGCCCGGCCTCGGCCCTGCTGCATGACCGGCTGATCTTTGAAGCCCGGCGCCTGCTGAGCGAGACGGATCTGGCGGTGAATGTGATCGCGGGCAATCTGGGCTTCACCTCGGCCGCCTATTTCACCCGTGCCTTCCAGCACCAGACTGGCAAATCGCCCACAGCCTTTCGTCGCACCAGATAGGCTGATCTGCCCGAATCCGACATGCCCACCCGCAACTGCCGGAGATTTCTGGCAGTTTTTTCATGCCTTCGGTTGAATGTCGCAGAAAAATGTCGCAAACAGACCTCATCCTGCCGAAACCCGGCGTTGACGGTTAGCGCAAAACAAGGCGCAATGGTCTTACAGATAATCGTTGCGGCACCGGCCCCGGTTTCGATCTCCGCGGCTTTCGCGCACCGTCATAAAAACGCCACAGACCTGTCAGGGAGCCCAAGATGACGAAGACGATCCACAACCTGCACCCCGCCGCCCCGGCCTATGCCGAGGAAGTGCGCGCAGGCACGATGAGCCGCCGCGAATTTCTGGCCCGCAGCACCGCGCTGGGCGTTTCTGCCGTGGCAGCCTATGGCCTGCTGGGCCTTGAAGCCCCCGCCATGGCGCAGGACACCCCGGTGGCCGGTGGCACGCTGCGGATGCAGATGTTCACCAAGGCGCTGAAAGATCCGCGCACCGCCGACTGGTCCGAGATTGCCAATGTCACCCGTGGCTGGCTGGAATATCTGGTCGAGTACAACAATGACGGTTCGATCCGCGGGATGCTGCTGGAAAGCTGGTCCACCAATGATGATGCGACGGAATATACGCTGAATGTCCGCAAGGGCGTGAAGTGGAACAACGGCGACGATTTCACCGCTGAAGATGTGGCCCATAACATCACCCGCTGGTGCGATGCCTCGGTTGAAGGCAATTCGATGGCGGGCCGGATGGGCGGTCTGGTTGACCCTGGCAAGAAAGCGCTGAAAGACGGCGCCATGCACCTGGTGGACAGCCACACCATCAAGCTGACGCTGCCTGCCCCCGATATCACCCTGATCGCCAATCTGGCGGATTATCCGGGCGCCGTGGTGCATAAATCCTACGACAATGGCGATCCGACCCAGACGCCGGGCACAGGCCCCTTCCTGCCGGAATCGGTGGAAATCGGGGTGAAGGTGGTGCTGGTGAAGAACACCGCCCATACTTGGTGGGGCACCGAAGTCTATGGTGGCCCGTATCTGGACCGGATCGAATATATCGACCTTGGCACCGACCCTGCCGCTTTGGTGGCCGCCGCCGAAGCCGATGAAATCGACGCCACCTATCAGACCACCGGCGAATTCGTCGATATTTTCGACGGGCTGGGCTGGCCCAAATCCGAAGCGGTCACTGCGGCCACGCTGGCTGTGCGCTTCCATCAGGCCGCCGAAGAATACAAGGATGCCGCCGTGCGCCGCGCGCTGGTGCAGGCTGTCGACAATGCCGTGGTTCTGGAACTGGGGTACAACAATCAGGGCACCGTGGCCGAAAACCACCATGTCTGCCCGATCCACCCGGAATATTTTGAACTGCCCGCCCTGAAGGTGGATCCTGCTGCCGCCAAGGCCGCGATCGAAGCCGCAGGCATGGCCGATCACGAGTTCGAACTGATCTCGCTCGATGACGGCTGGCAGGCTGCCACCTGTGATGCCGTGGCAGCGCAGATCCGCGATGCCGGGATCAAGATCAAGCGCACCGTTCTGCCTGGGTCGACCTTCTGGAACGACTGGCTGAAATACCCGTTCTCGGCTACCGAATGGAACATGCGGCCGCTGGGTGTGCAGGTTCTGGCTCTGGCCTATCGCTCGGGTGAAGCCTGGAACGAGGCGGCTTTTGCCAATGCCGATTTCGATGCAGCCCTTGCCGAGGCCATGTCTGTCGCGGATGCCGAAAAGCGCCGCGCCGTGATGGAGCGGGTGGAAAAGATCATGCAGGACGAAGGCGTGATGGTGCAGCCCTACTGGCGCTCGCTCTACCGTCACACCNNCACCTTTGAACATCACCACTACAAGTGGTGGATGACCGCCTGATCGCCCGATCCGCTGCATAGGCAGGGGCGGCCCGATATGGGCCGCCCTCCCCCAATTATTGCCGAAGGATGATCGCCACAGATGCTGCGTTTCCTTGGCCGACGCATTGCCACGATGGCTTTGACGGCACTTTGCCTCACCTTCGTGGTGTTCTGGCTGACCAACCTGCCGCCCAATCTTGAAAAAGTGGCCAAATCCGAGGCCGGAAGCCGGATCAGCGATGCCGAAGTGGCCAGCTGGCTGGAAAAATACGGCTATTCCCGCCCCGTCTTCGCCCGCTACGGCGAATGGCTGGGGGTGGTGCCCGGCCATGTGGCTGAAGGGGCGAATGGGNNCGCTCGCTATTGCGGTATCCTGCAAGGCTACTGGGGCTGGTCCAACGTGTTCAAAGAGCCGGTGGGCAAGATCCTGGCCACACGGCTGGGCCTGACCGGCTGGCTGATGTTCTGGGTGATGGCGGTGATGGTGCCCGCCTCGCTGCTGATCGGGGTCCTGGCCGGGATGCGTGAGGGATCGAAACTGGATCGCTCGCTGTCCACGGTTTCCATCGCCACCACTGCCACACCCGAATATGTCTCAGGCGTGATCCTTGTCACCATTTTCGCGTCTTCGGTGACGGGGCTGAAATGGTTCAAGGGCACCGCCACCGGCGCCATGGACGAGATCACCTTTGAAAACTTCTTTCTGCCGGTGATGACCATTGCGCTTTACGGCATTGGTTATATCGCCCGGATGACCCGCGCCTCGATGGCCGAGGTGATGACCCAGCAATATATCCGCACCGCCCGGCTGAAAGGCGTGCGCTTCCGCGATGTGGTGATCCGCCATGCGCTGCGCAATGCGCTGATTGCGCCCTTCACCGTCATCATGCTGCAGTTCCCATGGCTGCTGAATGGTGTGGTGATCGTGGAAACCCTGTTCAACTACAAGGGCTTCGGCTGGACGCTGGTGCAGGCCGCAGGCAACAACGACATCGACATGCTGCTGGGCTGTTCGGTGGTGGCGGTGCTGGTGGTGCTGATAACCCAGCTGATTTCTGATCTGGGCTACGCCTGGCTCAACCCCCGTATCCGGCTGTCGTGAGGCGATGATGGACGCACTTTCCTGGCCTGCCATCCTTGCCGCCATGACCCTGCAATTGCTGCCGGTCTGGGTGGCATTGGGGCTGGTTTTCACCGTATCCCGCATCTATCGGCGCCACCTTGGCCTTTATGGGCGGCTGTTTGACAGCCCGATCGGCATGACGGGCTTTGCCATCGTGATGTTCTGGGTCTTTACCGCGATCTTCGCGCCGCTCATCATCACCCATGATCCGCTGGCGCAGCTTTCCGGCATGAAGAACGCCCTGCCGGGCAGTGCCCTGAAATCCGGCGCCGATACGCTGTTTCCGCATTACCTGCTGGGGGGCGATGCCCTGGCGCGCGACGTCTTCTCGCGCATGGTGATGGGCGCGCGCGACGTGCTGGCGATTGCCCCGGCTGCCACGGCCTTTGCCTTCATGGTGGGCATCACGCTGGGCCTGCCCGCAGGCTATATCGGCGGCAGGCTGGATACCNNCCCCGCTGATCGCAGGCTGGCGCGCCTCGATCCCGAATGTGATGGCGGCAGTGCTGTTCGGCTTTCCAATCCTGTTCTTCTGTATCCTGTGGAATTCGCGTTTCTTCACCGATCCAAGGCGGCGGAACATCTATATCGGCATCACCCTGGCGCTTGGCCTCTGGGTCTATGCGGGCCTCGCCTTCAATGCCGATCCGACCGGCATCTGGGCGATGGAGCCAAACCTGCTGAACGTCTTCGTCTCGGTGGTCTTCGTCAATGCGCCGACCGTGTTCCGCATCGTGCGCGGTCTGACCATGGATCTGAAATCGCGCGATTACGTTGCCGCAGGCCAGACGCGCGGCGAAGGCCCGTGGTATATCATGCTGTGGGAAATCCTGCCCAATGCGCGCGGCCCGCTGATCGTCGATTTCTGCCTGCGCATCGGCTATACCACCATCCTTCTGGGCACGCTGGGTTTCTTCGGCCTCGGCGTCTCGCCCGAAAGCCCTGACTGGGGATCGACAATCAACGCCGGCCGCCGCCTGCTGTCGGTCTTCCCGCATCCCGCGGTTGTACCCGCCATTGCCCTGATGAGCCTTGTCCTCGGCCTCAACCTGCTGGCCGATGGTCTGCGCGAAGAAAGCCTGAAAGATTGAAAATGCACTACTTACAGGCCTTACTTCATATACTTGGAACCGTTTCAGCGCTTTTCGCGGCTTGGTTCTGGTATAGGAGTGCAAACATATCGCCCGGAGATCTAGAGTATTTGGGGAAATGGTCAGACGATGGTTCAGAGGAAAAAAGCTTTATTCAAAAGGCAGCAAAAAATAACTCAAAAGGCGCGATCTTCGCAGCCGCGTCAGCTGCTTTATTTGGAATTAATGGCATTCTTCAATTGAAGGAGTATTTCAATTGAATTGGACCACGGATCAGCCCATCCTGGAAATCGAAAATCTCTCGATCTCCTTCTTCACCCGCACCCGTGAAATTCCGGCGGTGATGGATTTCTCCTGCCGGGTAATGGCGGGCGAGGCGATGGGGCTGGTGGGCGAATCTGGCTGCGGCAAATCCACCGTGGCGCTGGCGGTGATGCGCGATCTGGGCAAGACCGGGCGCATCGTGGGCGGGACGATCCGCTTCAAGGGCCGCGATCTGACCACGATGGGCGAAGACGGGCTGCGCCAGATCCGTGGATCGGAAATCGCGATGATCTATCAAGAGCCGATGGCATCGCTGAACCCGGCGATGACCATCGGTGCCCAGCTGGCCGAAGTGCCGATGATCCATCAGCGCATGGGGCGCGCCGAGGCTCTCGCGCTGGCCCGGCAGATCGTGGCGGATGTGCGCCTGCCCGACCCGGACCGCATTTTGAAAAGCTATCCGCACCAGCTGTCAGGTGGGCAGCAGCAGCGGATCGTCATCGCCATGGCGCTGATGTCGAAACCGGCGCTGCTGATTCTGGACGAGCCCACCACCGCGCTGGATGTGACGGTCGAAGCAGGCATCGTCGATCTGGTGCGCGATCTGGGCGAGAAATACGGCACGTCGATGCTGTTCATCAGCCATAACCTTGGCCTGGTGCTGGAGGTCTGCGACCGCATCACCGTGATGTATTCTGGCGAGGCAGTGGAAACCGGCGCCGTGGCCGAGGTGTTCGACCATATGCGCCACCCCTATACTCAAGCGCTGTTCCGCTCGATCCCGCTGCCGGGGGCTGACAAGAACGCCAGCCCGCTGGTTGCCATCCCGGGCAACTTTCCTCTGCCGCATGAACGCCCGCCGGGATGCAATTTCGGCCCGCGCTGCGATCACTTCGTGCAAGGGCGGTGCGATGCGGCCGAAATCGCCATGCGCCCGGTCATCGGACGTGACCGCCATGACAGCCGCTGTCTGCGCTTTGAAGAGATCGACTGGAATACCCCGCCCAAGGCCATGAAACGCCACGCAAAAACCCCGGTGGGCGAGGTTGTGCTGCGTATGGAGGATTTGCAGAAGTACTAT
>DOMY01000126.1 GCA_003509785.1 Gemmobacter sp.
GACCCTCGGCGGTGATATCCGACAGGATCGCCGCCATCTTGCGGGTGACACGGATGAAGGCGGCCCGCGCCTCCTGCCAGTCGGAGCCATAGCGCTCCTGATCGAACAGGCAGATCAGGTCGATGTCCGAGGAATAATTCAGCTCGAAGGCGCCGCCCTTGCCCATGGCCAGCGCCACCATGCCGCCTGCGGTTTCGGCATCTTCGGGGCGCTGTCCGGGCAGCTTGCCCCGGCGGCNNCGCCTCCAGCGGCCAGACGCCGCCCAGATCGGTCAGCGCCGTCAGCAGCGCCACGCGCCGCTTGGCCTGCCGCAATGCCGATGCCAGCCCGTCCAGCGCCACCGCATCCAGCGCCTGCAATTCGGCGGCCAGCACGGTTTCAGGCGCGGCGGTCAGGGCGGCGCGCAGCCAGCCGGCCTCGCGTTCCATCAACCCCTTGAGATAGGGCGAACAACCGGCCGTCCCCGCCAGAAGCGCGCGCAGCTCGGGGGCAAGATCGGCGAAAGCCTGCGCAGCATCGGCACCGGCAGCGGCGTCGAAGGCAATCGGGCAACGGGTCAGGCGGGCGGGGAAAGCGGCGTATTTCATAGGCTGACCATGGCGCTGGCCCGCTGGCCCGTCAACCACCCCGGCCGCGCGGCGCGTCCTGTCCATCGCGGGCGGGGGGCTGTCTGCCCCCNNCCCCCGAGGATATTTGAACAACGGGAAGCGGAAGGAAGGCCGCGCCAATCCAACCCCTTCCCGTTGTTCAAATATCCTCAGGGGGTGAATGGCCCGCGAGGGCCAGAGGGGGCGCGAGCGCCCCCTGCTTTTGTTTTGCCTTTCGCTTGGTTAGGCTGCGGGCGAAACAGCCGGAACATGCCCATGTCGAAAAGCCTTGCCCGTGTCACCTCTGCGCTGCAGGCCGCAGGTCTGGATTGCGTGCCGCTGGAAATGGCTGCCGAAACCCGCACAGCGCAACAGGCCGCTGATGCGGCGGGCTGCGGGCTGGATCAGATCGTGAAATCCATCCTGTTCGCAGGTGCAGACAGCGGGCGGTTGTATCTGTTCCTGACGGCGGGCGGAAATCAGGTGGATCTGGCGAAAGCCTCTGTTCTGGCAGGAGAAATTCTGGAACGGGCCGAGGCGCGGCAGGTGCGGGAGGTGACGGGTTTCGCCATTGGCGGGGTCAGCCCGCTGGGCCATCTGACGCCCTGCCCCGAATTCTTCGACCCGAGGCTTCTGGATTTCCCGCAGGTCTGGGGCGCGGCCGGCACGCCGCGGCATATCTTTCCGATCGCCCCCGCCGATCTTCTGCGCATCACCGGGGCGCGGCTGGCGGATTTCACCGCTTGACCAGAAAGATACCAAAGGGTATCTTTCTGCCATGTCCGATGCACACCGCCGCCCCAAGACGCCAGACCAGACCCGCCGCGCCCTGCTGGAGGCTGCGGCCCGGCTGGCGCTGGATGGTGGGCTGGCGGCCATTTCCCTGCCCGAGGTCTGCGCCGCAGCAGGGGTGACCAAGGGCGCATTGTTCCATCATTTCGGGTCAAAACAAGGGCTTGTCACCGCTGTCTGCGATGATCTGATGCGGCGCATTGATGCCGAGGTCGAGGCGGCGCTGGCCGCTGACATCGGCGGGCATGGCACGTTTACCCGCGCCTATGTGACCTGCACCTTCGCCCCGCAGGGCGAGGCCTCGCCCTGGTCGTCGCTGTCGCTTTCGGCGATCACCGATCCGGGGCTGGCGGCGATCTGGTCGGGCTGGATGGCCGGGCGGCTGGCGCGCCATGCGGCCACGGATGCCGCGCCCGGGCTGGAAATCGTGCGGCTGGCCGCCGATGGGTTCTGGCTGGCGACCCTGCAGCAGATGGAGGGCGAGACCCGCAGCGCGCCTGCCGAACTGCAGGCAAGGCTGATCGCCCTGACCCGGCCGGTGGGCTGATCTGCCGCCCGCCCCCCGTAGTGCTTCTGTCCCGCCCGCGTCCCGCATCTGTCCCGACACCGAACTGCCCCCCAAACCATCAGAGGCCCCCCATGACCCTGACCCTCACCTATGCCCTGCTGGGCCTTGCGATCATGCTGGAGGTGGCGGGCACCTCGCTTCTGGCGGCGTCGCAGCAATTCACCCGGCCACTGCCCACGGCGGGGATGGCGCTGTGGTATGGTCTGGCCTTCTATCTGCTGTCGATCACGGTGAAAGTGCTGCCGGTGGGCATCGTCTATGCGGTGTGGAGCGGGATGGGCATCGTGCTGATCGCGGCCCTGGGCTGGGCCGTGTTTCGCCAGCCGCTGGACAGCTGGGCGTTGCTGGGGCTGGGGTTGATCATTGCGGGTGTCGTGATCCTGAATACGCTGTCGGGGGCCGTGCGACACTGATGGCGGCGGCTCTGGCTGCACCGATCCGGGCAAAGCGTCGTCTGAAAATCCTTTGGCAGATCCACCGGCGAAAAATGTGAATTCTTTTTACATACCCTCTTGATTGCAGCCGGGGTCATGCGCATCTTGGCTCATGTGAAAGACATTCACATTCATTCAACCGGGAGACCGCCGATGCACACCGCCTCGCCCGCCGCCTCTTTCAGCGGCATCACTACCCCCCTCCGCCGGGCCGAAGCCTGGCTTGATGCCCGCGGACGCGGGGCCTGGATCGTTCTGATGGTGCTGGGCTTCATCATTGCCGGGCCTTTGGGCCTTGTGATGCTGGCCTTCATGCTCATCACGGGCAAGTTCAAGAAATCCACCTATGCCAATACGGAGACCGCCATGTTCTGCCGCAGCCGTCATCAGCACGCCGCCTTCCGTTCCTCGGGCAACAGCGCCTTCGATTCCTACAAGAACGAAACGCTGAAGCGCCTGGAAACCGAACAGGAGGCCTTTGAATCCTTCCTGCAGCGCCTGCGCGAAGCCAAGGACAAGCAGGAATTCGACCGCTTCATGGATGAACGCGCCCACAAGGCCGCGACCCCGGCGCAGGCTGAATAAGCCCGCACCCAAGGCCCCCGGCACCCGGTGCCGGGGCGCGCCGCCCGGCTTGACCCCGGCGCCCGGCCTGCCCATCTGACAGGGGGTATGCCGCGTCCCCTTCCCCCTTTGCCGCCCTTTGGCCCCCATTCACAGACAGGACCAGATGTTCGCCCTTTCCGATCCGCGCCTTCCCGACCCCGAACGCCATGCCGAGTTTTACGAGGGTGTGCCCCTGAAGCGCGGCCTGGCCTGGGTGGTGGACACGATCCTGATCGCCATCATCACGGCGGTGATCGTGCCCTTTACCGCCTTTACCGCGCTGTTCTTTCTGCCGTTCCTGTATCTGTTCGTCAGTTTCACCTATCGGGTGCTGACGCTGGCCGGGGGATCGGCCACGCCGGGGATGCGGNNGGCGAGCGGTTCGATTTCGCCACCGCCTTTCTGCATACGCTGGGGTACACCCTGTCGATCGGCACGCTGCTGGTGCAGGTGGTTTCGGTGATCCTGATGTTCACCTCGTCACGCGGGCAGGGTCTGACGGATCATGTGCTGGGCACTGTGGCGATCAACCGGGCGCGGTCTTGATCCGGTCGTGATCCGGGGTCCACAGATCCGCGATAACCCGCCCCTGATGGCTGGCAGATGAAATTTTCGCAACAGGGCGCTTGGCGACAGGCGCCCTGCTTGCTAACGTCTGGCGCATCACGGTCAAATCTCCCAGCCATTTGCGGATCATGCGCCACACGCTTCCCATCGCGCCGCAGTTCTATGTAACCGCCCCGCAGGCCTGCCCCTATCTGGAGGGGCGGCTGGAACGGAAGCTGTTCACGGCATTGCAGGGCGATCATGCGCAAAGGTTGAACGACACGCTGTCGAAACAGGGGTTTCGGCGCAGCCAGAATGTGCTGTACCGCCCCTCTTGCGCTGAATGTTCGGCCTGTCTTTCGGCGCGCATCCGGGTGGCGGATTTCGAACCGGGGCGCACGCAGCGCAAGGTGTTGAAGCACAACGCCGATCTGCGCCGCAATGCCACAAGCCCCTGGGCCACCGAAGATCAATATGCGCTGTTCCGCCGCTATCTGGACCGGCGCCATGCCGATGGTGGCATGGCCGATATGGATATTTTCGAATTTGCCGCGATGATCGAGGAAACCCCGATCCGGTCGCGGGTGATCGAATATCACCGCCCCGGTTCCGGCCGGGCGGAGCTGACCGCCGTTTGCCTGACCGATGTGTTCGATGACGGGCTTTCGATGGTCTACAGCTTTTACGAACCCGATATGGCCGACCGCAGCATCGGCACCTATCTGATCCTGGATCATGTGGCCATCGCGCGGGAGGCCGGGCTGCCCTATGTCTATCTGGGCTACTGGGTGCCGGGCAGCCGCAAGATGGGCTACAAGGCCAATTTTGCCGCGCTGGAAATCTACAAGGGCGGCGAATGGCAGCCGATCGGTGATCCGGCCGATCACCGGGCAGAGCTGCATCCGCTGTCGGTGGATCCGATTGCCGAACAGGTGGCGCGCATCGCCCTGCCCGAGGCGCGCCCGACGCATGAATGATGCGGCTGGCCGCGGTTTCCCTGATCGTTCCCGATTATGAACCGGCGCTGGAATTCTATGTCGACCGGCTGGGCTTTACCCTGGTCGAGGATGTGGATCAGGGGCGCAAGCGCTGGATCACCCTTGCCCCGCCCGGCGGCGGCTGCCGTCTGGTGATCGCGCGGGCCGATGGCCCGGAGCAGCGCGCCGCCATCGGCAGGCAGGGGGCGGGCCGGGTCTGGCTGTTTCTGCAGACCGATGATTTCGCCCGCGATCAGGCGGCCCTGCTGGCGGCCGGTGCGGTGTTCGAGGGAATGCCGCGATCCGAACCCTATGGCACTGTCGCCGTCTGGCGCGATCCTTTCGGCAATCGCTGGGATCTGATCGCGCCAAAGGCCGCGCCGGATGATTCGACGTGACGGTCTGGCCGAAATAATTGCGATAATTACGCCTGATGACGCAGACTTGTAATAATAGTTCAACTTTCTGGCCCCATGCGACATTATTTGCAGATTTTAGCCATTGACGGCCCCTGCCCGCCCTCCTAATGTCCGGCCCATTCGAGGCAAGCCCCAGGGGTCGGTGAGATGCGCAAGCTTCTTGTCATTGTAGGAAGATGGCGCATGGGCCGGTAACGGTTGACCATATTGGTTCCCATGCGCCCCCGAAAGAAACCTCGGGGGCTTTTTGTTGCGCGAAACCGGCCGCAGCGCGGCGGCGAGAGGACGGAAGAGATGACCAGGGCGAATTCGGGTGCCATGACAGGCGCAGAGATGATCGTGAAAGCGCTGAAGGATCAGGGGGTCGAGGTTATCTTCGGCTATCCCGGCGGCGCGGTGCTTCCGATCTATGACGCGATCTTTCAGCAAAACGACATCCGGCATGTTCTGGTCCGCCATGAACAGGGCGCCATCCACATGGCCGAAGGCTATGCCCGGTCCACCGGCAAGCCCGGCGTGGCGCTGGTGACCTCGGGCCCCGGGGCCACCAATGCGGTGACCGGTCTGACCGATGCGCTGCTGGACAGCATCCCGATCGTGGTGCTGTCGGGCCAGGTGCCGACCTTCATGATCGGCACCGACGGGTTTCAGGAAGCCGATACCGTGGGCATCACCCGCCCCTGCACCAAGATGAACTGGCTGGTGAAGGATACCGAAAAGCTGGCCGCCACCATCCACGAGGCCTTCCATGTGGCCACCAGCGGCCGCCCCGGCCCAGTGCTGGTGGATATTCCGAAGGATGTGCAATTCGCCCCCTCGACCTATACGCCGAAGGAAAAGGCCCGCACCGGCCATTACCAGCCCAAGGTGAAAGGCGATATCGACCAGATCACCCGTCTGGTGGAGATGATCGAGAAAGCCGAACGCCCGGTGTTCTATACCGGCGGCGGCGTCATCAACTCTGGCCCCGGCGCCAGCCAGCTGCTGCGCGAGCTGGTGGAGGCCACGGGCTTTCCCATCACCTCGACCCTGATGGGTCTGGGCGCCTATCCGGCCAGCGGCAAGGCCTGGCTGGGGATGCTGGGGATGCACGGGCTGTATGAAGCCAATCTGGCCATGCACGGCTGCGATCTGATGATCAACATCGGTGCGCGGTTCGATGACCGGATCACCGGCCGGGTGAAGGATTTCAGCCCCCATTCGCAGAAGGCGCATATCGATATCGACCCCTCGTCGATCAACAAGGTGATCCGGGTGGATGTGCCGATCGTGGGCGATGTGGGCCATGTGCTGGAAGACCTGCTGCGCATCTGGAAATCGCGCGGGCGCAAGGTGAACAAGGAGGGTCTGGGCAAATGGTGGGCGCAGATCAAGGAATGGCAGGCCGTCAACTGCCTGGATTACAAGAACAGCGAAAAGACCATCAAACCGCAATATGCCCTGCAGCGTCTGGAAGCGCTGACCAAGGGGATGGATCGCTATGTCACCACCGAAGTGGGCCAGCACCAAATGTGGGCGGCGCAGTTCCTGGGGTTTGAAGCACCGAACCGCTGGATGACCAGCGGCGGTCTGGGGACCATGGGCTATGGCCTGCCGGCCTCCATCGGCGTGCAGGTGGCGCATCCCGAAGCGCTGGTCATCAACGTGGCGGGCGAGGCCAGCTGGTTGATGAACATGCAGGAAATGGGCACGGCCATGCAGTTCCGCGCGCCGGTCAAGCAGTTCATCCTGAACAACGAGCGGCTGGGCATGGTGCGCCAGTGGCAGGAACTGCTGCACGGCGAGCGCTACAGCCATTCGTGGTCGGAAAGCCTTCCCGATTTCGTGAAGCTGGCCGAGGCCTTTGGCTGCAAGGGCATCAGATGCAGCGATCCCCGGGATCTGGATGACGCGATCCTGGAGATGATCCGCTATGACGGGCCGGTGATCTTTGACTGTCTGGTGGAGAAGCACGAGAACTGCTTCCCGATGATCCCGAGCGGCAAGCCGCATAACGAGATGCTGCTGGGCGATGCAGATACGCAGGGCGTGATCAAGGCCGGCGGCGCGGTGCTGGTGTGAGATGTCGCNNCAGCACCCCCCGAGGATATTTTTGCCAAGATAAAGGAGCAGCCCGATGTCGGCGCTCAACATCAAGAAGGGCTCCACGAGCCATTCCGCCTATGACCTGCGTGATCCCTATGCCGAGGTGATCGAAAGCCACACGCTGGCCGTGCTGGTGGATAACGAAAGCGGTGTGCTGGCCCGGGTGATCGGGCTGTTTTCCGGCCGCGGCTACAACATCGACAGCCTGACCGTGGCCGAGGTCGATCATGAAGGCCACCGGAGCCGGATCACCATCGTCACGCGCGGCACGCCGCAGGTGATCGAGCAGATCAAGGCACAGCTGGCCCGGATCGTGCCGGTGCATGAGGTGCATGACCTGACGGTGGAAGGCCCGGCGGTGCAGCGCGAGCTGGCGCTGATCAAGGTGGCAGGCAAGGGCGATCACCGGATCGAGGCTTTGCGGCTGGCCGAGATCTTCCGCGCCAATGTGGTAGACAGCACGCTGGAGAGCTTTGTCTTCGAAATGACCGGCACGCCGGAAAAGATCGACGCTTTCGCTGATCTGATGCGGCCGCTGGGCCTGCGCGAAGTGGCGCGGACCGGGGTGGCGGCGCTGTCGCGCGGGATCTGATCTGCTGGCGCCCCGGCCGGATCGGGGCGCCAAATTCCTTGCAAGGCATTTGCAAGAGTTTGTCTGGAAAACTCTTGGCGCTTCAGGCGCCGGTAAAGCGGGGGCTGCGTTTTTCCAGAAAGGCGGCGACGCCTTCGCGGAAATCGGCGGATGTTCCGGCTGCGCCCTGCAGTTGCGCCTCCAGCGCCAGCTGGGCATCGAGATCATGGGCAAAGCTGCTGCGGATCGCCTGTTTGACGGCGCGATAGGCGCCGGTCGGCCCCTGGGCCAGATGCTGGGCGCGTTCGGCCACGCGGGCGGCAAATGCCGCATCCGCCACGGCCTCGTAGATCATGCCCCAGCTTTCGGCCTGCCGCGCGGTGATCTTGTCGGCAAAGAGGCAGGCACCCATGGCGCGGGCGGCGCCGATCTGGCGCGGCAGCCACCAGGTGCCCCCGGCATCGGGGATCAGGCCGATCTTGGTGAAGGCCTGCACGAAGCTGGCGCTTTCGGTGGCGATCACCACATCGGCGGCCAGAGCCAGATTGGCGCCCGCCCCGGCCGCCACGCCATTGACGGCGGCAATCGTGGGCAGCGGGCAATCGTAGATCGCGCGCAGCAGCGGCACATATTCATCGTTCAGGATCTGCTCGAACGGCACATCGGTGCCAAGCCGCTGGGCATCGGCCAGATCCTGGCCTGAACAGAAGGCGCGGCCTGCGCCGGTGAAGACGATCACCCGGTTGCGGGTTTCGGCCTGCCGGATCGCCGCCAGCATATCGGCGCGCAGCTGCGACGACAGGGCGTTCATCACGGCGGGCCGGTTCAGGGTGATGGTGGCGATACCCCCGGATTCCGCCAGAAGGATCGGTTGGTCTGTCATGTCTCTCTCCCATTTGCCGGGGCCATCCTGCGGCGGCGCGGCATGGTGGGAAAGAGAAACGGCACGTCACTGTTTCAGGATTTCGCGCAGCCGCGTCTCTTCTTCCTGAGTCAGGCCAGCCGCCGTCACTTCGGCCTTGCGGCGGCGCAGATAGCCGAAGGCCAGCCCGCCGCCCACCAGCAGCATGGCAGGCCCCGCCAGCCAGAGCGCGAGGTTGGAGCCACGGGCGCGCGGGTTGAACAGCACATATTCGCCGTAGCGATCCACCACATAGTCGATCACCTGGGCGTCGGTATCGCCCGCCACCAGGCGTTCACGCACCAGAAGCCGCAGGTCGCGGCTGATATCGGCGTTGGAATCGTCGATGTTTTCCGACTGGCAGACCGGGCAGCGCAGATCGCGCGAGATGAGCCGGGCGCGGGCTTCGAGGCCCGCATCCGACAGAACCTCGTCCGGTTGCACGGCAACGGCGGGGGCGGCCAGCAGGGCGAGGCAGAGGGAAAGGGAGAGGATCAGGCGCATCTTTTCACTCCGCCGGGACGGCGGCGGCGCCGCGCCGGGCACCGGCCGCCACGCGATAGCGCCGGTCTGTCAGCGACAGCAGACCGCCAAGCGCCATCAGGCCTGATCCGATCCACAGCCAGTTGGCCAGCGGCTTCCAGTAGGCGCGCACGGCCCAGCCGCCGTTTTCCTGCGGATCACCGATCACCAGATAGATGTCGCGCAGGAAACCGTAATCAATGGCGGCTTCGGTGGTGGGCATGGCCTGCACCGGATAGACGCGCTTTTCGGGTTGCAGCAGGGCAATCTGCGTGCCGTTGCGCGACAGCGCCATTTCGGCGGTGGTCGAGATGAAGTTCGGGCCCTGAACCTGATTGACCGAGACCAGCGTGACCTCGTAGCCCTGCAGCGGGAAGCTTTCCCCGACCTGCACCACGCGGATATCCTCGGTCGCCCAGGCATTCATCGCGGCCACGCCGATGATGGTGACGCCGAGCCCGGCATGGGCGGTGGCCTTGCCCCAATCGGCGCGCGGCAGGCGGGTGAAGCGGCCCAGTTTCGCGGCCAGCGCCCCGCGCCCGGTGCGCTGCCACAGATCGGCGGCAGCGCCGAAGATCACCCAGGCCCCGAGGATCACCCCCACCGGCCCCAGAGCGGAGCGCCCGGTCTGCATGGCCCAGACCAGCGCGCCCAGGGCCAGCGACAGCAGCAGCACGCCCCAGAGCGGCTGCATCGCGCGGCCGACCTGCGCGCGTTTCCACGGCATCATGGCGCCGATCGGCAGCAGGGCGGCCAGCGCCACCATGAAGGGCGAGAAGGCGGCATCGAAGAACGGCGCCCCCACGCTCAGCTTGCGGTCCCACAGCAGTTCGGCGACCAGCGGCCAGATCGTCCCGATGAAGACCACGAAACAGGCAACGCTGAGCAGCAGGTTATTGGCCACCAGCGCGCTTTCGCGGCTGACCATGGAGAAGACGCCCTTCGCCTCCATCGTGCCGGCGCGGGCGGCAAACAGCGTCAGCGCGCCGCCCATGAAGACCGCGAGGATCATCAGGATGAACACGCCGCGTTCGGGATCATTGGCGAAGGAATGCACCGAGGTGATGACGCCCGACCGCACGATGAAGGTGCCGATCAGCGAGAAGCCGAAGGCGAGGATCGCCAGAAGGATCGTCCAGGCCTTCAGGCTTTCGCGCTTTTCCACCACGATGGCGGAATGCAGCAGCGCGGCGCCGATCAGCCAGGGCATGAAGCTGGCGTTTTCCACCGGATCCCAGAACCAGAACCCGCCCCAGCCGAGTTCGTAATAGGCCCACCACGACCCCAGCGCGATGCCGATGGTCAGAAAGATCCAGGCGGCCAGCGTCCAGGGGCGCACCCAGCGGCCCCAGGCGGCATCCACCCGGCCTTCGATCAGCGCGGCGACGGCAAAGCTGAAGGCCATGCTGAGGCCGACATAGCCGAGGTAGAGGAAGGGCGGATGGAAGGCGAGCCCCGGATCCTGCAGCAGCGGGTTCAGGTCTTCGCCGTTCAGCGGCGGCTGCGCCAGCCGCAGGAAGGGATTGGAGGTGAACAGCAGAAACGACAGGAAGGCCACGCCGATCATGCCCTGCACCGCCAGCACCCGCGCCCGCAAGGTGGCGGGCAGATTGCCGCCAAAGATCGCCGCACTGGCCCCGAACAGCGCGAGGATCAGCACCCAGAGCAGCAGCGAGCCTTCGTGATTGCCCCAGACGCCGGAAATCTTGTACAGCATCGGCTTGTCGGTATGGCTGTTCAGCACCACAAGACGCAGCGAAAAATCGGATGTGACAAAGGCCCAGGTCAGCGCGCCAAAGGCCACCGCCACCAGCAGCAGTTGCACCATGGCCGCCGGTTCGGCCACCGCCATCCAGCCGCCCCAGCGTTTCTGCGCGCCGACCAGCGGCAGGGTGGATTGCACCACGGCCACCGCCAGCGCCAGCACCAGCGCGAAATGCCCCAATTCGACGATCATCCGCATCTCCCTGTTCTGTGCCCATCTTAGGCCAAAGCCGGGGCTGCCGCCATGGGGCTGCGCCGCCTTGTCGCAACCGTGAGCGGCGACTTTGGTGACAGGCCTGTGGGGATGGCAGGCGTGTGGGGGGGGCTGGCGTGGCCGGGGGGCTGTCTACCCCCCATCGGCCCCTGCGGGGCCGCCCCCCGAGGATATTTGCGCCAAGATAAAGGGGTCAGCGGCGGCCTGCCTTGCGGGTGGAGAGCAGCAGATTGGTTTCCGAGGTCATCACGCCTTCGATATTGCGGATGCGGTGGATCACATCATCCAGTTCCAGCAGGGTCTGGGTGGACAGTTCCACGATCAGATCCCATTTGCCATTGGTGGAATGGACGGCCATCACCGCAGGCAGGCCCGCCAGCCGTGCCATGATCTTTTCACCGCCGCGCCCTTCGATCCCGATCATCATCAGCCCGCGCACCGGCGCCGCCGTCACATCGGCGCGGGTGACCACGGTGAAGCCTGCAATCTCGCCCCGCGCCACAAGCCGTTCCATCCGGGCGCGGATGGTGGCGCGGCTGAGCGCGAGCCGTTCTGCCAGATCCGACAGCGAGGCGCGGCCATCGCGGCGCAATTCGGCGATCAGCCGCTGATCCAGATCATCCATTCCGGTGGCCTTCATTATCAGTTTGCGCGAATGATGTTACATTCCGATCATAATGCCGGTGGAACATGCCGCAAGATGAAAACATCTTGGCCAGAACAGGAGATGCAGATGACCGACACGATCCTTATCGGGGCCCCCGTCGATTCCGGCCAGCGCCGCCCCGGCTGTCTGATGGGGCCTGCCGCCTATCGCGTGGCGGGCCTGACGCGGGCGATTGCCGATCTGGGCCATGGCGTGGCCGATTGGGGCGATGCGCAGCTGCCGCCGCTGAAATCGCCGGTCTGCGCCAATCCGGCGGTGGATCAGCTGGCCGAGACGCTGGGCTGGACCGAGGTTCTGGCCGCGCAGGTGCAGGCGGCGCTGGCGAAGGGGGCGATGCCCATCGTGCTGGGCGGCGATCATTCGCTGGCGCTGGGGTCGGTATCCGGGGCGGCGGCCCATGCGGCGGCGGCGGGGCGGCCGCTGTTCCTGCTGTGGCTGGATGCACATAGCGATTTCCACACGCCGCTGACGACGACCAGCGGCAATCTGCATGGCACGCCGGTGGCCTNNCGCCTTCCCGCCCTTCCCGGCGCCGGTTCCGGCGGATCGGATCTGCCTTTACGGGATCCGCTCGGTCGATCCGGCCGAACATGCGGCGCTGCTGCGCCATGACATCGCGATCAACGACATGCGGGTGCTGGACGAGCGCGGCATCGTGGCGCCGCTGCGCGAGTTTCTGGAACAGGTGCAGGCGGCCAACGGGCTGCTGCATGTCAGCCTGGATGTGGATTTCCTCGACCCGTCGATCGCACCGGCGGTGGGCACCACCGTGCCCGGCGGCACCACCTTCCGCGAGGCGCATCTGGTGATGGAGCTGCTGCATGAAAGCGGGCTGGTCAGCAGCCTGGATCTGGTGGAGCTGAACCCGTTTCTGGATGATCGTGGCCGCACGGCGCGGCTGATGGTCGATCTTGTCGCCTCTCTGATGGGCAAGAAGGTCTTTGACCGGCCCACCCGCAGCTTTACCTGAGGTTTGCCCCATGTCCCTGCCCTCGCGCCATGCGCTTGTCCCTTTTGTCAGCGTTGACAATATGATGCGGCTTGTTCTTCACATCGGGATCGAACAGATGATGGCCGATCTTGCGGCCGAGATCGAAGCCGATTTCCGCCGCTGGCCGCTGTTTGACAAGACGCCGCGCGTGGCCAGCCATTCCGATGTGGGGGTGATCGAACTGATGCCCACATCGGATGGCGAAACCTATGGGTTCAAATATGTGAACGGGCATCCGTCCAACATGAAGAAAGGTCTGCAAACCGTTACAGCATTTGGGCTTTTGGCCGATGTGGCCACAGGCTATCCGCTGATGCTGAGCGAGATGACGATCCTGACCGCCCTGCGCACGGCGGCCACCAGCGCGATGGCGGCCAAATGGCTGGCGCCCAAGGGGGCCACCACCATGGCGATGATTGGCAATGGCGCGCAGGCGGAATTTCAGGCGCTGGCCTTCAAGGCGATCTGCGGCATCACGGAGCTGCGGCTTTACGATATCGACCCGGCGGCCACCACAAAATGCGCGCGCAATCTGGCGGATCGGGGGCTGCATCTGGTGCCTTGCAACAGCCCCGAGGCGGCGATTGAAGGCGCGCAGATCATCACCACCTGCACGGCCGACAAGCAGCTGGCCACTATCCTGACCGATAACATGGTCGGCGCGGGTGTGCATATCAACGCGGTGGGCGGCGATTGCCCGGGCAAGACCGAATTGCACCGCGACATCCTGCTGCGGTCAGGCATCTTCGTGGAATATCCGCCGCAGACCCGGATCGAGGGCGAGATTCAGCAGCTGCCCGACGATCATCCGGTGACAGAACTGTGGCAGGTCATCACCGGCGCGGCGCAGGGCCGCACGGATGGCCGCCAGATCACCCTGTTTGACAGCGTGGGCTTTGCCATCGAGGATTTCAGCGCGCTGCGCTATGTTCATTCCCGGTTGAAAAACAATGACTTCCATCAGGATCTTGACATGATCGCGGACCCGGATGACCCGCGTGATCTGTTTGGCATGATCCTGCGCGCCGGGGCAGAATCGGCGGTGTGAACCACGCGCCGGGCAGATTTCAGATACGAGATCTGCCCGGCCCGCTTGCCGCTAATGCAGCGGCCATTCTCCTGTCACATGACGCCATTCGCCGGGGCCGATCAGCTTGCGATGGGTGAAGCGCACCGAATGAAGCGGGCCGTCAATCTTGCCCTGCCAGAATTCGATGAACTTGAACAGGCGGGGATAATCTGGCGCCAGATCATAGTCCTGCCAGATGAAGCTGTTGAGAACATTGCGATAATCGGGAATCCGGTAAAAGAACTCCGCCGTGGTGAGCCCATAGCCTTTCAGCATGAGCCGGGTGTCGCTGTGCTCCATGATGACCTCCGAAGTTTCTTCTTGTCGTTCCATGCTGCCAAAGCCAATAAATCTGTCAATGATAACAATATGTTGTCACCAGGTGATCCCGGCTGCCAACAGGGGCGCAGATCGCCGGTTGCACCCCATATCCGCGATGGTCTATAGTCTGGCCAACTAAATCTTGGGGGCCTGTCCCCCACGCAAGAAGAAGGCGGCCCCGCGTGTCCGACCAGCCGGAAGATACTGAAAACATGGAAGAACCCCCGCGCAGCGCCTATAGCGGCCCGCAGGTTTCCATCGAAAAGGAAATGCGCACGGCCTATCTCGATTATGCGATGAGCGTGATCGTCAGCCGTGCCATCCCCGATCTGCGCGACGGCCTGAAACCTGTGCATCGGCGTATTCTTTACGCGATGAACGAAACCGGCAACACGCATGACAAATCTTATCGCAAATCGGCGCGGCCGGTGGGCGATGTGATGGGTAAGTATCACCCGCATGGCGATGGCGCGATCTATGACGCGCTGGTGCGGATGGCGCAGCCCTTCAGCATGTCGCTGAAGCTGTTGGATGGTCAGGGCAATTTTGGCTCGATGGACGGCGATAACGCCGCCGCCATGCGCTATACCGAAGTGCGGATGGACAAGCCCGCCGCCTTCCTTCTGGCCGATATCGACAAGGATACCGTCGATTTTCAGGACAACTACGATGGCAAGGACCGGGAGCCTACGGTTCTGCCGGCCCGTTTTCCGAACATGCTGGTCAATGGCGCGGGCGGCATCGCCGTCGGCATGGCGACCAATATCCCGCCGCACAACCTGGGCGAGGTGATCGACGGCTGCCTCGCCATGATCGACAACCCCGATGTGTCGACCGAACGGTTGATGGAGATCATTCAGGGCCCCGATTTCCCGACTGGCGGCCAGATTCTGGGCCGTTCGGGCATCCGCAAGGCCTATCTGGATGGTCGCGGCTCTGTCGTCATCCGGGCCAAGACCCGGATCGAAGAGGTGCGCAAGGATCGCTGGGCCATCATCTGCGACGAAATCCCGTATCAGGTGAACAAGGCCACGATGATCGAAAAGATCGCCGAGCTGGTGCGCGACAAGCGGGTGGAGGGCATCTCCAACATCGCGGATGAATCCGACCGGATCGGCGTGCGCGTGGTGATCGAGTTGAAACGCGATGCCACGCCGGATGTGGTGCTGAATCAGCTGTTCCGCTTCTCGCCGCTGCAAACCACCTTCGGCTGCAACATGCTGGCGTTGAACGGCGGGCGGCCCGAACAGCTGGCCTTGCGCGATTTCCTCAGCCATTTCCTGACCTTCCGCGAAGAGGTTGTGGCGCGGCGCACGGCCTATGAACTGCGCAAGGCGCGCGAGCGCAGCCATGTGCTTTGCGGTCTGGCGGTTGCCGTGTCGAATGTGGACGAGGTGGTGGCCACCATCCGCAGCTCTGCCGATCCGGCAGAGGCGCGCAACCGGCTGATGACCCGCCGCTGGCCTGCCCATGACATCGCGCCCTATATCCGGCTGATCGACGACCCCAGCCACAAGATGAACGAAGATGGCACCTATAACCTGTCGGAAGTGCAGGCCCGCGCCATTCTGGAACTGCGCCTGCAGCGCCTGACGGCGATGGGCGTGAAAGAGATCACGGACGAGCTGGAAGAACTGGCCGCCAAGATCAAGGATTACCTCGCCATCCTGTCGTCGCGCGACCGGATCATGGCGATCATCTCGGACGAGCTGACCGAGGTGAAAGAGCTGTTCGCCGTTCCCCGCCGCACCGAGATCATCGACTGGGCGGGCGATATGGAAGACGAAGACCTGATCGAACGCGAGGACATGGTCGTAACGATCACCAGCGGCGGTTACATCAAGCGCACCCCGCTGATGGAATTCCGCGCGCAGAACCGCGGCGGCAAGGGTCTTTCGTCGATGGCGACGAAGGAAGATGACGTGGTGACCACCCTGTTCGTGGCCAATACCCATACGCATCTGCTGTTCTTCACCACCGATGGCATGGTGTACAAACTGAAATGCTGGCGCCTGCCGCTGGCGGGCCGCACCGCGCGCGGCAAGGCCATCGTCAATATCCTGCCGATCGAGCCCGGCGTTTCCATCGCCGCCATCATGCCGGTGGATGTGGCCGAGGTGGAATGGGACAATCTGCAGATCGTCTTTGCCACCTCGGATGGTGATGTGCGCCGCAATGCGCTGTCAGATTTCACCAATGTGATGCGCAACGGCAAGATCGCCATGAAGCTGCCCGAAGGCACCAGCATGGTGAACGCCCGTATTGCCGATGAAAATGACGATGTGATGCTGGTCACTGCCATGGGCCGCGCCATCCGCTTCCCCACCACCGAAGTGCGGGTGTTCAAGGGCCGCGATTCGACCGGCGTGCGCGGCGTGAAGCTGGCCGAGGGTGACCGCGTGGTGTCGATGTCGATCATCCGGCATTTCGAGGCCGATCCTGCAGAACGTGTGGCCTATCTGAAGATGCGCCGTGCCGCGATGGGCGCGACCGAGGAAGAGGTGGAAACCGACGAGGAGGAGACCGCCGAGGCGGGCGCCCTGTCGCTGGAACGCTATGCCGAAATGTCGGCGGCCGAGGATCTGATCCTGACGGTCACCGCCAAGGGCCTGGGCAAGCTGTCCTCCAGCCATGATTACCCGGTGCGCGGGCGTGGCGGCATCGGCGTGACCGCGTTTGAAAAAACCATGCGCGGCGGGCAGCTGGTGGCCTCTTTCCCGGTGGAAACCAGCGATCAGATCATGCTGGCCACCTCGACCGGGCAATCCATCCGGGTGCCGGTGGCGCAGATCAGCTTCCGCTCGCGCTCGGCCGGCGGGGTGAAGGTGTTCAACACCGGCGGCGATGAAGAGGTGGTTTCGGTGGCCCGTGTGGCCGAAACCGGCGAAGACGAGTAAAACCTGCCGCAACAGATGAAAAGGCCGGGGTTCACGCCCCGGCCTTTACCTTTTGGCAAGCGCGCCATGCTGTGATGGCCTTCCGAATGGAGGGCGGCATGAACCTGTATCACTGTCTTTTGGAACTGAAATCCGAAGCCCGGGCGCTGGCCTTTGCTGCGGCGGTAGAGGGCTGGATGGCCTATCTACAGGCGGCCGGTCTGGTTTCGGGCTGGCGGCTGCTGCGGCGCAAGTTCGGGCTGGCCTCGGGCGCGCATAGCGATTTCCTGCTGGAAATCGAACTGCCCGATATGGCGGCGCTGGATCGGGCGTTTTCGGCGCTGGCCACCGCCGATGAACAGTCCGCCCGACGCTATGACCAGATGCACCAGATGATCGCCAGCGTCGAGGTGGGGCTGTATAGGCCATACCCCGATCCGGCACAGCGGGAACGCATCGCCTTGATCTGAGGGGCGCTTGGGTCTATCTGCTGGCCCATGCACAAGACATTACACATCATCGGCGGCGGAATGGCCGGATCGGAAGCGGCGAGGCAGGCGGCCAATATGGGCGTGCCGGTGGTGCTGCATGAAATGCGGCCCCAGGTCGGCACCTTTGCCCACAGGACGGGCAGCCTTGCCGAAATGGTCTGTTCGAACTCCTTCCGCTCGGATGATGACGAACGCAATGCCGTGGGCCTGCTGCATTGGGAGATGGGCGCGGCCAATGGCATCATCATGCAGACCGCCCGCGCCCATCGCCTGCCCGCCGGCGGCGCGCTGGCGGTGGACCGCGATCCCTTTGCCGAGGCGGTGACGGCGCACCTGCTGGCCCATCCGCTGATTTCGGTGGAATATGGTGAAATCACCGAACTGCCGCGCGACGGGCATTGGATCGTGGCCACCGGCCCGTTGACCTCCGGCGCGCTGGCCGAAAGCATCAAGGCGGAAACCGGGGCGGAAAGCCTGGCCTTCTTTGATGCCATCGCCCCGATCGTCTATGGCGAAAGCATCGACATGTCGGTGGCCTGGCTGCAAAGCCGCTACGACAAGGGCGAAACCGAGGAAGAGCGCGCCGCCTATATCAACTGCCCGATGGACAAGCCGCAATACGAGGCTTTCATCGACGCACTGCTGGCCGCCGAAAAGACCGAATTCCACGAAGGCGAGACGGCGGGGTATTTCGACGGCTGCCTGCCGATCGAGGTGATGGCGGAACGCGGCCGCGAAACCCTGCGCCACGGGCCGATGAAACCCGTGGGGCTGACCAATGCGCACAAGCCGCAGGAAAAGGCCTATGCCGTGGTGCAGCTGCGCCGCGACAACAAGCTGGGCACACTTTATAATATCGTGGGCTTTCAGACCAAGATGAAATACGGCGCGCAGACCGCCGTGTTCAAGATGATTCCGGGCTTGCAGGATGCCAGCTTTGCCCGGCTGGGCGGCATCCACCGCAACACTTTCATCAATTCGCCGACGCTGCTGGATAACCAGATGCGCCTGAAATCGCGGCCGAATATCCGCTTTGCCGGTCAGGTGACCGGGGTTGAGGGCTATGTGGAAAGCGCGGCCATGGGCCTGCTGGCGGGCAGGATGGCCGCGGCAGAGATCCTCGGCGCAACCCTGCCGCCGCCGCCGCCGGAAACCGCGATGGCCGCGCTGATCACCCATATCACCGGCGGGGCCGAGGCGAAGACCTTCCAGCCGATGAACGTGAACTTCGGCCTGTTCCCGCCCATTGATGCCAAGGGCGGGCGCCGGGGCCGCAAGGATCGCTACAAGGCCTATACCGACCGCGCGAAAGAGGCTTTCACCGCTTGGCTGGCCTCGTAACCCGCTTTGCCCCGTCGCCCACCGGGCCACTGCATCTGGGCCATGCGTTTTCCGCGCTGCTGGGATTCGACATGGCACAGGCGGCGGGCGGGCGGTTTCTGCTGCGGATCGAGGATATTGACCAGACGCGCAGCCGCCCGGCATGGGAGGCGCAGATCTACGACGATCTGCGCTGGCTGGGCATAAACTGGGAAAGCCCGGTGATGCGGCAATCCGACAGGATGCCCGCCTATCAGGCGGCGCTGGATGATCTCTGGGCGCGGGGGTTGCTGTACCCCTGCAGCTGCACCCGGCGCGACATCGAACAGGCGCTGAGCGCGCCGCAGGAAGGCGTATCACCCGCCCATGGCCCCGATGGCCCGGTTTATCCCGGCACCTGCCGCCATCGCCCCACCGGCCCCCGCCCGCGTGATGCGGTGTTGCGGCTGAACATGGCGGCGGCGCTGCAGATCTGCGGCGATACCTGCTTCACCGAAAGCGCATCGGACCTGGCCGGAACCATCACCACCTCTGCACAGGCATACCAGACAGGCATCGGCGACATCGTTCTGGCCCGGCGCGAGATGGGCACATCCTACCATCTGTCAGTGGTGATCGACGATGCGGCGCAGGGCATCAGCCATGTGATGCGCGGCGCAGATCTGTTCGAGGCCACGCGGATTCACATCCTGCTGCAACGGCTGCTCGGCTTGCCGCAGCCGGTGTATCACCACCATCGCCTGATCCGCGATGACAGCGGCAAACGGCTGGCCAAGCGCGATGATGCCCGCGCGCTGGCGAAATACCGGGCCGAGGGCGCCACCCCCGCCAATATCCGCCAGATGGTCGGGCTGCAGAAGGCCGGGATGTGAAAAAGGGGGCCGCGGCCCCCTTTCCTTATTCGCCCTGAACGCCGGTCTGGCCCAAAGTGCCCTGCTGCGCCTCGATCTGGCGCCAGCGGGCGACATTCTCGTTATGCTCGGTCAGGGTGCGGGCAAAGGCATGGCCGCCGGTGCCATCCGCCACGAAATACAGGAAATCCGTGGTATCGGGGTTCAGCGCCGCCTCGATGCTCAGCCGCCCCGGATTGGCGATGGGCGTCGGCGGCAGACCGTCGATGACATAGGTGTTGTAAGGCGTGGCCCGACGCAGCTCGCTTTGCCGCAGGCCGCGGCCCAGCACGCCCTCGCCCTGGGTGATGCCATAGATCACCGTCGGGTCGGTCTGCAGCCGCATTCCCTGATTCAGCCGGTTGATGAAGACGCTGGCCACCTGTTTGCGTTCCGCCGCGATGCCGGTTTCCTTTTCCACGATAGAGGCCATGATCAGCGCCTCTTGCGGCGTGTCATAAGGCAGCCCCTCGGCCCGCACGGCCCACAGCTCGGCCAGGGTTGCGCTTTGCTTTTCCTGCATCAGCGCCAGCAGCGCCGCGCGGTCTGCGCCCTGATCCACCTCATAGGCATCGGGCGCCAGGCTGCCCTCGGACGGCACCTGCGCCACCTCGCCTGCCAGAAAATCGGCCCGCTTCAGCGCATCCACCACCTGCCAGCTGGTCACACCTTCGGCCAGGGTGATGCGCCAGCGCAGATCGCCATCCTCAACCGCCGCGCCATAGGCTTCGGGCACCACGGCCTCTGGCCCCGGTTCGAACTTCGCCACTTCCACATATTGGCTGGTCGCGGCATCCAGTTCCCGCAGGATCACCTCGGCCCGGGCAACACCGATGCGATAGTTCACCTCGCGCCCGCAGGTCGAGGCACCGCCCGCCGTCAGGATGACCAGAATCTCTTCCATCGACGCGGTTTCCGGCACCAGATACGAGCCGAACTTCAACCCCTGCGCCTGCCCCGAATAATCCGCCCCGATGCGGAAGATCCGCGCATCCGAAACCGCCCCCTGCGCTTCAAGGTTGCGCGACACCTCGCCCAGCGAGGCACCGCGATCCACCTTGACGCAGATCGCCTGCGCCAATGGCCCCGGCCCGGTATATTGCTGCCGCCCCCAGGCCAGCAGCCCCGCCAGCGCGATCAGCACCACGATGAACAGCGTCAGCGCATTGGAGGCGATGGAGCGCCACATCAGCCTTGCACCCGCCCCAGCACGACCGAGGCATTGGTGCCGCCAAAGCCAAAGCTGTTCGACAGCGCAATGTTGATCTCGCGCTTCACCGCCGCGTTGGGCGCCAGATCCAGCTTCGGCGTCACCGCCGGATTGTCCAGGTTGATGGTCGGCGGCGCGATCTGGTCGCGGATCGCCAGAATGCAGAAGATCGCCTCTACCGCGCCGGCCGCCCCCAGCAGGTGCCCGATGGCCGATTTGGTCGAAGACATGGTGGCCTTGGCCGCCGCATCGCCCATCAGCCGTTCCACCGCGCCCAGCTCGATCGTATCGGCCATGGTCGAGGTGCCATGGGCATTGA
>DOMY01000216.1 GCA_003509785.1 Gemmobacter sp.
GGGAAGTTCCAGGGCGTGATCGCCGCCACCACACCCACCGCTTCCTTGCGGGTGAAGGCCTGATAGCGCATCCCCGGCGGAATCGGGATCGACACATCCAGCGTCGTGCCCTGAATCTTGGTGGACCAGCCGGCCATGTAGCGAATGTATTCCGCCGAGGATTGCACCTCGATCAGCCGCGACAGCAGAATGGATTTGCCTTGGTTGAGCGTTTCCAACTGCGCCAGTTCTTCGCCATTCTGCTCGATCAGATCGGCCAGTTTCAGCATCAACCCCTGCCGTTGCACCGGCAACATCTGCGACCACGGGCCTTCAAAGGCGGCTTGCGCGGCCTTGACCGCATGATCCACATCCGAAGCCGTGCCTGCCGGAACGCGGGCCAGTTCGGCCCCGGTGGCCGGGTTGAACACCGCAAAGGTTTCGCCGGTCGTCGCGGCCAATGTCTCTGATCCGATCAACATTCCGGGGGATTTCAGAAATGTAACGACGCTGGGCAGAAGTTCGGAAACGGCGCTGTCGGGTGGCGCTATTCTCATGTCTGGCTTCCTCTTACCTGTCATGGATGCGTTTTCACGCGTGATTTTTGTGTAGTCTGGTGGCCTGACCCCGGGGTCGGAGCCAGACGGTCGCCTGCCGACAAAGGGCAAATCAGATCGGCCGCAGCACAAAGTCGAAAGCCGTGCGCCAGGCTTCCGTCGGGCTTTGCACCGCTTCAAAATCGGCAATCAGCGCGGCCTTCACCCCGAACACCGCATCCGAGCCGAGATAGCTGTCGCCGCCGACAAAGATATGGGTAATCAGGCGTTCATGCCCCGGCGCGGTGATGCGGAAGTGCATATGCGCCGGGCGCCAGGGATGGCGGCCAAGGGCGGCCAGCATCTGGCCCACCGGCCCGTCATCCGGGATCGGATAGGACACCGGCTTGATGCCGCGAAAGGCATAGGTGCCATCGGGGCCGGTGCGAAACACGCCACGATTGTTCCATTTCGGCTGCAGGTCGGGCTGCTGCACATCATAAAACCCGTCGGCATTATCCGACCAGACATCGACCAGCGCATTTTCGATCGGGCGCCCGTCAAGATCCAGCACCCGCCCCTGATACAGACAGATCTCGCCCTTGCCATCCGCGCTGATGCAGGTGCCCATCGGCAGTTTCGGCGCGCCTTCAACATGAAAGGGGCCAAAGACCGTGGATTCGGTCGCACCCTCGGGCGTGCGGTGATTGATCGCATCCACCAGCATCGAAACGCCAAGCGCATCGGACAGCAGGATGAATTCCTGCCGCGTGTCGCTGCAGATCTGGCCGGTGCGGGTCAGAAAGCCGATTGCGGCCTCCCATTCCGCCTCGGTCAGCTCCACATCCTTGATGAACTCATGCAGATGGTCGACCAGTGATGTCATGACACGGCGCAGCCGCGGATCGGTGGCCTCCCCGATGCGGCCGTTGACCGTTTCAGCAGAATTGGCTTCGGACAGATAGCTCATCTCGGTCTCCTCAGGCGGTGATGGGCGGGGCGCCGGCATGGGCGCGGGCAATCAGCGCGGTCAGGGCATCGCGTTCCAGCGGGCGGGGGTTCCAATAGGGGTTGGACAGCGCCAGATCGACGGCCCGCACAATCCCGCTGTCCGGCATCCCCAGCGCGGCCAAAGAGGCAGGCGCCCCCACGGCATGACCCAGGTTGAACAGGGCCAGTGCCGGGTCAGGCCCCAGCACACCTCGCAGCCGGGCCATGGCCTCGGGCACGGCGGGGGCGTTATAGGCCAGCGCATGGGGCAGGATCAGCGTATGGGTTTCGGCATGGGGCAGATCGAATGTGCCGCCCAAAGTGTGACAAAGCTTGTGATGCAGCGCCATACCCACGGAACCCAGGCAGATTCCGCACAGCCATGCCCCATAAAGCGCATCGGCCCGCGCCGTGCGATCCGCTGGATTCCGGGCAATGGCGGGCAGGGCGCGGGCCAGCGCACCAATGCCGTCTGCCGCCATCAGGCTGATGACAGGATTGGCCTCCCGCGCATAAAGCGCCTCGACGGCATGGGCGATGGCATTGATCCCGCTGGTGCCCGACAGGCCAACCGGCAGGCCCATCGTATGGTCGACATCATAGATCACCACCTGCGGCAGAACCTTGGGTGTCGTCTGGGTGCGCTTCTGCCCGCCCGAGGTTTCCCCCAGGATCGGCGTCATCTCTGATCCGGCATAGGTGGTGGGCAGCACGATCTGCGGCAAGCCGGTGCGCAGGGCAATGGCCTTGCCCAGCCCCGTGGTCGATCCGCCGCCAAACGCCACGACCACATCCGCCTTGATCTGGCGCGCCCGNNCCGGGGTCGACAGGATCAGGGCGCGGCGGGCGCCTAGGCGCGCCATTTCCTCGGGCAGCGCCGCAGTGGTGCCAAAGCCGAAAATCACGCGGGATGGCTGGCCGCTGTAGATGAACCCGTGTTCGATCATCCGGCGGCCCCTTCCTGTGCGATGGGCGGATGATCCTGCGGTATCATCGGGTAATCCACCTGATGCCGGGCGATCCGCAGCCCCGCCA
>DOMY01000006.1 GCA_003509785.1 Gemmobacter sp.
AAATCCTATCGCGGCATGGGCAGCCTTGGCGCCATGGCGCGCGGCTCTGCCGACCGCTATTTCCAGAAGGATGCCGCATCCGACAAGCTGGTGCCTGAAGGCATCGAAGGTCAGGTGCCCTACAAGGGCTCTGTCGCCACCGTGCTGCACCAGATGGTCGGCGGCCTGCGCGCCGCCATGGGCTATACCGGCAACCGCACCGTGGCCGAGATGCGCGAAAACTGCCAGTTCGTGCGCATCACCGGCGCCGGGCTGAAGGAATCGCATGTGCATGACGTGCAGATCACCNNGAATGAAAACGCCGCCTGCCGATCCGGCAGGCGGCGTTTTGTCATTTCACGGCTGGGTCAGCCCCCGATGCACAGCTTCCAGGCGTCATGGCCCAGATTGGCCACCACCTGCTGGTCCTGATCCGGCAGCGGCGCCATGCAGCGGCCATCGCTGCCCCAAAGGCCAAGATAGGTGTAATTCACCTTGTCATAGCTCACCCAGACCTGGCTCAGATCGGCGCGGTCGGTCTGCACGATGAAGCCCNNACCAGGCCGGGTTCGGCATCACGGCGACCGCAGCCGGGGCCGGGGCCGTCAGGGCGAGCGGGGTCGGTGCCGGCGCAGGTGCCGCGCCGCCCGCCCGGCCGCCGTTGGTCACACATTCCTGCACCTTCAGCGCGGCGGCGCCGGTGCCTTCCAGCTTCATCTGATACCAGACCTCGCCCATATGCACTTCCATCAGGCTGCCATTGGCGATGGCGTCATATTCCCCCCGGTTGGGCCACATGATGACCCAGCTGCCATCGCCCCAGCCCGACAGGCCGGAGGATTGGCCATCGACATCGAAGCTGCCATAGGGCGTTTCACCCTGGAACGGATGCTTGACGGCCAGCTGCCATTGCGGCGAGGCGTCGTAGCCAAAGCGCCAGGTCATTTCGGGCTTCGCCATCTCGGCCGCGCAATAGGCGAAGTTTTCGGTGGTGAAACCGGCATAGACCTTCCAGCCCTTCGTCTCGCCATACAGCTCTTCATGGGCGATCTCGGGGTCGTTTGCGATATTGAACAATCCGTCGCCGGGCTCGGCAACCTGGGCTGAAACCGGGGCCGCCAAAACTGCAAGGCAGACAACCGCAGGGCGAAGCAAGTATATGGAAGACATATGTTTTCTTTCGAATCGATGGCCATTGCGGAAACAGGATTTCTGCCGCGCCAGTCTTCGGTCAAGAAAAAGATCGGCCGGTTTCACGGGCCGCAAGCCAGGGCCGCCAGCCTGCCGCAAGGCCCTGATCTGCCGCAGCAGCAGGGCGGCTTTGAGTGTATGCACCCAAAAATTCGTTTTATTTCAATGCCTTGAATCGCTGCGGCAACTGTATTACCTCGGCCTCGTCTTTCCAGCTGCCTTTGAGGCCCGCCATGACCAGCACCGCCCCCCTGCGCGCCGAACTTGCCCGGCATTACGATCTGACCCCGTCTCTGGCCGCGGCCGAGGCGACGCGGGCGATCTATGACCGCATGTCGCGCGTGATCAGCTTTGCCGATTGGGCGCGCCACGCGCCCTATGTGCTGGCGATCAACCGGCTGAAGGCTGAACGCGATGCCGTGGTGCTGGCGCATAACTACATGACGCCCGACATCTATCACGGCATTGCCGATGTGGTGGGCGACAGCCTGCAACTGGCGATCGAGGCGACCAAGGTCAAGGCGCAGGTGATCGTGCAATGCGGCGTGCATTTCATGGCCGAAACCTCGAAGATCCTCAACCCGGCCAAGACGGTGCTGATGCCGGATATGGAGGCGGGCTGTTCGCTGGCCGAAAGCATTACCCCGGCGGGCATCGCGGAAATGCGCGCGCGCTATCCCGGGGCGCCGGTGGTCAGCTATGTGAACACCACGGCCGAGGTGAAGGCGGCCTCGGATGTCTGCTGCACCTCCTCCAATGCAGCGCAGATCGTTGCGGCCATGCCGGTTGATACCGTCATCATGACGCCGGACCAGTATCTGGCGCAGAACGTGGCCAAACAGGTGCCGTGGAAGCGGATCGTCTGGTGGGAGGGGTCGTGCATCGTGCATGAACGCTTCACCGCGCAGGATCTGCGCGATTTCCGCGAATTCCAGCCCGATACCACCATCATCGCCCATCCCGAATGCCCGCCCGATGTGCTGGCCGAGGCGGATTTCGCAGGCTCCACCTCCGGGATCATTGATTACGTCACCCGCAACCGCCCGGCCAAGGCGATGCTGGTCACCGAATGTTCGATGGCCTCGAACATTTCCGATGCCCTGCCGGATGTCGAATTCGTCGGCCCCTGCAACATGTGCCCCTATATGAAGATGATCACGCTGGAAAAGGTGCTCTGGTCGCTGCACAGCATGACCACGCCGGTCGAGGTGGAGGCCGAAGTGGCCGCCCGCGCCCGTATCGCGGTAGAACGGATGATCGACCTGTCGCGCAAGGCCGCCGCCTGATGGCCCGCACCCCGCGCATCGTCATCATCGGCGCGGGGATGGCGGCGCTGTCGGCGGCGCTGCGTCTCAGACCGCGCCCGGTGCTGGTGATCTCGCCCGAACCCCTGGGCACCGGCGCCAGTTCCGCCTGGGCGCAGGGCGACGTAGCGGCGGCGATGGGGCAGGGCGACAGCCCCGCCGCCCATGCCGCCGATACCCTGCGCGCAGGCGCAGGCATCGTCGACCCGGCAATTGCCACGCTGGTCACCGATGCGGCCCGCGATCATATCCTTGATCTGACGGGGAAGGGCGCGCCCTTCGACCGCGATGCCAATGGCGATTA
>DOMY01000142.1 GCA_003509785.1 Gemmobacter sp.
GGCCCCGCGCGATGTGCCGCGTCTGGTGCGCGCCGTGCCGCAACCCGTGCTTGTCACGGCACTGGCCGGGGCGCAGGGGATGCCAGATCGCGCGGCGGCGGCGGATTTCCTGCTGGCCAACCTGTCGCAGCGTATGGCGCAGGCCTTGCGCGAAGAAATCGCAGAACGCGGCCGGGTCAAGGAAAAAGACGCCGAGGCCGCGATGAACGAAATCATTGCCGCAATCCGCAGTCTGGCAGAGGCGGGCGAGGTGCAGCTGAACAGCGGGGAGGATGACTAGACCCCTCTGAAGTTTGATCTTATGGTGAAAAATCGGCAGCCAGACCCGGCCGCTTGCGCCGCTTGGCCCCAGCCTGAAAGTTCACCATGCCACAGACGGATACAGGGCGCGGCATCCTGATGATGCTGATTGCCATTGCCACATTCACCTCGATGGATGCGCTGGCCAAGACGCTGATTGCCGAATACCCGGCACTGCAGGTGGTCTGGGCGCGCTATACCGGGCAGACGGTGATCGTGACGCTGGTGTTTCTGCCGCAGCTGCGCCGCCTGCTGCGCACCCGCTATCCCGGGCTGCAGGCGGCCCGGTCGCTGATGCAGTTCGGCGCGACGGCTTTCTTCTTTGTCAGCCTCGGCTATGTCGGTCTGGCAGAGGCGACGGCGATCACTGACCTTAATCCGGTGCTGATCACGCTGGGGGCCGCGCTGTTTCTGGGGGAAAAGCTGGGCGCCCGGCGGATCTTCGGGGTCTGCGCTGCGCTTTTCGGGGCGCTTGTCATCATTCGCCCCGGCTTTGGCGTGTTTCAGCCCGCCGCCCTGCTGCCCCTGTGCTGCGCCATCTGCTATGCCGGTTTCGCGCTGGCCACCCGCTGGGTCGGGCGCGACGAATCCCCCTCCACCTCGCTGATCTATTCGGCCATGTTCGGCACGCTGGCGACCACCATCCTGCTGCCCTTCATCTGGCAACCGATTGCCATGGCCGATCTTTGGGGCTTTGTGCTGATCGGCGCGCTGGGGTCGGTGGCGCAGTTCTTCCTGATCCGCGCCTTCACCATCGCCGAAGCCTCGGCCATCGCGCCCTTCGGCTATGTCGGCATCCTGTTTGCCACCGGCTGGGGCATCCTGCTGTTTGACGAATGGCCCGATGGCTGGACGGTGATCGGCGCCCTTGTGATCGAGGGGGCCGGTGTCTATGTCTGGCACCGCGAGACGCGGGTTGCCCGCATCACCTGAGACAGGCTGGCAAAATCAGGCATGGCAAAGACCCCCACCGAAGGCTTTCACTTCATCCACTGGCTGCAGAACGCCGTTCTGCGCGGGCTGATCGGTGCCTTGCTGCTGTTGCCCTACCGCTGGCGGGNNTGCCGCTCTGTGGCTGGATCTTCGCGCGGGTGATCGCGCCGTTGGCGGGCTACAACCGCCGCATCCGCGATAACCTGCACCTGATCTTCCCCGATATGGCGCCCGATGAAATCCGCCGGATGCAGCGTGCCGTGCCCGACAATATTGGCCGTTCGGTGATCGAGATGTATTCCGGCGCCCCGTTCTTTGCCCGGGCCGAAGCGGCCAGCCTGCATGGCCCCGGGCTTGCGGCCATGGCAGAGGCAAAGGCCGCAGGCCGCCCCGTGGTGATGGTGACCGGGCATTTCGGCAATTATCTGGCAAGCCGCGTCGCCCTGCGCGCCCGCGGCTTTGCCGTTGCGGGCCTGTATCGCCCGATGACCAACCGCTATTTCAACGCCCATTATGTGGCCGCCATGGCGCAGTCGGGCGAACCCCTGTTCGAACGCGGGCGGCAGGGCATGGCGGCGATGCTGCGCTTTCTGCGGCAGGGCGGCATGATCGGCATCGTGCAGGATCAGCACATGAAACACGCCCCCGTGCTCAGCTTCTTCGGCCATCCGGCGAAAACCGCGCTGTCAGCCGCCGAGCTGGCGCTGAAATACGATGCGCTGCTGATCCCCTCCTATGCCACCCGCAAGGCCAACGGGCTGGATTTCGACATTCTGGTGGATGCACCGATCCCGACGGGCAGCGCCGAGGCGATGACCCAGGCGCTGAACGACCATCTGGAGGCGCATGTGCGCCGCCACCCCGAACAATGGTTCTGGATCCACAAACGCTGGAAGTAGCCGCGCCTAGTCCAGCTCGGCAGCCGCCACGATCTCTGCCGGGCCCTGCTGCTGCAGGATCACCACCACCGGCCCTGCCCCGACCATCGGCAGCGTCAGATCCAGCGGCACATCCCCCGCCCNNCCAGCTGGTGACGATGTTGCGATAGGTCACGGTCCGCCCGGCATTTTCGCCGCGCGCAATCTCGACAGTCTGTTCCGGTTCCACCCGTACCAGCTGTACCACCATGGGCGGCACCATCGGCAGCGCCCCCGCCTGCCCCGCCGCCCGCACCTGCAAGGCCTCGCCCTGCCGGTTCAGCGTCAGGGTGATTTCGGCGGGCCGGGCCATGGCTTCGGTGATCGCCTGCGCCACCGCCTGCGGATCATTGCCTTCAACCCGCGCCACCCCGTCCACGATCATCTGCGGCGTATATATGGTGCGGCTTTTCACCGCCCGCGCATAGGCCTTCTGCCGTGCGGTAAAGCGCGGCTGGGCAAAGGCATCTTCCCAGCCGATGTAATCCCAGTAATCCACATGCAGGGCCAGCGGGATGACGCCGGGCTGATTGGCCAGCTCTGCCAGGTATTCATCGGCCGGCGGGCAGGACGAACAGCCTTGCGAGGTGTAAAGCTCCACCACCACCGGATTGTCCTGCGCCGATACCGAACAGGCAAATGCCAGCGAAAAACCGCAGGCCGCGCCAAATGTCTTGCGCATCATCGCGTTTCCGATCCCCATGTTTCTTACCCGGTTCTAGTCAAACCGGCTGATTTCTGCCAATCAACGATTTGCGATGGTGCCGCAGGTGGCCCTGCCGTCGCGGCAAGTGGGCAACAGCCCCTGTCGTGGCAAGGCTGAAATCTTTGCTGGATTTTTGGCATACAATTGCATACAAAGGCCGCAGATTCCCTTGCGTGACGCGCCGCAATGCGGCATGACAGGCAGGAAGACCGACCACCGGGGCCATGATCCCGCGCCCTATATTCCGAGCCACAGCCAGGAGGCGACAGATGACCGTCACCGTCGGACACGACAGCAGCAAAACGAGAAAAACCCTGACCGCAGGCGGTCAGACGGTTTCCTACTACTCGATCCCCGCCGCCGAAGCCGCCGGTCTGGGCGAGTTTTCCAAACTTCCCGCCGCGCTGAAAGTGGTGCTGGAAAACATGCTGCGGTTCGAAGACGGCAAGACCGTCACCGTAGAAGACATCAAGGCTTTCTCTGACTGGGGCAAGCTCGGCGGCAAGAACCCGATCGAAATCGCCTATCGCCCCGCCCGCGTGCTGATGCAGGATTTCACCGGCGTTCCCGCCGTGGTGGATCTGGCCGCCATGCGCGATGGCATCCTGGGTCTGGGTGGCAATGCCCAGAAGATCAACCCGCTGAACCCGGTCGATCTGGTCATCGACCATTCGGTGATGATCGACGAATTCGGCAATCCGCGCGCCTTCCAGATGAACGTCGATCTGGAATATGAACGCAACATGGAACGCTATGTCTTCCTGAAATGGGGCCAGAAGGCGTTCAACAATTTCCGCGTCGTGCCGCCCGGCACCGGCATCTGCCACCAGGTGAACCTGGAATATCTGGCGCAGACCGTCTGGACGGATACCGACCAGAATGGCGATATGGTCGCCTATCCTGATACGCTGGTCGGCACCGACAGCCACACCACCATGGTCAACGGCCTGGCCGTTCTGGGCTGGGGCGTCGGCGGCATCGAGGCCGAGGCCGCCATGCTGGGCCAGCCGATCCCGATGCTGATCCCCGAGGTTGTTGGCTTCAAGCTGACCGGCCGCATGATGGAAGGCACCACCGCCACCGACCTCGTGCTGAAGGTCGTGCAGATGCTGCGCAAGCATGGCGTGGTGAACAAGTTCGTCGAATTCTACGGCGAAGGTCTGGATCACCTGCCGCTGGCCGACCGGGCAACCATCGCCAACATGGCCCCCGAATATGGCGCCACCTGCGGTTTCTTCCCGATCGACAACGAAACCCTGCGCTACCTGCGCAACACCGGGCGCGAAGAATCCCGCATCGCGCTGGTCGAAGCCTATGCCAAGGAAAACGGCTTCTGGCGCGGCGATGATTACAGCCCGATCTACACCTCGACCCTGCATCTCGACATGGGCGAAATCGTTCCCGCGATTTCCGGCCCCAAGCGCCCGCAGGATTACCTGCCGCTGACCGATGCCGCCCGCAGCTTCTACAAGGTTGTGGCCGATTATCGCGGCATCGACGTGTCGGCCCCGGCGCTGGAAATGGCCGCCGAAGGCCCGGCCCCGGTGGAAGCCCCGAAAGATCCGCGCAAGACCGTGCAGGTCGAAGGCAAGGATTACAGCATCACCGACGGTTCGGTGGTGATCGCCGCCATCACCTCCTGCACCAATACCTCGAACCCCTATGTGATGATGGGCGCAGGCCTCGTGGCGCGCAAGGCGCGTGCCCTTGGCCTGACCCGCAAGCCCTGGGTGAAAACCTCCCTGGCCCCCGGGTCGCAGGTCGTGGGCGAATATCTGCAGGCCGCAGGCCTTCAGGAAGATCTGGATGCCATCGGCTTCAACCTCGTGGGCTATGGCTGCACCACCTGCATCGGCAACTCCGGTCCGCTGGGCGATCCGGCGATCTCCAAGGCGATCAACGAAAACGATCTGGTCGCCACTGCCGTTCTGTCGGGCAACCGCAACTTCGAAGGCCGCATCTCGCCTGACGTGCGCGCCAACTTCCTCGCCTCGCCGCCGCTGGTCGTGGCCTATGCCATCGCCGGGGATCTGAACATCAACCTGACGAAAGACCCGATCGGGATTTCGAAGGACGGCAAAGAGGTGTTCCTGAAAGACATCTGGCCGACCACGAAAGAAGTGGCCGATCTGGTCGACAGCGTCGTGACGCGCGAGATGTTCCAGGCCAAATACGCCGATGTGTTCAAGGGCGATGAAAAGTGGCAGGGCGTCGAGGTTACCGACAGCGAAACCTACGACTGGCCGCCGACCTCGACCTATATCCAGAACCCGCCCTATTTCCGCGGCATGGCCAAGGGCAAGGGCGTCATCTCGGATATCGAAGGCGCCCGCGTTCTGGCGATCCTCGGTGACATGATCACCACCGACCACATCAGCCCGGCCGGTTCNNATCATGATGCGCGGCACCTTCGCAAATATCCGCATCAAGAACGAGATGCTGGACGGTGTCGAGGGCGGCTATTCCGTCGGCCCCGATGGCGTGCAGACCTCGATCTATGACGCCTCGATGGCCTATCAAGAACAGGGCACGCCCCTGGTGATCTTTGGTGGCATCGAATACGGCGCCGGTTCCTCGCGGGACTGGGCGGCCAAGGGCACCGCGCTGCTGGGCGTCAAGGCCGTCATCGCGGAATCCTTCGAACGTATCCACCGTTCCAACCTCGTGGGGATGGGCGCNNGCCCGCAAGTCGCTGGGCCTGAAGGGCGATGAAACGGTTTCGATCGCCGGTCTGGCAGGCGATCTGAAACCGCTGTCGCTGCTGCCCTGCACCATCACCTATGCCGATGGTTCGGTGAAGACGATCCAGATCAAGTGCCGCATCGATACCGCGATCGAGATTGAATATGTCGAAAACGGTGGCGTGCTGCATTACGTTCTGCGCAACCTCGCGCAGGCCTGATCGGCCCGCCTAACTGAAAGGCCCCGGGGAAACCCGGGGCCTTTTGCGTTGCGCGGCTTTCTGCCACTTTGCCCTCAACCCATAGCACAGCCTTGGAAAACGCCGCTTTTATACCCTGAGTTTAGTGGACAATCCCGCCCTGCACGCGAAACTTGGCGAATTGTAAACAGGACCGGAGTATTCCCATGGCCCAATCGCATCAGGCCCTTGTCATCCGCAGCGACGGTATGCTGTGCCAATGGAACAGCCAGACCGGGCGCTTTGACGAAATCCGCGATTTCCGCCTGCATGAAACCAGCACCACGCCTGCCATCTTTTTCGACATCGCGCTGGCGCCCAATGGCACGCTTTACGCCGTGGGCGGCAATGCGATCTACCGGCTGGATATGGCAACCGGGCTGGCCGTCAAGGTGCATGACCTGTTCAAGATCGGCAATGCGCTGGACATCCGGCCCGATGGCAGCTTTGTCATCGGCTATGCCAGCCGCGATTACATCGAAATCCTGCGCCCCGGCACGTTCGAAGTGCTGGAACGCTATGAGACCGATCCCGATGCCGGCATCTTCGGCGGCCCGGGTTCGGCGGGCGATCTGCAGGTGGTGGGCAACCGCGCCTATCTGACAACCGACGAAGATACGATCCTGGTCTTCGACCTGCGCGATGGCACCATTCTGCAAGAGATCGAGAATGCGCAGGCGGGCACAGCCTATGGCCTGCATTACGATGGCGGGCTGATCGCCTTCATCGGCGATGCCGCCTACCGGCTGGTCGATGGCGAATTTCGTCTGCTGCAGGATTTCGAGCTCGACGCCATTATCAACGGGGCAGCCACCCTGCCCAGCTTCACCCGCAGCGGCAATGCCGGGAACAACACGCTGACCGGCAGCTTCTGGAACGACCGCCTGCTGGGTCAGGGTGGTGCCGATACGCTCCGTGGCGGCAATGGCGCCGATACACTGGAAGGTGGCGCAGGCAATGACCGGCTGGAGGGCGGCGCAGGTTTCGACCGGCTGCTGGGCGGCACCGGGGCCGACCGGCTGCTGGGCGGTGGCGGCAGTGACCGTCTTGAGGGCGGCGCCGGAAATGACACGCTGATCGGCGCCGAAGGGGCCGATACGCTGGCCGGTGGTTTCGGGGCCGATCTGCTGACCGGCGGCGCGGGCGCCGACCGCTTTGTGTTCACCGAATCGGGCGGCCGCGACCGCATCACCGATTTCAATGTCGATCTGGACCAGCTGCTGCTCGACCGGGATCTGCTCGATGGGTTGACCAACCCGGACCGCATCGTGGCCGAACATGCACGGCTGGTGAACGGCGCCGTGGTGCTGGATTTCGGCGATACCATCATCCGCCTGGACGGGCTGACCAGCCTCGACGGGCTGGCCGATGCCATCAGCCTGATCTGACAGCGGCCTGATCCAGATGGCGCGGCGGCGGGTTACTCCGCCGCCTTTGCCAGTTCGGGGCGGATCACCCGATCCAGTTCCTGCTGGGTGATCGGCCCGGGATAGCGGAACCGCACCCGCCCCTCGGCATCGACGATGAAGGTTTCAGGCACGCCATACAGCCCCCAGTCCAGCCCCATGCGCCCCGGATCGGCGCCGATGCTGGCATAGGGGTTGCCCAGCTCTGCCAGAAAGGCCAGCGCCTTTTCCGGCTCGTCCTTGTAGTTCACCCCATGGATCGTCACGCCCTCCACCGCCAGCGCCTCCAGCTGCGGATGTTCGGCGCGGCAGGGCGCGCACCAGCTGGCCCAGAAATTCACCACCTTCACCCCCGGCGCCTTCAGCACCGCATCGGTCAGCTGCGGCAGATCGCCAAGTGCGGCCACATCAACCTTGGGCACCTCGCGCCCGATAAAGGTGGATGGCAGGTCATTCGGGTTTTCCCGCTGCATCCCCAGCCAGAACATCCCCGCCAACGCCGCAAAGGCCAGCGGCGGCACCGCCATCAACCATTTAGCCATTGCTCTGCCCCATGCTTTGCCCCGCGTTCTGCGCCGCGCTTTTTGCCCGCGCCTCTGCCGCCTGCAGCGCCGCCTTCACCCGGCGCCCGCGCCAGACCGAAACCGCAACCAGCCCCAGCAGCAGACCGATCGCCACCCCATAGGAAGACAGCACCGCAAACGCGTATTTCCCCAGATCCGGCATCATGCCAACCGCTCCCGCGCCATCAGAACCGCCAGCCGCCGTGCCCGGATTTCCGTCACCGTGCGATACAGCACCAGCGCCACAAACAGGGCGATGAATCCCACGATGCACAGGATCAGCGGCTGATAATAGGCCACATCCAGCGGGTCTTTTTCCGCCACTTTCAGGATGGTCGAATCCTGATGCAGCCCCTGATTCCAGAATTTCACCGCATACCGGCTCAGCACCGCGAAGACAGATCCCACCATGCACAGCACTGCCGTCAGATCGGCGGCGGTATCGGGATTTTCCACCGCCTGCCACAGCGCCATATAGCCTAGATAGAACAGAAACAGGATCAGAAAGGCCGTCAGCCGCGGATCCCACTCCCACCAGGTGCCCCACATCGGCTGGCCCCAGAACGCCCCGGTGGCCAACGCCACCAGCGTGAACACCATCCCCACCGGCGCCGCCGCCTTGGCAGCCAGTGCGCTGACATGATGCCGCCGGATCAGCCAGACCAGACTGGTCACCAGCATCATGCCCCAGACATTCACCGCCATCATCGCCGCAGGCACATGGATGAAGATGATCTTCACCGTGGCCCCCTGCTTGTAATCATCCGGTGTGAAGAAAAACCCCCAGATCAGCCCCGCGCCCAGGCTGATGGCCACCACAGCCGCCACCCAGGGCAGCAGGCGTGACGCCGTCTCGGCGAATTTCTTCGGATTGGCATATTCCCAGATCGACATGGGCCCTCGCTAAATCCCGTCATGAATTCCGGCAAGCGCCATCATGGCCACTCACCGCAGATTGATGCGCAACGCCAGGGCCGAAGCAAAGGGCAAAAGCGCCGCCGCCCCCAAAGTGATGCCCGCCAGCAGCAGCAGCGGCACCTGCACCGCCATGCCCGCCGCGCCGCGCTTGACGATTTCGGCGCCAAAGATAAGCGTCGGCACATAAAGCGGCAGCACCAGCAAGGACAGCAGCAGCCCGCCCCGTTTCAGCCCCACGGTCAGCGCACNNGCCAGCCATAGCCCGCCTGCGGCAGCTGCAACAGCACCGCCAGCACCGGCGCCGCCAGCGTCAGCGGCAACCCTGTCACCAGCCAATGCGCCAGCGATTTCACCGCCACCACACCCTCCAGCGGGATCGGCGCCGTGGCCAGAAGATCCAGCGAGCCATCCTCGTAATCCAGCGCAAAGATCCGGTCCAGGCTCAGCAGGCAGGCCAGCAGCGCCCCCACCCACAGGATGCCCGGCGCGATCTTCGCCAGGATACCGCCCTCCGGCCCCACGCCCAGCGGCACCAGCACCGCCACCAGCAGAAAGAAGGCGAGGCCAAGGCCAAAGCCACCCCCCGCCCGCATCGCCAGCCGCAGGTCACGGATCAGCAGCGCGATCATGCAAAAGCCTCGTCAAAGCCGCGCGCCGTGGCCGGAGCTGCCCCCTGGGAGCGGAACGGCGTCAGATCCAGAACCTGCGCCTCGGTCAGCCCAAGGTCGATATGCGTGGCCATCAGCGCCGATCCGCCCGCCGCCAGATGCCCGCGCACCACATCGGCAAACAGCGCCACGGATGCGGCATCCAGGCTGACGGTCGGTTCATCCAGCATCCAGACCGGCCGCCCGCTGACCAAAAGCCGCGCCAACCCCAGCCGCCGCTTCTCCCCGGCCGACAGATTGGCGGCAGGCCGGTCGGCCAAGGCGGCAAGGTTCATCCGTGCCACCGCATCCGTCACGCCCGCCGTGCCATGAATATCGGCCCAGAATTGCAGGTTTTCCGTCACCGTCAGCGTGGCTTTCAGCCCGTCGGCATGGGCGGCATAGGCGATGGCCTCGGGCGGCAGGCCGATCTGGCCGCGCACTGCAGGTTGCAGCCCGGCCAGCGTGCGCAACAAGGTGGTCTTGCCGATGCCATTCGGCCCGCGCAGCACCAGCGCCGCGCCAGGCGCCAGCGTGAAGCCCACGCCCTCCAGCACGGTCAGCCCGCCACGCGCCACGGCCAGATCGGAAACCTCGTATGTCATGCGCCCTTGCCTAGCCGATTGCAGCCTTGCCGCAAAGCAAAAGCCGCCCCCTGCGACAAAGCGGCAAGCCCCCGGCCCGCCGCCAAAAATCTTGCAAGATTTTTGCGCCTCACACCGGCAGCAGCGCCAGCGCGACCCGGCGCCCCTCGCTCAGCAGCACGTTATAGGTGCGGCAGGCGGCGGGCGAAGACATGACCTCCAGCCCGATATCCGCCGCTTCCATCTGCTGGCGCAATAAGGCGGGCGGATGGGCGATATCGGCGTTCATCCCCAGAAAGATCACATCCACCCGGCCGGCCAGAGCCAGCAACGCCGCCGCATCCTCCAGCCCGCCCCAGCCCCCGGCCTCCCAGGGGGTAATCAGACAGGCCCCCTGCAGCACCTGACCACCGATGCGGTNNGGGCCATAGCCCTCCACCGGCTGGGCTTCGGTATAGGTGATTTCGGTCAGCTGCATGATCCCCTCCTCAGGCGTCGATATTGGCGAATTCGTGATCGCCCTTCGACCGTTCCTTCTTTTCCTTGTCGCCCCGGTCCACGCCCAGCATCAGCACGATGTTCTTCGCCACATACAGCGTCGAATAGGTGCCGATCACCACGCCGAACAGCATGGCAAAGACAAAGCCGCGGATCACGTCACCGCCAAAGATG
>DOMY01000002.1 GCA_003509785.1 Gemmobacter sp.
GTCTTGCCGGTCTGGCGGTCGCCGATGATCAGTTCGCGCTGGCCGCGGCCGATCGGGATCATGGCGTCAACAGCCTTGAGGCCGGTCGCCATCGGCTCGTGCACCGATTTCCGCGGGATGATGCCCGGGGCTTTCACGTCGGCGATGCGACGCTCGGTGTACATGATCGGGCCTTTGCCGTCGATCGGGTTGCCCAGGCCATCCACAACGCGGCCCAGCAGGCCGTCACCGGCCGGCACGTCCACGATGGAGTTGGTGCGCTTGACGGTATCGCCTTCCTTGATGTCCTGGTCGGAGCCGAAGATCACGACGCCGACGTTGTCGACTTCGAGGTTCAGCGCCATGCCGCGGATACCGCCGGGGAATTCAACCATCTCGCCGGCCTGCACATTGTCCAGCCCGTGGACGCGCGCAATACCGTCACCGACCGACAGCACGCGGCCGATTTCGGCAACAGCGGCGTCACGGCCGAAATTCTTGATCTGCTCCTTGAGGATCGCAGAGATCTCAGCAGCCTGGATTCCCATCACCCAACCTCTTTCATTGCATTCTGGAGAGCCGCGAGCTTGGACTTGATCGACGTGTCGATCATGGTCGAGCCCAGGCGGACAACGAGGCCACCGATGAGGCTTTCATCGACGGCGATTTTCACTTTGACGTCCTTGCCGACACGCGCCTTCAGCGTTGCGGCCAGAGCGTCGGATTGCGCGCCGGTGAGCGCGGTGGCGGCCGTCACTTCGGCGGTCACCTCGCCCTTTTCGGCGGCGATGCGGGCGCGCAGGTCTTTCACCAGCTGCGGCAGCACGAAGAGACGGCGTTTTGCCGCCATCAGCCCCAGCGTATTGGCGGTGAGGGGCGAAAGCCCCATCTTCGCGGCGATTGCGGTGATGGCATTGCCCTGGTCTTCGCGCGAATACAGCGGAGACAGGATCAGATCACGCAGGTCGGCACTGTTGGCGAGGGCGGCGTCAAGCGCATCAACGTCCCCCTCCAGCGCCAAAAGGCCCCCTTCTTCCCTGGCAAGGGAAAACAGGGCAGTTGCGTAACGCGCGGCAATGCCGGAGGAGATCGAAGCTGGTTCGGACACGTCAACCCTTCCGTTGGCTATGCCCCCCATCCCGCGACGGGCGCGGGCCAGAGGCTTCCCGTAGCGCATGTTCTCACATGCGTCTCAAATTCGAGGCGTCTCTAGCAGAGGCTTACCTATGCCGCAACCGTGAACAATGCCGCGATGCGGCTTGTAGGGCGCAAACATGGCTTATGGATCAGCCTTTTGTGCTTATGGCCTGCACAGCGGTGGCCAGGCTGGCCGGAATGTCGCTGCAGCGCCGCAAGACACGGCTGCCGCGCGCCGTTTTCCACCGCCGATCCGCCCGGTCAGAGCGGTGGATTCGCCCCCCGCCCCAGGGCCGGTTCCGGGGCGGGCTGGCCCACGCCTTCCAGCACTTTCAGCGGGCGCCGCACCACGGCCCCCAGCCCGCCCCGGGTGGGGGCATAGACCTGTTTTGACACCTCGACCATCAGCACCCCCCCGGCGATCCAGGGACCGCAGCTGCGGCCCATCCGCTCCAGCAACTGAGAGCTGCGCATCCAGAACCTTTGCGACGAGGGCGGGGCGTAAAGCGCAGCCACATGGCGTTCCAGCGTGAAGCCATGCAGCTTCAGCTGGCTTTCCAGCTGACGCAGCGAATAGGGGCGGCCATAGCCGAAGGGCGTACCATCGCGCCGCGCCCAGAGGCCCGAGCGGTTGGGCACGATGAACAGGGCCTTGCCGCCCGGCCCCAGCACCCGCTGGCATTCTGCCAGCACCGCCGAGGGCTGTTCCGAGGTTTCCAGCCCGTGCATCAGCACCAGCCGGTCGACAAAGCCGGTGGAGACCGGCCAGGCGGTTTCTTCGCACAGCAGGCTGACATTTTCCATCCCGGCGGGCCAGGGCATCACCCCTTGCGGCGCGGGCATCAGCCCGATCACCCGCCGCGCCTGCGGCAGATAGGGGCGCAGCAGGGGCACGGCAAAGCCGAAGCCCGCCACGGTCTGCCCCGCGGCGGGGGGCCACATCGCCACCACCTGATCGCGGATAGCCCGTTGCGCCACACGGCCCAGCGGCGTGCGATAATAGAAGTTGCGCAGATCTAACACGTCGAGGTGCATTGCGGGTGGCTGCGGTTGGGGCCAATCTGCTGCAGAATAGCGAAGATGACAGGAAACGCCATGCCGCTTGAACTTGTTACCGTGCCCTGCCTGAAAGACAATTATGCCTTTCTTCTGCATGATCCCGTCAGCCGGACAACCGCGGTGGTCGATGTGCCCGAAGCGCCGCCGATCCGCGCCGCGCTGGCCGCGCGTGGCTGGCAGCTGACCCATGTTCTGCTGACCCACCACCATTGGGATCATGTCGACGGTCTGACCGATCTGATTGCGGGGGGCGATGTTCGGGTGATCGGCGCCGCTGCCGATGCCCATCGCCTGCCGGTGCTGGATCAGAAGGTGGAAGACGGCGACACCTTCTTTCTGGGCAAGTTCGAAGTGCGGGTGATCGACGTGCCGGGCCATACCGTGGGCCATATCGCCTATCACATTCCGTCGGCCGCCCTGGCATTTACCGGCGACAGCCTGATGGCCATGGGCTGCGGGCGCCTGTTCGAAGGCACGCCGGGCCAGATGTGGGCCAGCCTGTGCAAGCTGGCCGCCCTGCCCCGCAATACGCAGATCTGTTCGGGGCATGAATATACCATGTCGAATGCCCGTTTTGCGCAAAGCCTTGAAGATATGTCGCCCGCGCTTATCTTCCGTCTTGATGCGATTGCCCGGGCGCGCGAAGCGGGGCTTCCCACCGTGCCGTCGCTTCTGTCCGAAGAACTGGCCACCAATCCCTTCCTGCGGGCAGGAGATCCGGTGCTGAAAGCGGCCATCGGCATGGCGGATGCCAGCGATGCAGCCGTCTTTGCCGAACTGCGCAAACGCAAGGACAGCTTCTGACTGATTTCTGCGCTGCAGAGATCACTTTTTGCAACGCCTGGGTGCCGCCGTTCACTTCGCAGGAAATAAGACTTGAAGCGGCGCAAAATAAACCGAAGTCTAACCTTATGAGGCCACGGTCGTGACGGGCATCAGCCCGCCGACCAGCAGGAAGGAGCACCGGATCGTGCCATCTTTTTCGACAACACTCGAACAGGCCATCCACGGCGCGCTTGCGCTTGCGAACGCACGCCGTCACGAACTTGCGACGCTGGAACACCTTCTGCTCGCCCTGATCGACGAACCGGACGCCGCGCGGGTCATGAAGGCCTGCACGGTGGATCTGGATGAGCTGCGCAAGACGCTGATTGATTTCATCGACGACGATCTTTCCACCCTCGTCACCGATGTCGAGGGATCGGAGGCCGTGCCGACGGCCGCCTTCCAGCGCGTGATCCAGCGCGCGGCGATTCATGTTCAATCCTCGGGCCGGACCGAGGTGACGGGGGCGAATGTTCTTGTCGCGATCTTTGCCGAACGCGAATCCAACGCCGCCTATTTCCTGCAGGAACAGGATATGACGCGCTATGATGCGGTGAATTTCATCGCCCATGGCGTGGCCAAAGACCCGACCTATGGCGAAGCGCGCCCGGTGACCGGCGCCGAAGAGCATCAGCACGAAACGCCCAAGGGCGAAGCGGGCGAGGCCAAGGAAAGCGCGCTGTCCAAATATTGCGTGGATCTGAACGTGAAATCGCGCAAGGGCGAGGTTGATCCGCTGATCGGCCGCGAACAGGAGGTGGAGCGCGCGATTCAGGTGCTGTGCCGCCGCCGCAAGAACAA
>DOMY01000082.1 GCA_003509785.1 Gemmobacter sp.
GGGTTAGGGTGTCGTCATTCCGGCTGAAAGCCCCCGATCAGCTGGCGCAGCCCGATCCAGGCGCCCAGCCCGATGGCCACCAGCGTCACCGGGCCGGACCAGGCAAGGGCGGCAAAGCCCGTCACGCCCTGACCCACCGAACAGCCCATGGCGACCACGCCGCCAATGCCCATGAGAAAGGCGCCACCGACCTGGCGCCCCAGCTCGCGCGGGTCTTCGCAGGCCTCCCAGCGGAACAGGCCCCGGATCATCGAGCCGATCAGCGCCCCGGCCATCACCCCCACGACCGAACCGACGGAAAAGGTGATGCCGCCGGCCGTGGCCGTCATCAGAAAGATCAGCGTGCGGCCGACCGGGGCGGTGAAGGAGGGGCCCTCGACAGTGACGGCCCCAAGGCTCGCGTCCGCCAGCCAGGAGGTGCCAGCAAAACACCAGACCACCGAAAGGCCCGCCGCGACAGCCCAGCCGATCATGCGGGGATTGCGCCGCAGGGGCGCATGGGACAGGCCCCAGATCAGGCAGGCCAGCCCGATTGCCGTGATGGTGACGGTTGCGGGAATCCCGATCAGGCCAAGATCATGCACGATGCCCTGCGGCCCGGTGGCATCGGGCTGTGGAAACAGCGCCACCCGCAGTGGCGCCAACGGGCCGGACAGGGCGACGAAGCCCGCAATTCCCATGACCACGACGATGACCATCGCGCGCAGATCGCCGCCGCCAAAGCGCACCAAGGCGCCAAAGCCGCAGTTCCCGGCCAGTGCCATGCCATAGCCGAACACCAGCCCGCCAAAGATTGAGGCCAGCGGATTCCAGGCGATGCTGTGATAGGCGCTGCCCCCCAGATCTATCAGCCCGGCCAGGGCGCCGAACTGGGTGCCCAGAACCGCCACCGCCAGAACGATGCCCCAGATCCGCAGCCGGGTCTGATCCTTGCCATAGATTGCGGTTTCCAGCGCGCCGAGGGTGCAGAATTCGCCCAGACGGGCCGCAAGCCCCAGCACGATGCCGCCTGCCAGACCCACGAAGGCGGCAAGGGCGCCAAATGGCAGCGTTTCCATCCTTTTTCCTCCCGTTAGTCGCCCGGCGCCCGGATCGGGCGGCAAGCGCAGAGCAGGCGCCGGTCTCAGGCCGGTTTGCCGAACAGTCTGGCCAGCAGCGTGATCGTTGCTTCGACCTTGGGATCGAGAAGCGAGTAATAGATCGCCTGTCCTTCGCGTCGCGCGCTGACAAGCCCCTCCAGTCGCAGGCGGGCAAGTTGCTGGCTGACCACAGCCTGACGCGATGACAGAAGATTTTCAAGCTCGGTCACGCTTTTGGGGCCGGACTGCAGATGACACAGGATGGTCAGCCGACCATCATGGCCAAGCGCCTTGAGGAAATTCGCCGCCTCATTCGCCTGACCAACCAGCCCGACCAGATCAAGGGCGGCCCTGTCGTCAGCTTTTTCGCGTTCCGTTTCGCCCAATGCAAAAGACCCTGTCTGCAGTGGGCCCTTCTTGTCGCACCGCCGCCCTTGCCGCAACCAAAACCGCGCAAAACCGCAAGATTTCGGGCCGATTGCGGTTCCGGCGCGTCAATTCGGTGCCGGTTCGGCGCGGGCCAGCATCTGGCCCAGAAGTGGCCAGAAGAAATCTTCGCCGGGATAGCCTTCGATCCGCGCAAGTTCTGCCCCACCCTGGATCAGGACAAAGGTTGGGGTAAAGACCGGCGGTGAAACGAGGGTGACATCTGCGGGCAGCGGATCGCGCAGTTGCATCCGCCGCAGCGGGGCGGCCTGGCCTTCGGCGGTCTTGGGGTATTCGGGTGCGATTTCCGCGTTCCAGCGCGCGCAATAGATGCAGCCCGGCTGTTCGAACATCAGCAGTTGCAGTTCTGCGGCCATGGCGGGGCCTGCGATGGCCGAAGCCAGAAACAGCAGGATGGGGGCGAGGATGCGGGCCATGGTGACAACCTGATATGGGCTGATATGGGATTGACTGATATAAGGATTAAAATATGCTAATGTAACTTTGCCAGATGGGCAAGGCAGCGCTTCGGGGAGGAGGCGATGCTGGAGATCACATTCGGCGGCGCGGCGCTGGCCGGGCTGCTGTCATTCCTGTCACCCTGCATCCTGCCGATGGTGCCGTTTTACCTGTCCTATATGGCGGGGGTTTCCGTGCGCGAGCTGCGCGACGGTGGCAGGCCTGCGCCGGGCGCGCAGGGGCGCCTGGTGCTGCGCGCCGTGGCCTTTGCGCTTGGTGTCACCACGATCTTCATTCTGCTGGGGCTGGGGGCGACTGCGCTTGGCCGCACCTTCCTGGAGTGGAAGGAAACGCTGTCCTGGGTGGCGGCGGCGATCCTGATCCTGTTCGGGTTGCATTTTCTGGGCGTGCTGAAGATCGGCCTGTTCTACCGCGAGGCGCGGGTGCAATCGGATACCCGGCCCACCACACTGGCGGGGGCCTATGTCATGGGGCTTGCCTTCGGCTTTGGCTGGACGCCCTGCGTCGGCCCGGCGCTGGCGGCGATTTTGATGGTGGCCAGCGGCATGGGCGATCTGTGGCGCGGTGGTGCCTTGCTGGCGGTCTATGGTCTGGCCATGACGCTGCCCTTCGTGCTGGCCGCGCTGTTTGCAGGGTCGTTTCTGGGCTGGGTGGCGCGGCATCGGGCGCTGATGGGCCATGTGGAAAAGGCGATGGGGGTGATGCTGATCGTCTTTGGCCTGCTGATCGCCACCAATTCCGTCAACCTGATCGCGGATTGGATGATCCGCAATTTCGACTGGACTGCCACGCTCAAATGAACGGAGCCTGCCATGACCCGCCTGCGCCTGTTTGCCGCCGCCCTTGCCCTGATCGCCACGCCCGCCCTTGCGGCGGACCTGGGGGATGACGGGCTGCACAAGCCCGACTGGCTGCGCGAAACCTTCAAGGATCTGCGCGAAGATCTGGCCGAAGCCAATGCCGAGGGCAAAAGGCTGCTGATTACGGTGGAACAGCGCGGCTGCATCTATTGCACGAAGATGCACGAAGAGGTGTTCCCCGATCCGGCCATCGACGCGCTGATCCGCGACCATTACTTCGTCGTGCAGATGAACCTGTTCGGCGATGTCGAAGTGACGGATTTCGACGGCACGGTGCTGCCGGAAAAGGACATGGCGGTGCGTTGGGGTGTGATGTTCACCCCCACGCTGATCTTTCTGCCCGAAGAGGTTGCCGCAGACCGCACAGCGGCAGAATCGGCGGTGGCGATGATGCCCGGCGCCTTCGGCAAGGGCACCACGGCGGCGCTGCTGACCTGGGTGCGCGATCACGGATATGAGAACGGCGAGCATTTCCAGAAATTCCTCGCAAGCCGGATGAGCGCGGAAGACTGACGGCAAATGCCTGAATTTGCTGCATATATAGGAATATTCACGGATACATATATTTATGTTGCAAGCCGTGCCCCGGCGGGTCTATCGTTTCCATGGGAGAGATCAGGGAGGATCGCCATGAATCGCCAGCTCTGGCTGGCGTCAGCGGTGGCTTTGGCCGCTGCAACGCCAGCCGTCTGTGAAACCGCGCCGAAAGACGTGACCTATGCCGAGGGTGCGGTAGAGGCCTCGCTCTCTGGTGCGCCGGGCAATCCGGAAGAGGGCGTGAAGGTCATGACCACCAATGCGCTTGGCAATTGCGTGGCCTGTCACCAGATCGCCGCGCTGCCGGATGTGCAGTTTCCGGGGGATATTGCGCCGCCACTGGATGGGGTGGCGGATCGCTATTCGGAACCGCAGCTGCGCGGCATCGTCGCCAATGCCAAGATGACCTTCGAGGGCAGTTTCATGCCCGCCTTCTACAAGACCGAAGGCTTCATCCGTCCAGGCAATGGCTACACCGGCAAGGCAGCGGAAGGCGATCTGGCCCCCGTGCTGACCGCGCAGCAAATCGAAGATGTCGTGGCCTATCTGCTCACCCTCAAAGAGTGACAGGCGCCAGAGTTCAAGGAGATGACGATGAAACTGACGAGACGTGATGCCCTTTGGGCCGGTTTTGGCGGGATCGCTGCCGCGGCGCTGCCGGGCTGGGCTTTGGCTGCCACGACGGAAGAGCTGACCAACAGCTTTACCGGGGGTGCGGCGCCGGGCACCGGCGGGATTACCCTGACCGCGCCGGAAATCGCGGAAAACGGCAATACCGTTCCGGTCGAGGTGGATGCCCCGGGCGCGGTGGCGATCATGCTGCTGGCGGTTGGCAACCCCGAACCGGCCGTGGCCACCTTTACCTTCGGCCCTGCCGCGGCCAGCCAGCGGGCGGCAACCCGCATCCGTCTGGCCAAGACGCAGGATGTGGTTGCGCTGGCCAAGATGGCGGACGGATCGGTGGTGCAGGCACAGACCACCGTAAAGGTGACCATCGGCGGCTGCGGCGGCTGATTTCAGGAACAGGAGGAACGACTATGGCAGATGATGCAAAACCCCGCGTGAAGGTTCCGAAATCGGCAAAGGCGGGCGAGGCCGTCACCATCAAGGCCCTGATTTCCCACAAGATGGAATCGGGCCAGCGCAAGGATGCCGAAGGCAAGCTGATCCCGCGGTCGATCATCAACCGCTTCACCTGTGACCTGAACGGGGTCAATGTGGTGGATGTGGCGATCGACCCTGCGGTTTCAACCAACCCCTATTTCGAATTTGACGCCAAGGTGGATGCGGCGGGCGAATTCAAGTTCACCTGGTATGATGACGACGGCTCCGTCTACGAAGACGTGAAGCCGATCGAAGTCGCCTGAGCGTTGCTGGTCAAGGGAGGAGACGCCATGCAGCGCTATACCAAGACGGGATTTGCACCCCATGCCGCTGGCGCGGCACGCGGAATTGCCGCTGCGGCGGTTCTGGGCCTTGCCCTTGCGGGCGCGGCTTTTGCCGATCCGGTGGAAGATACGCTGACCATCGAAACCGATGATGGCCCGCTGACCCTGACCACCAGCGCCCCGGCGCCAGAGCATCTGAAGGATGCGATGGATACGATCTGGTCGGGCTGGCATTACCGCGAGGATGAAACCCGCGATCTGGAGCGGGATGATTTCGACAATCCGGGCATGGTGTTCGTGGATCGCGGCATCGACAGCTGGAACAAGGCCCAGGGCGCCAAGGGCGAAAGCTGCGCGGGCTGCCATCAGGGGCCGGAAACCATGGCGGGGCTGCGGGCCACGCTGCCACGGGTTGATGCGACGTCGGGCAAGCTGATGTTGATGGAAGATTACATCAACGGCTGCGTGACCGAACGCATGGGGCTGGAGGCCTGGGGCTGGACCGGGGACAAGATGAAGGACATGCTGGCGCTGATTTCCGTGCAGTCGCGCGGGATGGCGGTCAATGTCGCCATCGACGGCCCGGCTGCCGCCTTCTGGGAGAAGGGCAAGGAAATCTATTATACCCGCTTCGGTCAGCTGGAGATGTCTTGTGCCAATTGTCATGAAGACAATCAGGGGATGATGATCCGGGCCGACCATCTGAGTCAGGGCCAGATCAATGGCTTTCCGGCCTATCGTCTGAAAGATGCGGGCATCCTTTCGGCACAGCAGCGCTTCGTCGGTTGTGTGCGTGATACCCGTGCCGAAACCTTCAAGGCCGGATCTGACGAGTTCAAGGCGCTGGAGCTTTATGTCGCCTCGCGCGGTAACGGGCTGAGCGTCGAGGGCGTATCTGTCCGGCACTGACCCCATCGGCCGCCGGGCGACTGGCGGCCGCATCTTCCCCCATCACATTGGCAGCCGGACCGGCGCGCGTTGTCGCGCAGCAGGTCTGGCCATGCCGGAAAGACCAGACTCAGACGAGGAGACCGGGATGATCACCCGCCGCGAGTTCATGCAGGCCGCCATGGCCACATCGGCCATCATCGGGGCATCCGGTTTCGGCAATTGGGCAAAACTGGCAGCCCAGCAGGCGCTGACACAGGATCAGCTGCTGCAGTTCGATGATTTCGGCAATGTCACCCTGATCCATATCACCGACATCCATGCCCAGCTGAAACCCGTCTGGTTCCGCGAGCCGGAGATCAATCTGGGCGTGGGCGATGCCAAGGGCCATGTGCCGCATGTGACGGGCGCCGATTTCCAGAAGATGTTCGGGATCGCACCGAAATCGCCCGAAGCCTATGCGCTGACCTACCCGGATTTTGAATCTCTGGGCCGGGCCTATGGCAAGATGGGCGGGATGGACCGGGTGGCCACCGTGGTCAAGGCGATCCGCGCCGCGCGCCCTGATGCGATCCTGCTGGACGGGGGCGATACCTGGCACGGGTCGATGAGTTCGTTGCTGACCAAGGGGCAGGACATGGTGAATGTCATGAACCAGCTGGGTGTGGAGGCGATGACCAGCCACTGGGAATGGACCTATGGCCAGGAGCGGGTGAAGGAGATCGTGGAGACGCTGCCCTTCCCCTTCCTTGGTGCCAATATCTTTGACGTGGAATGGGATGAACCGGCGTTCGAGCCCTACAAGATCTTCGAAAAGGGCGGGCTGCGGATTGCGGTGATCGGCCAGGCCTTCCCCTATATGCCCATCGCCAATCCGAAATGGATGTTCCCCGATTACAGCTTTGGCATCCGCGAGGAACGGATGCAGGAAATGGTGGATGAGGTGCGCGCCGAGGGCGTGGATCTGGTGGTCTGCCTCAGCCACAAAGGCTTTGACGTCGACAGGAAGATGGTCAGCCGGGTGAAGGGGATCGACGTGATCCTGACCGGCCATACCCATGATGCCGTGCCCGAACCCGTGCTGGTGGGCGAGACGATCCTGATTGCCAGCGGATCGAACGGCAAGTTCGTGTCCCGCGTCGATCTGGATGTGCGCGATGGACGGATGATGGGGTTCCGACACAAGCTGATCCCTGTCTTTTCCGATGTGATCGCGCCCGATGCCGAAATGGCCACGCTGATCGACGCGGAACGCGCGCCGTTCAAGGCGCAGCTGGAAGAGCAGATCGGCACCACTGAAAGCCTGCTGTATCGGCGGGGCAATTTCAACGGCACCTGGGATGACCTGATCTGCAATGCCATCCGCAGCGAACGCGATGCGCAGATCGCCATGTCGCCCGGCGTGCGCTGGGGCACCTCGCTTCTGCCCGGCGATGCGATCACCCGCGAAGACATCCACAACGTCACCTCGATGACCTATGGCGCCTGCTACCGCACCGAAATGACGGGCGAGACGCTGAAGACCATTCTGGAAGATGTGGCCGACAACCTGTTCAACACCGATCCCTATTACCAGCAGGGCGGCGACATGGTGCGCGTGGGCGGCATCGAGTACACCATTGCCCCCAACGCCAAGATCGGCAGCCGCATCACCCAGATGTCCATCAAGGGCAAGCCGGTGGTCGCCAACAAGACCTACAAGGTCGCGGGCTGGGCACCTGTCGCCGAAGGCGCGACCGGCGAGCCGATCTGGGAGGTCGTCGCCAGCTACCTGCGCGACAAGAAAGTGATCAAGGGCCTGAAGCTGAACGAGCCCAAGATCGTCGGCATCGGCAAAACCAACCCGGGTATCGCGGACTACAAGGGCGGAGTGTCCTGAAAGACGCCGATTCCGGAAAACTGAAAAAGGGGCGCAAGCCCCGTTTTTACGTCAGTCGCACGCTCATTTCCCGGCGGCCATGCGTCTCCATGCCGTGCGCGGCAGCGGACGGGCTTTCGCCAGTTCCCGCAGCAAGGCCTGCTGCAGTACAGCCAATGTGGGCGCCGCCTGCCCGAACCGTTGCTGCTCCAGCAAGGATGCAGCGCCCGCCACATCGCACGCCCCGGTTTCCTGCGCCATGCGGCGCTGCCATTCGCCCAGACTGGACGCGGCGGGCCGCCCCGCCAGAGAAAACCGTCGCACCGCCTGCGCCAGTTCATTCACGTCGCGCGCCTGCCGGATCGCGCGCAGACCATGCCTCCGTGCCAGGCGCCAGCGTGCCGTGCGCCGGACCTGCCAGGCCAGCACGACCAGCAGCACCACGCCCGCCAGGCCGCCCGCCACCTGTCCGGCCAATCGCCAGCGTGGGTCGAACACCTCGATCGAGTGACCGGAAAGTGCCCGGCTGGCCAACCGGCCGCGCGCCGGGTCGTACCAGGACAGATTGAGTGCCGGCAGCGTGACCGTGCCGCTTTCACGCGGACGCAGGAACAGCGTGACGGCATAGCGCGACAGCGGCGAATTCAAATCATCCGGCGGGACCGCCTCGATCAGCGGCGGATATACGCCGAGCGCGGCGGACTCGCGCAGCTGCAGGTCGAGCAGCGCCTTCAGGCCGTCCGCACTGTAGCCGCCCGCCACCTCGAATCGCCAACTGAGCGGGCGCTGCAGCGGCCAGCGCGCAGGCAAGGGGCCGGCCTGAATGTGGGGCTCGACCGGCGGTACGTGGGCCGGCAACCAGGCCGGCAAGGCGGCCGCCTCGAAGTCCAGCGACGGCCCGGGGAAACGCAGGCGCTGGCCGAAGCGGCTGGCGTCGAGCATGGGCACGGCGAGCGTGGCCGCCCCTTCGCGGGTGGCCAGCAGCGCCCAGTGGAAGCGCTGCAGGGTGCAGGCTT
>DOMY01000121.1:0-1891 GCA_003509785.1 Gemmobacter sp.
CCCGGCAGTCAGGCCACCGATACAGCCACCGCAACCCCCGCCAATGATACCGAGCGGATGGGCAAGATGGCGGCAGAGATATTCAGCACAAGGCTTGTGACCTATGTCTCTGAAAAATCCATTGATCTCGCCACCCTGCGCGGCGCGCTGGCAGGCGGGCTGGAGACGGCAGGCGCCGCCCATGGCCTGCGCCCGCAAAGCGAGGGCAGCCCGTGGAACTTCCTGGTCAAGGGCACCGGCACCGTGGTGGGCGCCGATACCAAGGCCCGTGCCGCCTGGCTGGATCTGGATACAGACGGCGATGGCACCGGCGATGCCCGGCTGCAGCTGGGCCCGGTCATCAAGGGCACCTCGCTGCGCGATGCGGCGGATTTCCTGGTCTTCACCGATTTCCGCGACCAGATCGAATTTGCCAAACTCGCCCGCGCCCTGAATGACGAGGCGCATAAGGCCATCACCCTTCCCGACGCCGATCTGACAGGCAAGACCTATCGCTTTGAAGGGGCCACCACCCTGCGCAGCGCCACCGAAGCGCTGGTTCTGGTGCCCACCCAACTGGCCGAGGTGCCGTGATGGATCATCCGATCGGCCTGCAGATCCGGGGCGGCACCAAGGTCTACCCCGGCACCCGGGCGCTGAAATCGGTGGATTTCGATCTGCGGATGGGTGCGGTCAACGTTCTGGTGGGCGAAAACGGCGCAGGCAAATCCACCATGATGAAGGTGATTGCCGGCGTGGAACGGCTGACCGAAGGCACGGTGCTGATGGATGGCCACGAGGTGCAGTTCAACAGCACCGATGACGCCGCCCGCCATGGCATCGGCATCGTGTTTCAGGAACTGAACCTGTTCCCCAACATGACCGTGGCCGAAAACATCTTCATCACCCGCGAAAAGACCCGGTTTGGTGTGGATATCGACCGCAGCGCCCAGCGCGCGGCGACCCGCGCCCTGATGCAGCGGCTGGAACATGACATTGATCCCGACACCCCGGTGGGCACCCTGCGCGTGGGCCAGCAGCAGATCGTCGAAATCGCCAAAAGCCTGTCGCAGAACGCCCGCATCCTGATTCTGGATGAACCGACCTCGGCCCTGTCGGCCGCCGAGGTGGAGATCCTGTTCCGCGTCATCGCGGATCTGAAGCGCGATGGCGTCGGCATCGTCTATATCTCGCACCGCCTGGAAGAGCTGATCCGCATCGGCGATTACATCACCGTGCTGCGCGATGGTGCCATCACCGGCGCCCGGTCGATGGAGGGGGTGGATGTGCCCTGGATCGTCCGCAACATGATCGGCGAGGCCAGCAAGGATTTCGCCAAGACCGAACATCACCCCTATGGCCCCGAGATCTTCCGCGCCGAAGACATCTGCCTGCCGCGCATCGGCGGTGGGCTGGCGGTGGATCACGTGTCGCTGTCGCTGCGCGCGGGCGAGATTCTGGGGGTTTACGGGCTGATGGGCGCGGGCCGGACCGAGTTTCTGGAATGTGTGATGGGCCGCCACGACCATGCGCGCGGGCAGTTCTTCGTGGAAGGCACGCCCCTGCGCGAAAAGGATGTGGCAGGCCGCATCGCCCGCGGCATCGCCCTGATCCCCGAAGACCGCAAGAATGACGGTCTGGTGCAGATGCTGGCCATCCGCGAGAACATGACGCTGTCCAGCCTCGGGGATTTCACCCGCATCTTCCACATGGATCTGGCCGCCGAAAGATCGCGCGTGGCCGATTTCGTGAAACGGCTGGTGGTCAAGATCGCCTCGATGGAAAACCCGGTCTCCAGCCTGTCGGGCGGCAACCAGCAAAAGGTGGTCATCGGCAAGGCGCTGATGACAAAGCCGAAAATCCTGCTGATGGATGAACCTTCGCGCGGGATCGACATCGGCGCCAAGGCCGA
>DOMY01000121.1:1957-10285 GCA_003509785.1 Gemmobacter sp.
GCCCCAACCTGCTGCTGCTGATCCTGAAAGCGCGCACGTTCATCGCGCTGATCCTGGTCTTCGTGTTCTTTTCCATCGCGGCGCCCAACTTCCTGTCGGCGGCCAATATGGTCATCATGTCGAAACACGTCGCGCTGAATGCCTTTCTCGCCATCGGCATGACCTTCGTCATCATCTCGGGTGGCATCGACCTGTCGGTCGGCTCCATCGTCGGGCTTTGCGGCATGGTTGCGGGCTGGCTGGTGCTTTATGGTGTCGATCTGGGTCTGGGCTGGTCGATCCAGTTCAACACGCTGGAAATCTGCCTGATTGTCATGCTGGTCGGCATGGCGGTGGGGGCGGTGAATGCGCTACTGATCACCCGGCTGAACGTAGCACCCTTCATCGCCACGCTGGGTACGCTCTATGTCTGCCGGGGCGCGGCCATGCTGTCCTCCGACGGGCGCACCTTCCCCAATCTGAACGGCACTGCCGAATACGGATCGGATAGCTTTCGCCTGATCGGCGCGGGCAGCTTTCTGGGCCTGCCCGTCTCCATCTGGATGCTGATCGCCGTCACCCTGCTGGCCGCCTATATCGCCAGCCGCACCCCGCTGGGCCGCTTCATCTATGCCGTGGGCGGCAATGAACGCGCTGCCGCCCTTTCGGGGGTCAAGGTCAACCGGATCAAGCTGTTCGTCTACATGTTCTCGGGCTTCTGCGCCGCATTGGTGGGGCTGATCGTCAGCTCGCAGCTGGTGGCCTCGCATCCCGCCACCGGCGATACGTTCGAACTGAACGCGATTGCCGCGGCCGTTCTGGGCGGCACCTCGATGTCGGGCGGGCGCGGGCGGATCGGCGGCACCATCGTGGGCGCCTTCGTGATCGGCGTACTGTCCGACGGGCTGGTGATGATGGGGGTCTCTTCCTTCTGGCAGACCGTCATCAAGGGGCTTGTCATCCTCGCCGCCGTCGTGGTCGATCAGGCGCAACAGAAACTTCAGGCCCGTGTCGCATTGCAGGCACAGGCCGCACTGGGGAAATGACCGGATGCTGAATGGCGCACTCATCGGCTGCGGCTTCTTCGCGCAGAACCAGATGCACGGCTGGGCGGGGATCGACGGCGTGGCCATCACCGCAGTCTGCGACCGGGATCCCGAAAAGGCCGAGGCCACTGCTGCCCGCTTTGGCGCCCGCGCCTATACCGATGCGGCGGCCATGCTGGCGGCGGAACGGCTGGATTTCGTCGATATCGCCACCACGGTCGGATCACACCGCCCGCTGGTCGAACTGGCGGCGCAGGCCGGGCTGCATGTGATCTGCCAGAAACCCTTTGCCGAAACCATGGCGGATGCCCAGGCCATGGTCGCAGCCGTCGATGCGGCGGGCAAGGTGCTGATGATCCACGAAAACTTCCGCTGGCAATCGGCGGTGCGGGCCGCGATCGACGCCATCCGCGCGGGCGACATCGGCACGCCCTTCTTTGGCCGCGTCACCTTCCGCTCGGGCTATGATGTCTACGCGGGCCAACCCTATCTGGCCACCGATGCGCGGTTCATCATCCAGGATCTGGGCATCCATATCCTCGATATCGCCCGCGCCCTGTTCGGCGATGTCATCACGATCAGCGCCACCACCCGCCGCGTGAACCCGAAGATCCGGGGCGAGGATGTGGCCACCATGCTGCTGGAACATGACAGCGGCGCCACCAGCGTGGTCGATTGTTCCTATGCCACCCGGCGCAGCCCCGAAACATTCCCCGAAACCCTGCTGGAAATCGACGGCGATCTGGGCAGTTTGCGGCTGGATGCGGGCTACCGGCTGGTCATCCAGCGCGAGGGCGAAACCATCCGGGATGTGGCGCCACCCCTGCTGCCCTGGGCTTCCCGGCCCTGGCACAACATTCAGGAAAGCGTGCAGATCATCCAGCAGCATTTCGTCGATTGCCTGCGCGACGGGCGCGAACCCGAAACCTCGGGGCGCGACAATCTGAAGACGCTGGCGCTGGTCGAGGCGGCCTATGCCTCGGCCCGGGATCGCAGCCGCCTGGATGTGCGCTCGTGGTGAATGATCTGCGCGCCCTTTATGGCACCGATGTGCCCCCCGAACAGGGGCGCAGGCTGACCGCCGGTTCCGCCTCTGTCACGCTGGAGGGGGGCAATCTGCGCCACCTGCGCGCGGGCGAGACAGAGCTGATCCGCGCCGTGGCCTTTCTGGTGCGCGACCGCGACTGGGGAACGCTGGCGCCCGACATCACCGATCTGGCCGTGACGGAAGGCCCGCAGCAAACCCATGTCCGCTATCGCGCCACCTATGCGGCGGGCGATGCGCAACTTGTCGTCGATGTCGCCATCCTGCTGGCCGCCGACCGGCTGGAGTTCGAGGCCGAGGCCCGCGCCACCGGCGATTTCGAAACCAACCGCACCGGCTTCACCCTGCTGCATCCCATCGAAGGTGTGGCAGGCGCCCCCGTGCGCGTCGATCACGCCATGACCCCGGCCGAGGACACCCATTTCCCCCGGCTGATCGCGCCCTGGCAGCCGTTCAAGGATATCACCGGCCTGTCGCATCAGGCGGGCGGCTTTGCCGTCGATTGCCGGTTTGAAGGCGATACCTTCGAAATGGAGGATCAGCGGCAATGGGGCGATGCCTCGTTCAAGACCTATGTGCGCCCGCTCGCCCTGCCCTGGCCCTATCAGATTGCCGATGGCACCACGCAGCGCCAGGCCGTGCGCCTGCGCTGGCAGCCGGCACAGCAGGCCCGCACCATCGCGCCGCTGCGCCCGCGCTGCACCGCGTCACATTTCCCCGCCACCGCGCTGGTTCTGACCGGGGCCGAGGCCGCAAGCCCCGGGGCCGCCGCCCTGCTGCGCCAGATCGCGCCGCAGCGCGTGCTGTGCCATTTAGATGCCGCAGCAGACCATGGCCCCGCCGAACTCGCCGCCTTCGCCGGGCTGCAGGCCGCCCTGCCGGAAACCGCCTTTGATCTGGAACTGATCGCGCTCTGCCCGCCGGGCGGCGATCTGGCGGCAGAATTTGCAGGCCATGCCCGCGCCTTTGCCGCAGCCGGGCTGCATCCCGCATCCATCATGGTCTGCCCTGCGGTGGATCGGCAATCCACCCCGCCGGGGTCCGACTGGCCGCCCTGCCCGCCGCTTACCGCCATTCACGCCGCCGCCCGCACCGCCTTTGCCGGGCAGGTGATCGGCGGCGGCATGGCCAGCTTCTTTCCCGAACTGAACCGCAAGCGCCCGCCAGTGCAGATGCTGGATTTCGTGACCCATGGCTTCTGCCCCATCGTTCATGCCGCCGATGATCTTTCGGTGATGGAAACGCTGGAAACCCTGCCGCATATCCTCGCCTCGGCGCAGGCGATCATCGGCACGCGCGATTACCGGCTTGGCCCCTCGACCATCGCCATGCGGCAGAACCCCTATGGCAGCCGCACCATCCCCAATCCCGGGCGCGGCCGGGTCTGCATGGCCGAAGATGATCCCCGGCAGGAGGGCCGGTTTGCCGCCGCCTGGACACTGGGCTTCGCCGCCATGATCGCAGGCGCCGGGCTTGCCGTCTGGACGCCCGCCGCCCTTCTGGGGCCGCGCGGCCTGTTCCGCGCCGATGGCACGCCGCGGCCCGTGGCGGCGGTGGTGGCGGCACTGGCGGCCTGCGCAGGCCAACCCGTTCTCCGTGCCGGGATCGGGCCGGGCCGGCAGCTTGCGGTTCTGGCCTTTGGCGATCATGCCCTGATCGCCAATCTGACCGCCGAAGCCCTGCCGCTTGGCCCCTTGCCCGATCTGCCCGCCTTCGGCTGGCGCCCTGTGTCATCTGGGGATTTGCAGTTGCTGCCATCTGGCCTTATGCCATGAGAACCGCCGCCGAGGGATGACATGACACGCCGCGACAGCCAGCCTGCCCCACCCGAAAAGCCCCAGATCGACAAGCCCCTGGCCGACAAGATCGTGCGCCGCAAACTTTCGGATCAGGTGTTCGACCGGCTGCGCGACCTGATCGCCAAGGGAGAGCTGCAGGCCGGCGACCCGCTGCCCTCGGAACGCGATCTGATGGAACGGTTCGGCGTCGGTCGCCCCGCCGTGCGCGAGGCGCTGCAGTCGATGCACACCATGGGCCTCATCACCATCGCGCATGGCGAACGCAGCCGGGTGAACGAACTGTCGGCAGGCAGCGTGCTGGACAGGGTGGACGAAGTGGCGCGGCTGCTGCTGTCAGCCGAGCCCGATCAGCTGGACCATCTGAAAGAGGCGCGCGGCATGTTCGAATGTGGCGTGGTGCGCAAGGCCGCCGATATGGCAGATGCCACCGCCGTGGCCGAACTGCGCGCGCTGATCGACGAACAGCGCCGCCAGCTGGACAACCATGCCGCCTTTGTCGAGGCCGATGTGGCCTTTCACGCCCGGATCGCGGCGATCACCGGCAATCCGATCATCGCGGCGGTCAGTCAGGCCATGCTGAAATGGCTGTTCCATTATCACGGGACGCTGCTGCACTGGTCTGGCAAGGAAGAGATCACCCTGCGCGAACACGAGGAAATCGTGGCGCTGATCGCCGCCCGCGATGGCGATGGCGCCGCACAGGCGATGCGCCGCCACCTGGACCGCTCGAACCCGCTTTACCGGCATCACGCCTGAAGGGCGAGCGCTCAGCGCAGCAGGATCGCGCGGAAATCATTCACATTCGTGCCCGTCGGGCCGGGGGTGAACAGATCGCCCAGCCGGTCAAAGGCCGTGTAGGCATCATTCCCCGCCAGCAGCGCCGCCGGATCGGCGCCCAGCGCCCGCAGACGCGCCATGCTGGCGCCATCGGCAAAGGCGCCGGCGTTATCTTNNCCCATGGTCTTGCCGTCGGGGCTTTCGGGGCGGCCCGAGATGCCCATCATCATGGGCTGGCTGGGGCCGTAGATGTCGGCGTCCAGGATGCCCACGCGCGCGCCCTCGGCGGCCAGCGCCAGCGCCAGCAGGAATTCGCTGTTGCGCCCGCCGCGCCCTGCGCCGCGCAGCGAAACCGTGGTTTCGCCCCCCGACAGCAGCAGCACCGGCCGGGCAAAGGGCCGGTTGCGCGCCGCGATCTCGCGCGTGATCGCCGCATGAACCCGGCCCACATCGCGGGCCTCGCCCTCCATCGCATCCGACAGGATCGCCGCCGGGATGCCCGCCGCCCCGGCCTGAGCCGCCGCCGCCTCCAGCGACAGCCGGGCGGNNTTCAATCCGCCACCCGGGGCGGCAGCTCGATCCGCCAGCTGTGCACCAGCGCCCGCGCCTCGGCCCTTGTGCCGGGGTCTGGCACCGTGGGGCCAGAGGCCACCTGCGCCGGATCATCGCCCGGCACATCCGATACCACCAGCGTCAGCACCCGCGCCGGATGCGCCGCCACAGCCAGCCTGCCGCCCTTGATGCCCGACACCTGCTTGCGAATGGCATTCATCACCGAAATCGGCGCACCAGAGGCCAGCAGCGCCCGGTTCAGCGCCGCCTCATCCGCCAGCGACAGATCACCCGGCGGGCAGGGCAGCAGGGCCGAGCCACCGCCGCAGATCAGCGCCACCACCAGATCATCCGGGCCAAGCCCTTGCACTGCCTTGAACATTTCAGCACTGGCGGCAAGCCCTGCGGCGTCAGGCACCGGATGCGCCGCCTCGATCACGCGGATCGCCCGCGTGGCGCAGCCATAGCCATAGCGCGTCACCACCACGCCCTCCAACGGGCCATCCCACAGGAATTCGAACGCTGCCGCCAGCTGCGCCGCCCCCTTGCCCGCACCTACGACCACCAGCCGCCCTTTCGGACGGGCTGGCAGATGCGGTTGCAGCGCCGCCTGCGGATCCGCCGCACGCACCGCAGCCTCGAACAGCCCGGCCAGAAACGCACGATCTTGCGGGGTCATGACAGATCCTTTTCCAGACGCAAACCCATGGTCAGGGCGCGCAGATGCCGGAATAAATATGGCAGTCACAGGCGGTGGGATACAGTGAGATTTTTTACATTGTCAGCGGCGAAGACGACGATGTCGTGATCTTTGCCTGTCTTTTGCGGGATCATATTTTTCCTAGCAAAATCAAAACCAACTGGCAGCCCGTAGGGGAGTCGAANNGACGAACGGGCCGCGGTTGGTGGCGGGTTACTAAGCCAGCCACCAAGCGGGCGCAAGAGGGAAATCGTATCTCAGCCGTCGATTTTTGCGCCCATCAGCGCAATGGCCTGCTGATAGACGGTGGCGGCGTTCCATTGCTGGATCACGGCGAAGTTCGGCTCGCCTTCCTGATAGCCAAGACCGGGCTGCCAGCCCTTCTGGCGCAGGAAATTCGCGGTCGAGGCCATGGCATCGGCCAGCTGCATCAGATCCACCCGCCCGTCACCATCGCCATCGACGCCATATTGCAGCGCATTGCCCGGCAGGAACTGGGTATGCCCCAGCTCGCCATGTTTGGCGCCCACGGTGCGCGGCGAAATCGCGCCCTGATCCACCAGAATCAGCGCCGACAGCAGATGCGGGGTGAAGAAATCGCTGCGGCGGCAATCATAGGCCAGCGTCGCAATCGCGCTGATCACATTGCTGTCGCCCATGAAATTGCCAAACCCGGTTTCCATCCCATGGATCGCGATCAGCACACCGGCAGACACACCATATTGCGATTCCAGCGCGGAATAGAAGCCCGGGTTCTTTGCCTTGCGCTTGCGGCCCTGGCTGACGATCGCATCTGCCCCGCGCACCTGCAGGAATTTGTCGAGCGTGTATTTGAAGCTTTTCTGATTGCGATCCGCCGAAATCGTGCCCTTGGCATAGCTGGATCCCATCAGCGCGGCGATCCCCGCCTGACCGACACCGACGGCTGCGGCCTCCTGCGCCATGACGGGTTTCCAGCTTTCATACTGGCCGCCGGTATCGCTGCAGGGCGCGGCAAGCGCGGGTGTGGCGAGGGCAAGCAAAGTGGCGGACAGCGCGGCCTTGAAACGGATCACCGGAAAACTCCTGTCTGGTTTTGCCGCAGTCTAGAGGCTTTCCGGCACGGCACAAGGCGGGCGGCCCCCTGCCCGGATCACATCTTCTCTGGGCCGCCCCTTGCCCCGCAGCCCTGGGCTGTGTGGCGCATGGCAGGGGGCAGGCCTGCGTCCCGCATCCGTATGGCCCCCGTCCCGACAGACGCAGCCCCGACGCCGCAGCCCAACCCGGCACGGCAGGGCCGGAACCGGATCGGCGCGGCGGCGGGAACCGGCGGCCCCTGCCGCGCGTTAGCTGTGTGACAGAAATCTNNGGTTCCGCCATGAGCCAGGAAGCCCGCGAGGCGCAGGCCGGCCTGTAACGGCGCCAGACGGCCAGACCCTGCGGCCCAGACCCTGTGGGCCAGATTCTGGCACAGACCCCGGCGCCTGCCGGATGACAGCCGCCCTTCGGGGCGGCTTTTGTCATCTGCGCCTCGCGGGCTTTTGCCGCGGGCAGCGCCGCAGAACCGGGTTGAACTGGAACCGGGCGCATAGCGGCTGGGGAAGGGTTTGCGCGCCATCATGGTAGGCCCACTGGGGTTCGAACCCAGACTGGATGGAGTTTAAGTCCACTCTCTCTACCGATTGGAGTATGGGCCCGCGCCTCTCGCATAGCAGCCCCCAAAGGCGCAGGCAACCGGCAGGCCCGCCCGCTCTGCCGCAGCGCGGCGATTGACAGCGGCCAGACCCTCCGCCACAAATTCACGCCAGAGAGCCAGCGGGGGGAGAAACCCATGAAGAAAGTATATGCCAGTGCCGAAGCGGCGCTGGAGGGCGTGCTGTTCGACGGCATGACGATGGCGGCGGGGGGCTTTGGCCTGTGCGGCATCCCCGAGCTGCTGATCGCCGCCATCAAGGAAGCGGGCACCAAGGATATCACCATCGCCTCCAACAATTGCGGGGTCGATGATTTCGGGCTGGGCGTGCTGCTGAAAACCCGGCAGATCAAGAAGATGATCTCGTCCTATGTCGGCGAGAATGCCGAATTCATGCGCCAGTATCTGTCGGGCGAGCTGGAGCTGGAGTTCAATCCGCAGGGCACCCTGGCCGAACGGATGCGGGCCGGCGGCGCGGGCATCCCCGGCTTCTACACCAAGACGGGTGTGGGCACGGTGATTGCCGACGGCAAGGATGTGAAGCAGTTCAACGGCCAGGATTACATTCTGGAAACCGGGCTGGTGATGGATCTGGCCATCGTCAAGGCCTGGAAGGCCGATGAAAGCGGCAATCTGGTGTTCCGCAAGACGGCGCGCAACTTCAACGTGCCCGCCGCCACCTGTGGCAAGATCTGCGTGGCCGAGGTCGAGGAAATCGTGCCGCTGGGCAGCCTTGATCCCGATACCATCCATCTGCC
>DOMY01000121.1:10302-24302 GCA_003509785.1 Gemmobacter sp.
ATGCTGGGCATGGGCCCCTTCCCGTTTGAAGGCGAAGAAGATGCCGATCTGATCAATGCGGGCAAGCAGACGATCACCGAACTGCCGCAGACCGCCTATTTCGACAGCGCCACCTCTTTCGCGATGATCCGCGGCGGCAAGATCGCCATGGCGATTCTGGGCGCCATGGAAGTGGCCGAAAACGGCGATCTGGCGAACTGGATGATCCCCGGCAAGCTNNGCACCCTGCCGCTGACCGGCCGCGCCGTGGTGGATCGCATCATCACCAATCTGGGCGTGCTGGATGTGGTGGAGGGCGGGCTGAAGCTCGTCGAACTGGCCGATGGCGTGACAGAGGCCGAATTGCGCGCCGCGACCGAAGCCACGATTGTAAACTGATCTGGCATCAACCGATCTGGCACGGGGCGGCCCAGCACGGGCCGCCCCGTGCACATTGCCCAGCGCATCGCAGGGAAACTGCGCAGGGATGCACAGAAGCCCCGCTTGCCGCCGCGGCCCNNCCTCGCCCCCCCTCATCATCGCCGATCACACCGGTGTGCCCGATGCCTTTCGCGGCACCGGCGCCGGGCTGGCGCTGGTCACCCGGCTCGTCGAGGATGCGCGGCGCGAGGGGGTGAAGATCATGCCGCTCTGCCCCTTCGTCAATGCCCAGCGCAAGCGCCACCCCGAATGGGCGGATGTCTTCGCCGTCTGACCCCTGCCCTTTCCTCTTGGCCCAAANNCAAATACCCCCGCCGGAGGCACGCCACACCCGCCAGGGTGTGGGGCCGTGATCCGGGCGCAGGCCCGGAGCACGGATCAGAAGACCTGCGTGCGCAGCACGCGCCGCGCGGTCACCGCCGTCAGCCGCCGGCCGACAGCACCTTGAACACGCAAGGATCGGAAAACAGCTCGGGCGGGGTCAGGCACAGACCCTGCGCCACCTGCCAGGCGGCCAGAACCTTGGGCACGTAATCCCGCGTTTCGGTATAGGGTGGCACGCCGCCATTGGCCTCCACCGCGCCCTCGCCCGCATTATAGGCGGCCAGCACCATCAGCGGATCGCGGTCGAACCGCTTCATCAGCCAGTCCAGATAGGCGACGCCGCCCTTGATGTTCTGCGCGGGCACCATGGCATCGGTCACGCCAAAGCGTTCGGCGGTGGCGGGGATCAGCTGCATCAGCCCCTGCGCNNTCCCCGATCACCGCCAGTGCCAGCGCGGGCGACACTTCGGTGCCGATGGTGGCTTTCAGAATCTCTGTGCCATAGCTTTGCGCGATTTCCTGCATGTGCTGCAGACGCGGTGCGCCGACCTGCGCCCCGCCCGGCCCCTGCGCCAACGCGGCCAGCGCCAGCGGCATCCGCCCCTGCACCGCCGCCCGGTCGGCCGAGACCATCTCCCAGAACCAGCCATAGCTGGCGGCGGGCGGCGTGGGCATCCCCGCCCCCGGCATCAGGGCCGGCAGCGGCGGGGGTTCGGCCACGGCCAGCTGTTCTTCGGCGCGCGGCGTCAANNCTCGCCGCAACAACCGCCACGGCAATCCAGAATCGTGTCTGCCGCCTCATACGGAGCCTGCCCGTTTTCTTTTTATGCGCGCAGAGTTTCGCAAAAATCCCCGACTCGCGCCAGCCTTTGCGGTTTTGCCCCCGAAAATCGTGACGCTTTTGCCCCAATCTTGCCCAACTTGCCGGAATTACGGAAACAGTCTTGTGTCAGCCACGACAGGGCATGATTTTTATTCATTCAAAAACAGTTACTTGCGTGTTTTTCCTGTTTCACTCGCATTTGTTTGGCAAGCCTTAATGCCTCCAAACTCCCGCCCATTTCACAGGGCTATATCGCCTCATGCCGCTGATACCAGAGGGGCCGGAACAGAGGCCGCCCCAAGGCCAGCGCGCGGNNAACTTTCGAACATCTTCAAAAAATTCCGCAACGACGAATCCGGCGCTGTGACCGTTGACTGGGTCGTGCTGACCGCAGCCATCGTTGGCCTGGGCATCGTCGTGCTGCAGACCGTTGGTGGCAGCGTGGAATCGACCGCCGACGCGATCGCCGCCGAAATCGACGCCTCGGCTCCGTGATCTGGCGCGGCCCAGCCCGGGCCGTTCTGATAAAAGCAGGCTGCGGTCTCATCCGGGGCCGTGGCCTTCTGCCATATCGTCCGGCGCGCGGGGTGCGGGCCGGGATGTGACTGCGGGAGTGCGACGCCATGCGAACTGTGTTTATCGGAGTGCTTGCCCTTGGCCTGGCACTGGCCGGATTTGCGGTGCATATGGCCCAGAAATACATCGGCCAGACCCAGGCGCAGCTGAAGAAGGAACAGCAGCTGCGGGTGAAGACCGGGCCGCTGGTGCAGGTTTATGCGGTGAACAAGCCGCTGAACTATGGCGATCCTCTGACCGCCGCCGATGTGCAGCTGGTCTATGTGCAGGAAAGCGCCCTGCCCGAAGGCGTGTTCCGCAGCGAGGAAGAGCTGTTCCCCAACAAGGGCGAAAAGCCGCGCTTCGTGCTGCGGCAGATCGAGAAATTCGAGACGGTGCTGGCCGTCAAGGTCACCGAACCGGGCGAGGCCGCGGGCCTGACCGGGATGCTGGCCGAGGGGGAGCGGGCCTTTACCATCCGCTTTGATGATACATCGGGCGCCTCGCGCTATCTGCAGCCGGGCAACCGGGTGGATGTCTACTGGACCGGGCGGATGCAGGATGGGCAGGAAATGACCCAGCTGATCGAAACGACGCTGGCCATCATCGCGGTGGATCGTCCGGCATCGAAAGACAAGGAAAAGGCAGCCGACAGTTTTGCGGTGCCGCGGGCGATGACCGTTGCCGCCACGCCGGAACAGGTGGCGCGTCTGGCCCAGGCGCAGGCGACCGGGCAGCTTTCGGTCTCGCTGGTGGCCCAGAACGACGGCACCCCCAGCACCGAACGCCGCCGGATCGAAGTTGACGCCAATACGCTGCTGGGGATCGAACAGCAGGTGCAGGCGCCGGTCGTGATGAACAAGGTCTGCACGGTGCGCACCCGCAAGGGCGCCGAGGTGATCGAGATGCCGATCCCCTGCACCAACTGATCCGGGCGTGATCTGGGAGCGCGCGATCTGGGGCCTGCGGGCCCCTTTTTCGCTAGACCTTGTTTGCGGGTCGGAAAATAGGCCAAGATCGGCCGACAAGGTTTTGATTCTTGCATAAAAATGCCAATTCCGGCATTTTGGTTGGCATAACGGGCGGTCACAGACCCGGATCGAGGCGAAATCGGAGAGGCAGGCCACATGCGTGTGCGGAAGTGGATGGTCGCTGGGGCGTTTGGCCTTGCGTTCTGCGCCCTGGGCGCCGGACCGGGTGCGGCGCAAAGCCTGCGGGTCATGGAAGGTGCGGCCACCGCGCCGCTGAACGTGCCGATGAACCGCGCCGTTGTGGTGGAAAGTGACGTGCCCTTTGCCGAGCTTTCGATTGCCAACCCCGGTATCGCCGATATCTCGACGCTTTCCGACAGGTCGATCTATGTGCTGGGCAAGGCACCGGGCCGCACCACGCTGACCCTGCTGGGCGGCGATGGCAGCCTGATTGCCAATGTCGAAGTGCAGGTGGCCCCCGATGTGGCCGAGTTCAAGGAACGGCTGCGCCAGATCCTGCCCGGCGAAACCATCGAGGTGCGCACGGCCAATGACGGGATCGTGCTGTCGGGCACTGTCAGTTCGACCGCCAAGCTGGATCGCGCGCTGGATCTGGCCGAACGCTATGCCCCCGAGCGGGTTTCCAATCTGATGAGCGTGGGCGGCACGCAGCAGGTGATGCTGAAAGTCCGCTTTGCAGAAATGCAGCGGTCTGTCGCCAAGGATATTTCTTCGTCGCTGGCTATTTCGGGCGGCAACAGCGTCGGGATCAATGCCGAGACCGGCACCTGGCTGAGCGGCGACAACGGGCTGAGCAATTCGACCATTGCCGCGCGCAACGGGGTGCAGGGCGCCATGGCGCTGGGGTTCACCGCCGGATCGCTGCAGTTCGGCGTGCTGCTGGAGGCGCTGGAATCCAAGGGCGTGGTGCGCACCCTGGCAGAGCCGAACCTGACCGCGCTTTCGGGGCAGGAGGCCAAATTCCTGGCGGGGGGCGAATATCCCATCCCGGTGGCCGATAATGACGGCATCACCATCGAATACAAACCCTTCGGGGTAGAGCTGAACTTCACCCCTGTGGTGGTGGATGGCGATATCATCAACCTGACGATCAACGCCGCTGTTTCGTCGATCGACAGCAGCATCAGCATCCAGACCGAAGGCATCAACGTGAATGCCATCCAGCGCCGCGAAACCTCGACCACCGTGGAAATGCGGGATGGCGAGAGCTTTGCGATTGCGGGCCTGCTGCAGGATGATTTTCAGGACATGACCAGCCAGGTGCCGTGGCTGGGCGATATTCCGGTGCTGGGGGCGCTGTTCCGCAGCGCCGATTTCCAGCGCGACCAGTCAGAGCTTGTCATCATCGTGACCCCGCATCTGGTGACGCCGACCCGCGGCCGGGCGCTGGCCCTGCCGACCGACCGGGTGCGCATCCCCACCGAAAAGGAGCTGTTCCTGTTCGGCAAGGTCGAGGGGGGCAGCGGCCCGGCAGGCGAGGTGGCGCGGCAGGATTTCAACGGCTCTTACGGCTATGTGATGGAATGACGGCGATGCGGCGCACCCTGCCCCTTTTTCTGGTGACGGCGCTTGCGCTGTCGGCCTGCACTGATGCAAACCGGGAGCTGGGCGCCGGGATGGACCATGGCACCTTCGGCAATGCCACGATGAACAATACGCTGGTGCAATCTGGCCAGATGGATGTGCGCGAGGCGCTTGGCCGCCGGTTTGCCGCCGATGTGCCCAGCACCATCACCTTTCCGTTCAATTCGGCACAGCTGACCACCGAGGCGCGCCGCGCGCTGGATCATCAGGCCAATTGGATGCGCCAGTTCCCCGAACTGCGCTTTTCGGTTTATGGCCATACCGATCTGGTGGGATCGGATGCCTATAACCGCGCCCTGGGCAAACGCCGGGCGCAGGCGGTGGTGGGCTATCTGGCGAGTCGCGGGGTTTCGACCACGCGGCTGGAGGCGCTTGTTTCCTATGGCGAAACGCGGCCGGTGATCGTGACGCTGGCCCCCGAACAGCGCAACCGCCGCACGGTGACCGAGGTTTCGGGCTTTGCCCAGGGGTCGCAGGCGCCGCTGAATGGCAAGTATGCTGCTGTGATCTGGCGCGAATACATCACCCTGGCCGAACGCCGCCATCCGGCCAACAAGGTGGTGGAACAGGTTCTGATCCCCGGAGAGTGAGTGCCAATTTTGGCACCACGTCGTTTCCATTTCAGAAAAAAGCCCAGATGCCGGAGGTTTAAGCCGCAATATCGCCAAGTTTGCCGGGCAATTTCAGATCAACCGAACCAACCGTGCGGAGAATCCGCGAAGGCAGGATGATGGCCGGCATTACCGGCGCACGCCCGCCGCAAAGGAAGGATCTGAGGCAATGACGAGTGTGGCAAATATTCAGCCGGAGCCGGCCCCTATCCTGGCCTGCACCATTTCCCGTGACGTCCAGAATTTCGAACTGCTGATCGAAGACATGGAGCAGGAGCTGGGCGAGAACTGGGGCGATCTGTCCTTTGAAGATGCGCTGCTGTTTCTGGGCCAGCCCGATGCGGCCACGCTGCAGTTTATTGCCGTGGCGGTGGACAATCACGACGAAGCCGACCTGACCCGCATCAGCGACATCATCCGCACGGCCAAGGATCGCCATCTGCGGGTGGTGCTGATCGCCAATCAGGTGAGCCCGGTGGCCCTGCATCAGCTGCTGCGGCTGGGCGCCGATGATTTCGTGCCCTATCCGCTGCCGGACGGGGCGCTGCACGAGGCGATTGGCCGGTTCCGCAAGGCCGGGACAGAGGCGCCGGTTCCGGCGACCCCCGAAGCCGCGCTGCCCGAACCCGTGCAGACCCCGGCCTTCAAGGCCAAGGGCGACCGGGATGGCGTGCTGCTGCCGGTGCATGGGCTGGCCGGTGGCGTGGGCGCATCGACCTTTGCCGCCAATCTGGCCTGGGAGCTGGCCAATGCCGATCGCAACAACCCGCCCCGCGTGTGCCTGATCGACCTGGATCTGCAGTTCGGATCCATTTCCACCTATCTGGATCTGCCCCGGCGCGAGGCGGTGTTCGAGCTGCTGCAGGATACCGAACATGCCGACAGCGACAGTTTTCTGCAGGCCATGCTGACCTTCAACGACCGGCTGCATGTGTTCACCGCCCCGGCGGACATGCTGCCGCTGGATCTGATCGGGCCGGATGATGTGACCCGGATCCTGGGGATGGCGCAGGCGAATTTCGATTTCGTCGTGGTCGACATGCCCAAGACCATCGTGGCCTGGACGGAAACGGTGTTGAGCCGGGCGCATGTGTATTTCGCGCTGATGGAGCTGGATCTGCGGTCGGCGCAGAACGTGCTGCGGCTGGTGCGGGCGCTGAAGGCCGAATCGCTGCCCTATGAACGGCTGCGCTATGTGCTGAACCGGGCGCCGCGCTTTACCGATCTGGGCGCGAAAAGCCGGGTGAAGCGGATGGCCGAAAGTCTGGATATCACCATCGAGGTGCAGCTGCCCGATGGCGGATCGCAGGTTACGCAGGCCAATGACCACGGGCTGCCGATTTCGGAAACGGCGGGCAAGAACCCGCTGCGCAAGGAAATCGCCAAGCTGGCAAAATCTCTGTTCGACGTGAACCGCGCGGCCGAGGCTGCGAAGGGCTGACCGGCACGGCCATGGCCGGGCTGCAGAAGGTGTGACGATGTTTTCCAGGTTCAAAAAAGCAGGCGAGACCGGAGCGGCGAAACCCGACCAGAAGATGGCTGCGGTGTCATCGGCCAACAGCATTCCGAAATCGTCTGGACCTGCCGCGCCCAAGGCACCGGCCCCCGGCCTGACCCAGGCCCGCCCTGCCCCGCGTGCCCCGGCCGAAGCCGCCGCCGCCGACAAGGAGCGCAAGCGCAAGGACCGGCTGCAGGAGCTGAAGGTCGAGCTGCACAAGCGCCTGCTGGAAAACCTGAACCTTGCCGCGCTGGAAAAGGCATCGGAAGCCAATCTGAAATCCGAAATCGCCGCCATCAGCGCCGAGGCGCTGGAGGAAATGTCGGTCGCGCTGACCCAGCAGGATCGCGCCACGCTGAATCAGGAGCTGTATGACGAGGTCATGGGCCTTGGCCCGCTGGAGCCGCTGCTGAAGGATGAAACGGTCAACGACATTCTGGTGAACGGTCCGCACCGGATTTTCGTCGAACGGTCCGGCAAGCTGGAACTGACGGATATCACCTTCAAGGATGAACGCCATCTGCTGCGCATTATCGACAAGATCGTGAGCGCGGTGGGGCGGCGGGNNATCCGGAAGTTCAAGAAGGAAAAGCTGGGGATTCAGGATCTTGTGCGCTTTGGTGCCTTTACCGAAGAGATGGGCCTGTATCTGGAAGCGGCAGTATCGACGCGGCTGAACATCATCGTATCGGGCGGCACCGGGTCGGGGAAGACCACCACGCTGAATGCGCTGTCCAGCTTTATCGACAATGCCGAACGGGTGCTGACCATCGAGGATACGGCAGAATTGCAGCTGCAGCAGGTGCATGTGGGCCGCATGGAAAGCCGCCCGCCGAACGTGGAAGGCAAGGGCGCCGTCACGCAGCGCGACTGTCTGCGCAACGCGCTGCGGATGNNAACACCGGCCATGACGGGTCGATGACGACGATCCACGCCAACAACCCGCGCGATGGCATCAGCCGCCTGGAAAACATGGTGGCCATGGCGGGCATCGACATGCCGCTGAAGGCCGTGCGCAGCCAGATCGCCAGCGCGGTGAACCTGATCGTTCAGGCCTCGCGCCTGCAGGACGGATCGCGGCGCATGGTGTCGATCACCGAAATCACCGGGATGGAGGGTGAGGTGATCTCGATGCAGGAGGTGTTCCGCTATGAACGGCTGGGGCTGGCGGGCGATGGCAAGATCATCGGCCGGTTCAACGCCACCGGCGTGCGGTCGCATTATTCGGAACGGTTCAAGCAATGGGGCTTCAACCTGCCCGCCTCGATCTATGAACCCCAGGCCTGAGGTCGCAAGATGAGCATCAACCCTGCCGTCATCGTTTATGTGCTGATCTTTGTCGCCGTTCTGGCGCTGGTCGAGGGGCTGTATCTGACGGTCTTCGGCAAATCCATCAGCCTGAACAGCCGCATGTCGCGCAGGCTGGCGCTGCTGGAAAAGAACAGCAACCGGGAACAGGTTCTGGAACAGCTCCGCAAGGAGATGAGCCAGCACATGAAGGCCCGGTCGATCCCGATCTATTCGATTCTGGCCGACAAGGCGCAGAAGGCCAATATCGCCTTTTCGCCGGTGCAGCTGATCGGGATCATGGGGGCGCTGTCGGTGTTTGCCTATGCCGGTCTGACCTACGGCAGTTCTGCCGAACCCGGGGTGCGCGCGCTGATCGCGGCGGCCATGGGCATCGGCGGCGTCTACATGTGGGTGAACAAGAAGGCCAAGAAGCGCGTGTCCATGATGGAAGAGCAGCTGCCCGAAGCGGTGGAGCTGATCGTGCGCAGCCTGCGGGTGGGGCATCCGTTTTCATCGGCGCTGGGGATCGTGTCGCGCGAAGTGCCCGATCCGCTGGGCACCGAATTCGGCCTGATCGGCGACGAGGCCGCCTATGGCCGCGACGTGGCCGAAAGCCTGAAGGCCTTTGCCGAACGGATGGACAATCAGGATCTGCGCTTTCTGGCAGTGGCCGTGACCATCCAGCAGCAATCGGGCGGCAATCTGGCCGAGATTCTGGACGGGCTGGCCAAGGTGATCCGCTCGCGGTTCAAGCTGTTCCGCCGGGTGAAGGCGATCACCGCCGAGGCGAAATGGTCTGGCATGTTCCTGTCGGCTTTCCCGGTGGGGGCGCTGATGATGATCCTGGCGATCAAGCCGGATTACTTTGACGAGGTGCAGGAAACCTCGGTCTTCGTGCCGGCGGCGCTGATCGTCGGGGTGTTTCTGGTCATCAACGTCATCTTCATGAAGATGATGGTCAATATCAAGGTGTGAGGGGGCATGATGGATACCGTCAATCAGATGCTGACAGCCCGCTTCGGGCCGCTGGGCCCGATGCTGGCGCTGCTGTTTCTGGCGGTCGTTCTGGTGGCGGCCAGCCTGCCCACCCTGCTGCGCAAGCGCGCCGATCCGCTGGACAAGCTGAAGGCGCAGCGCAAATCCATGAATGTCACCCCGCAAAGCGAAACGCTGCGCCGGGGCGACGGGGCGCAGAAGCTTGAGAAATTCGCAGCCTTTCTGGAGCCGCAGAACAAGGAAGACATGACCGCCGCGCGGCTGAAGATGATGCGCGCGGGCTATCGCACCAAGAATGCCGTGCGGGTGTTCCACTTTGCGCAATTCACCTTCGGCATCGGGTTTCTGCTGGTGGGCCTGGGCTATACCTTTGTTCTGGATGCACAAAATCAGGACGTGTCGCAGCAGCAGATGATCATGTACACGATCCTGCCTGCCGCCGTGGGCTATTACCTGCCGATCTACTGGGTGCAGCGGCGGTTGCAGATGCGGCAGCAGGAAATCATCAGCGGCTTTCCCGATGCGCTGGATCTGATGCTGGTCTGCGTGGAGGCGGGGCAATCGCTGGATCAATCCATCAACCGGGTCGCCAAGGAATCGCGTGCGGGCTATCCGGCGCTGGCCGATGAATTCGACATGGTGTCGCAAGAGGTGAAGGCCGGCAAGGAACGGGTGCAGGTGCTGCGCGACATGTCGGAACGGGTGGGCGTGCCGGATATCACCGCCTTTGTCACGACGCTGGTGCAATCGGCCACCTTCGGCACCTCGATCGCCGAGGCGCTGCGGGTCTATTCGGCGGAAATGCGTGACAAGCGCGTGATGCGTGCCGAAGAGAAAGCGAACGTCTTGCCGACGAAGCTGACACTGGGCACAATGCTGTTCACCCTGCCGCCGCTGATGATCATCCTGCTTGGGCCTTCGATCTATGGCATTGCGACCCATCTGGGCGGGGGCTGAACGCCGGAGCCGAAGTGAAGACTGCCGCCCTAATTGCAAGCCTTGCGCTGCTCGCCGCCTGTCAGCTGACCGGCGGCGCTTCTGCATTGCGGCCGGGCGAGAACACCCCGCCCCCGGCCAATGCGCGCGGGGATGGGGTTGAAGGGCTGATCGTCGGGCACCGTCTGATGGCGGCGGGCGAGCCGGAGCTGGCGCTGAAAGCCTATTACCGCGCGGCGGCGGAACAGGGCATTGATGCGGATGTGCTGTCTTCGATCGGCAGTGCCAATCTGGCGCTGGGGCGGCTGGGCCAGGCCGAACAGATGCTGCGCCGCGCGCTGGAACGCGACCCGGTCTTCGTGCCCGCGCTGAACAATCTGGGCGTGGTGCTGATGGAACGGGGTCGTGCGCCCGAAGCCAAGCTGGTGTTCCAGCAGGCCTATGCGCTGGACAGTGGCACATCCGATGCGATCCGGGAAAACCTGATCCGTGCAATAGCCATGATCGAGAAACCGGGTTATGTTGAAGCTCCGCAGGTCGTGCAGGGGTTCGAGATGGTGCGGCGCAGCGAGGGAACCGGGGGCGAAAGCACCTATGTCACCCTCGACGCGTTGTGACGCTTCGCCGCGCAGGGCCAGAGAGACGAACGAGCAGCCAAGAAAAGGACGCAAAATGCGCCACCCTGCCCTTTTTGCGCTGTGCCTTGGTGGCATGGCCGCCCTCGCCGGTTGCGGACGCAACACCGATGCCGAGGTGGACAAGGTCATCAAGGATGTGAACGTCATCGACGAAAGCAACCTGAGCGATATCATGCTGACGGTCGGTGATCCGAACGAGGCCGTGACCTATTTCTCCAACACCCTGCAGCAGAACCCGGGCCGCGCCGATCTGCGCCGCGGGCTGGCGAAATCGCTGGTGCGGGCCAATCGGCCGCAGGATGCCGCCGAAATCTGGGCGGCACTGGTGAATTCTGGCCAGGGCACCAATGATGACCGCGTCAGTTATGCCGATGCGTTGATCCGCGCCAATGACTGGGCGACCGCCGAGGCGGTGCTGACACAGATCCCGCCCACCCATGAAACCTATGAACGCTACCGGCTGGAAGCGATGGTGGCCGACAGCCGCAAGGACTGGCGCAAGGCGGACAGTTTCTATGAAATCGCCTCGGGTCTGACGACCAAGCCCGCCAGCGTGCTGAACAACTGGGGCTTTTCGAAACTGACGCGCGGCGAATATGGCGGGGCCGAAAAGCTGTTCATCGAGGCCCTGACCTATGACCCCACGCTGTTCACCGCCAAGAACAATCTGGTTCTGGCGCGGGGGGCACAGCGGAAATACGATATGCCCGTGGTGCAGATGAACCAGACCGAGCGGGCAGAGCTGCTGTATACGCTGGGCCTGGCGGCGGTGAAGCAGGGCGATGTCAGCGTGGGACGCGCGCTGATCGAGGAATCGGTGGAAACCCATCCGCAGCATTTTGAAGCCGCCGCCCGCGCGCTTGAAGCGCTGAAATAAGGGGCGGATGCGATGATCGCCCCTGCCGCCGCGCTGTGGTTCCTGCCGGTTTCGGTGCTGATCGGTCTCTGGGTGGCCTGGTCAGACATGAAGTTCATGAAGATCCCCAACAAGGCCGTGCTGGCGATGGCTGCGGCCTATGCTCTGCTGGGCTGGCCTGCCTTCGGCCTGACGGGGTTTCTGTGGGGCTGGGCCGTGCTGGCCATGGTGCTGGCGGCCGGGTTCGTGGCCAATGCGGCCGGGCTGGTGGGGGCGGGGGATGCGAAATTCGCAGCCGCCATGGCGCCGGTGTTTTCCACCGGCGATGCGCGGCTGATCTGCGCGCTGTTCGCGGCCTGCCTGCTGGGCGCCTTTGCCACCCATCGGCTGGNNCGACCCGCCGCATCGGCGCGGGGTGGGAAAGCTGGCAGCGCAAGGATTTCCCCATGGGGCTGGCGCTGGCAGGGACGCTGATTTTCTATCTTCTTGCCCCATTTCTGGCAAAATAGCCTGCTTTCCTGCGGCGAACTGCCTGCTGACAAGGTGCCGCTTTCATGAATGCCCCGATCACGCCCCCCGGCCCCGCCGCACAGCCCGAAGCTGTCAGCGCGCCCCCCGCCCTGCGCAGTCTGGCCGATACCGGGCTTGCGCCGGTGATGATGCGGGATATCCTGCTGAAGACCATCTTCCGCACCAATATTGATCTGGTCTCGGAACTGGCCCGCGCCATCTGCCTGCCGATCCAGCTGACGCAGGAGCTGGTGGATATGGCGCGGGGCCAGCGCCTGCTGGAGGCCACCGGCACGCTGCATGCCACTTCCGGCAACGAGATGGGCTATCAGCTGACCGATGCGGGCAAGGCCCGCGCGCTGGATGCGTTGACGCAATCGGAATATTACGGCGCCATGCCGGTGCCGCTGGAGGCCTATCGCGCGCAGGTCACGCGGCAATCGGTGCGCAACATGAAACTGGGGCGCGATGCGCTGATGCGGGGCATGGGCCATCTGATCCTGCCCGAAGATCTGATCGGCAATCTGGGGCCTGCCGTGGGATCGGGCCGGTCGATACTGATGTACGGGCCGCCGGGCAACGGCAAATCCTCGATCTCGAACGGGATCCGCGATGCCCTGGGCGACAGGATCTATATCCCGCGCGCGGTGGAATATTCGGGCCAGGTCATCACGGTTTACGACCCGATCGTGCATACGGCGGCGGAAGAAGAGGTGGATGATCCCAACAGCCTGCGCCGCACCTCCAACCGCTTTGACCGCCGCTATGTGCGCTGCCAGCGGCCTTCGGTCATCACCGGGGGCGAACTGACGCTGGACATGCTGGATCTGACCTACAACCCGGTCGCGCGCACCTATCAGGCGCCGCTGCAGATGAAATCGAATGGCGGCATCTTCATCGTCGATGACCTTGGCCGCCAGTCAGAACCACCGCAAAAGCTGGTGAACCGCTGGATCGTGCCGCTGGAAGAAGGGCGCGATATCCTGCAGCTGCAATCGGGCGAAAAGTTCACCGTGCCGTTTGACACGCTGGTGATCTTTTCCACCAACTTTCACCCGAACGAGATTTTCGACGGCGCTGCGCTGCGGCGGATCTTCTTCAAGATCAAGATCGACGGGCCGAACCAGGAGAATTTCCTGAAGATCTTCGCCATGGTGGCGCGCAAGAAGAAGATGCCGCTGGATGAACGCGCGCTGATCCATCTGCTGAAGGTGAAATACCCGACCATCGGCATGAATTTTGCCAATTACCAGCCGGTGTTCCTGATCGACCAGATGATCGCCATCTGCGAATTCGAGGGCATCCCCAACCAGATGTCCCCCGATCTGATCGACAGGGCCTGGGCCAACATGTTCGTGCGCGACGAGAAGATCGCCAAGTAGGCGCCCTCTCACCGGCAAGCGCCCCCTCACCCTGCCCTCTCCCCCGAGGGGAGAGGGGTGCCCCGCCCCCGGCGTGGCCTGGGGGTGGGAAGGACAGACGCCTCCGGCGGGAGTATTTGGGANNGGCGGAAAAACGGCGCGCCGTTTGGCCATTTCTGCTGATGGCTTGTGCTTTGTTCCTTCCCTGATACTCAAGAACCCGGCCGCAGCCGGGCAGGCGCATCAGGGAAACAGCAGAGTTTCGCTTTCGGTAATCAGGGCATCCAGCCGCTGGTCGGTGGGCTCGATCGGCAGATCGGCCAGTTCCTGTGCGGCAAAGGCAAAGCCTGCGGCCCATGTGGGCTGCTGGGCGCGCAGCCCTTCCAGCGTGCGGTCATAGAAGCCGCCACCATAGCCCAGCCGGTAGCCGCGCCGATCCCAGCCGACCAGCGGCACGATCAGCACCTCGGGCGTCAGCCAGGGGCCTTCGGCCGGGATCAGCGCGCCAAACTCTCCCTCGATCATCGGGCAATCCGGGGTCCACTGGCGAAAGCGCAGCGCCTGCCCCTTGCCGATGATGACCGGCACGCAGACCGGCCCGGCATG
>DOMY01000289.1 GCA_003509785.1 Gemmobacter sp.
AATCCAGCGCAGCTGTCCGAGGCGGCGGCCAAGAACGCGGGCGGGTTCTTTGCCGATTGGGTGATGGAATCGGGGCCTGCCTTCCTGACCAAGGACACGACAGAGGATGTCATCATCCGCACCACGCTGGATCAGCAGATTCAGCGCAAGGCGGAAGATGCGCTGCAATATGTGTTCGATACCAAGGTGAAGGAAAGCAGCACCGCCCAGGCCGCCATCGTGGTGATGAGCGCGGATGGCGCCGTGCGCGGCATGGTGGGCGGGCGCAAGATCGCGGCGGCGGGCAGTTTCAACCGCGCCACGCAGGCGCTGCGGCAGACCGGATCGGTGTTCAAGCCCTTCGCCTATGCCGCTGCGCTGGATCTGGGCTATACCCCGGCCGATTTCGTGGAAGACACGAAGCTGACCATCAACATCAAAGGGTCCGGCCCCTGGACGCCTGAAAACTACGACAAGAAGTTCAAGGGCATGATTACCCTGACCCAGGCGCTGGCCGAAAGCCGCAACATCCCTGCCGTGCGGATCTCCGAGGCGGTGGGGCGCAAGAAGGTGCGCGAGGTGGCGCAGGCCTTTGGCGTGAAAAGCGATCTGGCGGCGGGGCCTGCGCTGGCACTGGGCGCTTCGGAAAGCACGTTGCTGGAAATGACGGGCGCCTATGCCGGCTTCCTGAACGGTGGGTCATCGGTCAAGCCCTATGGGCTGGTGTCGCTGAAGCTGCAGGGTGATGATGCCGAGCTGATCGGGCAGGGCGGCGGCATCGGCGAGCGGATCATCAGCCAGGAAGCGGCGGAATATCTGACCTATATGCTGACGCAGGTGGTGCAGCGCGGCACCGGCACGCGGGCCCGGCTGGGCGATACGCCGGTGGCGGGCAAGACCGGCACCACCAATGCGGCGCGCGATGCCTGGTTCATCGGCTTTTCGGCGCATTATGTGGTGGGCGTCTGGATGGGCTATGATGACAACCGCCCGCTGACCGGCGTGACCGGCGGCGGCCTGCCTGCCGAGATCTGGCACGAGGTGATGAAGCGGGTGCATGAAGGCATCCCGCCGACCAATCTGCTGATGAAGATCCCCGAGGCCAAGGCCGTGCCGCAAAGCGGTGTCAGCCCGTCGCAGCTGGATGCGGCGGCGGGCGCGGGTTCGGGCGGGGCTGCGGCAGGTTCGGGCAATGTGCCGGCGGCGCAGGGCGGTCAGGGCCAGCAGGCGCCGCAGGGGGCGCAGCAGCCGCAGCAGGGCGGCAGCACCGGCGATCCGCTGCAGGATGCGCTGCGCGAGGCTTTGGGCACCACCTCTGGCGTTTACTGAAACAGCCGCAGGATCAGCGGCGCCAGAAAGGCGGTCAGCACCGCGTTCAACCCCATGCCGAGGCCCGCAAAGGCCCCGGCAGTGGCGTTCACCTGAAACGCCCGCGCCGTGCCGATGCCATGCGCCGCCACGCCGGTGGCAAAGCCCCGCGCGCGCCAGTCACGGATGCGCAGCGCGTTCAGCAGCGGGGTGGTGCAGATCGCGCCGATGATCCCGGTCAGGATCACCAGCACGGCGGTCAGTGTCGGTGATCCGCCCAGCCGGTCGGATATCCCCAGCGCCACCGGCGCCGTGGCCGATTTCGGGGCGAGCGAGGCCAGGATCTCGCCCTCTACCCCCATGGCGCTGGCAATGGCGAGGGCAGAGACCACCGCCGTGGCCGATCCGGCCAGCAGGGCCGCGGCCAGTGGCAGCAGCACGCGGCGCAGCCGGGGCAGATTGTCCCACAGCGGCAGGGCCAGCGCGACGGTGGCGGGGCCGAGCAGGAAATGCACGAACTGCGCGCCCTCGAAATAGGTGGCATAGCTCGTGCCGCTGATCTGCAGCAGCAATGCCAGCAGCAGCACTGCGATCAGCACCGGGTTCACCCAGGGCTTGCGCCCGGCGGCGCGGAAACAGGCATCCCCCATGGCATAGGCGGCCAGTGTCGCGGTCAGCCACAGCAGCGGGCCTTCGGACAGATAGCTCCAGATCTCGGCAAAATCGGTCATGCCTCCGGCTCCTCTGTGCCGGTCAGCCGGGCCACGGCGGTAAAGGCCAGCGCGCCTGCCGCAATCGCCAGCAGCGTCGATCCGACCAGCGCCAGAAAGATCGGCAGGCCCTGCGCCGCCAGCTTGTCCAGATGGCCCACAACCCCGGTGCCCGCAGGCACGAACAGCAGCGACAGATGCCCCAGGATGCCCTGCGCCACCGGGCGCACCAGGTCTACCGCTTTGGGAAAGGCGGCAAAGACCGCGATCAGCAGCAGCATCCCCAGCACCGGGCCGGGCAGCGGCAAGGACAGCGCCCGCGACAGGGTTTCACCAGCAAGTTGCGACAAGAGCAGGGTCAGCAGGGCAGGGATCATGGCAGGCTCCGGTTTCCTGCCGTCAAACCTGCGCCAAAGCAGAGCCAGAGGGAAGGCCCCGTCAGGCCAGCATTTTGCGGAAGGTCAGGCTGGTGGGGCGGTGATAGCCGGGGTGGCAGGTTTCGGCGGTCTTGCTGAAACCCATGGCGGAAAATGCGGCGTGATTTTCCACCAGTTCCACCCGCACCTGCAATTCCAGCGCGGGCAGGCCAAGCGCGCGGGCGCGGCTTTCGGCCAGCAGAACCAGCCGCCGCGCCAGCCCCTGCCGCCGCGCCGCCGCCGCCGTGGCCAGCTTGCCGATATACAGCGCATCGGGTTTGATCGTCAGGAACACGCAGGCCAGCGGCTGTGGCCCGATCAGCCAGACCTCGCCCTCTGCCGCCTGCCGCTGGATATCCTCGGCGGTCAGCCGGTGCATGGACGATGGCGGGTCAATCCGCCCCTCCATGAAGGCAAAGGCCCTGCGGATCAGCGCCAGCACTGGCGCCGCGTCATCGCCGGGGCGCATCTGATGCGGTGGCGGATCGGCAAGCGCGGTCCAGCCCAGATGTTCGTCCATGCTCACCTCCTCATCCGCGCGAAAGGCAGAGGCATCATCCAGCGTGCCCGCATGAACCTGCACCTCGCCTGGAAACCTGTGCGAGCGATAGGCAAGGGGTGAACCACAGGTGGCGCAGCGATCCCAGAACACCCCGGGGCTGGTGCTATGGCTCTGCCGTGGCGGCCCTTCCCATGTCACAGCGCCCTCAGCCGCCGCCAGATAGCTGCCAAAACCCGCCCCGGTGGCGCGGCGGCAGAAGGCGCAGTGGCAATGCGCCGTCCACAAGGGCGCGGCGTCGATCCGGTAGCGCGTGGCGCCGCACAGGCAGCGGCCGGTGATGGGCAGGGGCATGGCCATGGGCAAACTGTTGCCGGGGCCGGGCGGGCCGGTCAATCCCTGCCATGGCGGATTGCGGCGGCGCGGTTGACTCGTTAGGGGGATGGCCCGACCATGGCGCCCCTTTACGGAGACATCCCTTGCGGTTCACCCGCCTGCGACTGAACGGCTTCAAAAGTTTCGTCGATCCGACGGAACTGGTGATCCACGAAGGCCTGACCGGCGTCGTGGGGCCGAACGGCTGTGGCAAATCCAACCTGCTGGAGGCCTTGCGCTGGGTGATGGGCGAAAACCGCCCCACCGCCATGCGGGGTGGCGGGATGGAGGATGTGATCTTCGCGGGCACGGCCACCCGTTCTGCCCGGCATTTTGCCGAAGTGGCGCTGGTGATCGACAATGCCGAACGGCTGGCGCCCTCGGGGTTCAACGATGCCGATCAGCTGGAAATCGTGCGCCGCATCACCCGCGATGCCGGATCGGCCTACAAGGCCAATACCCGCGATGTGCGGGCGCGCGACATCCAGATGCTGTTTGCCGATGCCTCCACCGGGGCGCAATCGCCGGCTCTGGTGCGGCAGGGCCAGATTTCCGAACTGATCAACGCCAAACCCAAGGCCCGGCGGCGGATTCTGGAAGAGGCGGCGGGGATCAGCGGGCTGTATCAGCGCCGGCACGAGGCAGAGCTGCGCCTGAACGCCACCGAACAGAACCTGTCGCGCGTCGATGATGTGCTGGAACAGCTGGCCAGCCAGCTGGCGACGCTGGCCCGTCAGGCCCGGCAGGCGGCGCGCTACCGCGAGATCGGCGAAGATCTGCGCCGGTCGGAGGGGATGCTGCTGTATCGCCGCTGGCGCGAGGCCGATCTGGCGCGGGCCGATGCCGAAACGCTGCTGCGCCGGCGCCTGCTGGGCGCGGTGCAGGGCGAACAGGCGGCGCGGGCCGCCACCAAGGCCCGTCAGGCCGCCGAAGACGTGCTGCCCCCCCGGCGCGAGGAAGAGGCGATTGCCGGGGCCATCCTGCAGCGGCTGATGGTGCAGCGCGATGCCCTGGCCGATCAGGAGGCCCGCGCCCGTCAGGCGATCGAGGCCTTGCGCGCCCGGATCACCCAGCTCAGCCGCGATATGGACCGGGAGACCGGCCTGAACCGCGATGCCGGCGATACCATCGCCCGGCTGGACTGGGAGGCAGAGCAGCTGGCCCGCGCCCATGACGGCCATGACGACCGTTTGACCGAAGCGATGGAAACCGCCCGCGAAGCCGCGGCCATCCTGTCGGACCGCGAAGCGCAGCTGTCGGAACGCACCGAAGATATGGCGCGACTGGCCGCCCGGCATCAGTCGGCACAGCGGTTGCGCGCCGATACCGCCGCCACCCTGCAACGCGCCGAGGCCGAGGCCCTGCGGGCGCGCGATGCGGTGGAACTGGCCACCGAAGCGTTGGAACGCGCCGCCGAGGCGCAGGACAGCGCGACCGAAGCGCAGGAAGATGCCGTGGCCCAGGCCGAGGCGGCCGAAGAAGCGCTGGCCATGGCCGAAGAGGCCCGCGCCGATGTGCAATCGCAAGAGGCCGAGGCCCGCGCCGCGCGCTCCGCCGCCGAGGGCGAGGCCAATGCGCTGGGCGCTGAAGTGGCCACGCTGGCCCGGCTGGTGGATCGCGAGGCCCGCGCAGGCGAACAGCTGCTGGACCGCCTGCAGGTGGCCCCGGGATACGAGGCGGCGCTGGGCGCCGCGCTGGCCGATGATCTGCGCGCGCCCGAGGTGCAGGTGGCCGATATCGGCTCCGGCTGGGTCGGCCTGCCGGATCTGGCGGATGTGCCGCCTTTGCCGCCTGGTGTGACGCCGCTGGCCGATCATGTGCAGGTGCCCGATGTGCTGCGCCGCCGGATCGCCCAGATCGGCATCGTGGCGCCGGAACAGGCCACCGCTCTGCAGGCCGGTCTTCTGCCGGGCCAAAGACTGGTCAGCCTTGCGGGCGATCTGTGGCGCTGGGATGGCTTCCGCACGGCGGCGGCCGATATGCCCTCTGCCGCCGCGCTGCGCCTGCGTCAGCTGAACCGGCTGGCCCAGCTGCGGCAGGAACTGGCCGGGGTCAGCGACCGTGCCGCAGCGGCGCGGACGGCCCATGAGGCGCTGCAGGCCCGCCTGTCCGATCTGGCGCGCAGCGATCAGCTGGCCCGCGATGCCCGGCGCAGTGCGGATGCGCGGGTGACCGAAGCAGGCCGCGCGCTGGCCCGGGCCGAGGCGGATCGCTCCATCGCCGCAGGCAAGCTGGAGGCTGCCCGTCTGGCCGTTTCGCGCTTTGAAGACGAGGCGATGGCCGCCCGTGCCCGGCTGTCCGAGGCCGATGGCACCCTCGCCGCCCTGCCCGATCTGGAGGCCACCCGCGCCATGGTGGAAACCCTGCGCACGGCGGTCGAGGCCGCGCGCATCACCATGATGTCGCGCCGCTCTCAGCAGGACGAGGTCCGCCGCGAGGGCGAGGCCCGCGTGCGCCGCCAGCAAGAGGTGGCCAAGGAAATGGCCGGCTGGCGCCACCGGCTTGAAACCGCCGAACGCCGCAGCGCCGAACTGGCCGAACGCCGCGCCGAGGCTGAAGAAGAGTTGGCCG
>DOMY01000084.1:0-263 GCA_003509785.1 Gemmobacter sp.
GCGCTGGCTGGCGGCGCGGCCGATGCAATCCTTCTGCGGGCTGACCATCTTGGCCATGCCGATATCGAAGGCGGTGGTGCGGCCATGAATCTCGGCATGGGTGATGAAGCCCTTTTCGATGCGCAGGACGTTCAGCGCCTCCATCCCGTAGGCGCCGCCGCCCATGGTTTCGGCCCGCGCCAGCAGATCGCGGAACAAGGCCTCGCCATGGCGGGCGGGGACCGCGATCTCGTACCCTTCCTCGCCCGAGAAGGAGATGCGGA
>DOMY01000084.1:346-19216 GCA_003509785.1 Gemmobacter sp.
TCGCGCAGCATCAGCCCATAGCGCACGCGGCCGGGGGCCAGCGTGCTCATCCGGTTGGTATAGACGAAATCGAGGAAGCGGGCGGCATCGGCCCCCTGCACGTCGATCTTGCCCAGGGTGGAGACATCGCAGATGCCGACGCGGTCGCGCACCATCTGCACCTCGCGGTCGCAGGTCTGCTGCCAGGTGGTTTCACCGGGGCGCGGGAAATACGACGGGCGATACCACAGCCCGGCCTCGACCATCGGGGNNCGGCGGGCGGAAGGTGGTGGTGCCGGTTTCGGGGATGGCGCGCCCGGTGGCATCGGCCAGCACCGCCAGCGCCGCCACATTCGAATTCTTGCCCTGATCCGGCGCCATGCCCTGCGTGGTATAGCGCTTCATATGTTCGACGCTGGCGAAATTTTCCTGCGCGGCCAGGGTCACATCCTTCACCGTCACATCATTGGCGAAATCGAGCCAGGCGCGGCGCCACAGCCCCTTGGGATGCGGCACCTGCCACAGTGGCGTGACGATATAGGGCGCGTCTTCGGAGGATGGCAGGCGCAGGCCCGGCGCCCGCAGCCCCAGATCCGCCAGCGCCTCGCGCGCCACGCGCTGGCCCGAGGCCAGGCAGGCCGCTGTGGACATGATGCCCGCCGCCGCACCCGCCGCCTGCAGGCCGGGCACAGCACCCGGCGCGGGCACGAAGGCGGCCAGCGCCTCGTTCCACAGCGGGCGGCTGTTCATGTGGCAGGTCAGGTGCAGCGTCGGGTTCCAGCCGCCGGAAACCGCCAGGCAATCGGTTTCGATCACCGCCTCGCCGCCTGCATGTTTCACCGTGATGGCGCGCAGCCCCTTGCGGCCGCGCGTATCGGTGACGACCGAGCCGGTATAGACCGGGCAATCCTCTACCGCGCTGGCATGGGGGCGGGCGTCGATAATCGCCGCCACCTTCACCCCGGCGGCCATCAGATCGCGGGCGGTGCGGCGGGCATCCTCGTTGGTGCAGAACACCGTCGCCCGCTGCCCCGGCGCCACACCGTAACGGTTGAGGTAGCTGCGCACCGCCGAGGCCAGCATGATGCCCGGCCTGTCGTTGTTTTCAAAGGCGATGGGGCGTTCCAGCGCGCCTGCCGCCAGAATCGCCCGCTTGGCCACGATGCGCCAGAAACACTCGCGCGGCAGATGCGGGCGGGCGGGCAGATGCAGCCCCACCCGCTCCAGCGCGCCGAAGGTGCCGTGATCGTAGGCGCCGGTGACGGTGGTGCGCGGCATCAGCCGGACATTGGGCAGGCTGGCCAGTTCGGCCAGCACCTGCGCCACCCAGCCAGCCCCCGGCGCGCCATCAAGCAGATGGGTTTCCGACAGAAGCCGCCCGCCCATCCGGGCATCTTCATCGGCCAGGATGACATCGGCACCGGCCCGCCCGGCCTCCAGCGCCGCCGCAAGCCCGGTCGGGCCTGCGCCGATCACCAGCAGATCGCAGAAAGCGAACGCCTTTTCATATTCGCCATCGTCATGCCGCCCCGACAGGCTGCCGAGCCCGGCCGCGCGGCGGATCAGCGGTTCATAAAGGCCTTCCCAGAAGCGGCGGGGCCACATGAAGGTCTTGTAATAGAACCCCGCGCTGAGCAGGGGCGCGGCCAGGTCGTTGACCGCCAGCAGATCAAGTCCCAGCGAAGGAAAGCGGTTCTGGCTGCGGGCGGACAGGCCCTGAAACAGCTCTTGCACGGTGGCGCGCACATTCGGTGTCTGCTGGTTGTCCTCCAGCACCTCGACCAGCGCGTTCGGCTCTTCCGGCCCGGCAGTCAGGATGCCGCGCGGGCGGTGATATTTGAAGCTGCGCCCGACCAGCCGCACCCCATTGGCCAGCAGCGCCGAAGCCAGCGTATCGCCCGGATGGCCGACATAATCGCGCCCGTCAAAGCGGAACCCCAATGGCACGGATGTATCGACAAGGCCCTTGCCCGCTATCCTCATTTCACACCGCCTTTCGGTGCGGCGACCAGGTCCACCTGATGCACCGCATGGGTGATGGTGTCGCGGGTGACGGCCAGCCACTGCGCGCAGCCTGCCTCGTGATACCACAGGTCGCGGGTTTCCCCTGCCGGGTTGTCGCGCAGATGCAGGTAATCATCCCAGGACTCGGGCGGCGCATCGGCGGCGGGGCGGCGCAGCCAGGTATCGGCGCCGTAGTAGTAGAACTCCCGCAGGTCGCGCGGGCCGCAGAGCGGGCAGGTCAGGCGCATGGCAGGCTCCGGTGCTGTCCCCTCACCCCGGCCCTCTCCCCCGAGGGGAGAGGGAGCGGCGCGGGAAGGAAAGGGCGCGCCCGGAAGAACCGGGCGTCAGATCTTGTGGCTTTCACCGCAAGGGCAAGCAAAGCACCATCCCGAAGCGGGGCGCATCTCCCTCTCCCTTTGGGGGAGAGGGCAGGGGTGAGGGGATGTGCCATGATGCAATGCCTCAATGCAGGTTGTGCTGGCTGCCGGTGCCTTCTTCATCCAGCACATGGCCGGTGGCGAAGCGGTCCAGCCGGAAGCGGCGCGCCACCTCGTGCGGGGTATCGGTGGCCATCAGATGTGCCATGCACCAGCCCGAGGCCGGCACCGCCTTGAAGCCACCGTAGTTCCAGCCGCAGTCGATATAGAGCCCATCCACCGGCGTGCGGTCGATCACGGGCGAGCCGTCGGGCGACATGTCCATGATGCCGCCCCAGCTGCGCAGCAGTTTGGCGCGGCCGATCATCGGCATCAGCGTCATCCCCGCCTCCATCACATGTTCGACCATGGGCAGATTGCCGCGCGCGGCATAGCTGGCGTAGAAATCCAGATCGCCGCCGAACACCAGCCCGCCCTTGTCGGACTGGCTGATGTAGAAATGCCCCATGCCGAAGGTCACCACCTGGTCGATCACCGGCTTCAGCCCTTCGGTGACGAAGGCCTGCAGGATATGGCTTTCGATGGGCAACCGCAGCCCGGCCATCGCCGCCACCTGGCTGGACCGGCCGGCCACGACGATGCCCACCTTCTTTGCCCGGATCGCGCCGCGCGTGGTCTGCACGCCGGTCACCTTGCCGTTCTGGAGGTCGATCCCCGTCACTTCGCAGTTCTGGATCAGATCGACCCCGCGCTGGTCGGCGCCGCGGGCATAGCCCCAGGCCACGGCATCATGCCGCGCCGTGCCGCCGCGCCGGTGCAGCAACCCGCCATAGATCGGGAAGCGCGTCTGTTCGAAATCCAGATAGGGCACCATGCGGCGCACACCTTCACGATCCAGCAGTTCGGCATCATCGCCCTGATTGATCATGGCATTGCCGCGCCGGGCAAAGAAATCGCGCTGGCCATCGGAATGGAACAGGTTCAGCACGCCGCGCTGGCTGTGCATGACGTTATAGTTCAGATCGGCCTCCAGCCCTTCCCACAGCTTCAGGGAATGGCTGTAGAATTCGCTGTTGCCGGGCAGAAAGTAATTGGCGCGCACGATGGTGGTGTTGCGCCCGATATTACCAGAGCCGAGATAGCCCTTTTCCAGCACCGCGATATTGGTCAGCCCGTGGTTCCTGGCCAGATAATAGGCGGTCGCCAGGCCATGGCCGCCACCGCCGATCACGATGGCATCATATTCCGCTTTCGGCGCCGGGTTGCGCCAGGCGGGTTTCCATCCGGTATTGCCGAACAGCCCCTGCGTGATGACCCTGAACCCGGAATACCGCATCTCGACGCCCTTTGCTTGCGGCCCCATCTGACCGCCGCCTGCACCGATTATCAAGCCCGCTCAGCGATTTCCTATCCCGCAGGCGACAGCCCATGTCGCCCCGGTGCCGAAATCGGCCGATCAGCCCCGGCGCGGCGTCGACAGCACGGGTTCCACCCGCCCCTGCGGCGCGCTGGGGCGGCGCGGTGCGGCGACGGGCGCCTTGCGGTCGGAGACCAGACCGACATAGGGCGCGGCCGGGGCCTCGGTCGCCGCCAGGATCTGTGCGGGCATTGCCGCGCCACCGCCCTGCCCGCGCGTGGCGCGCAGCTGCACTTCGGCGGCGGCAGCCAGGCGGCGCAGCAGTTCGTTGTTTTCGATCTGCAGCGCCACCAGCCCGAACAGCGCCACCAGCCCCGCCAACCCGCCGATGCCCAGAACGGCGGAGGTAAAGCCATTGCCGGTGGTCATGTAATAGGCCCCCGCCCCGCCCAGCACGATCAGCGCGAACAGCGTGACAAAGGCGGGAAACAGGCTGCGGAACAGGCGGGCAAGGCTGGACGACATGACGGGGCTCCGGCTGGGATTGCGCGGGTTAAGCAAAGCCGCGCCGCGAAGTCAACAAAGCCGCGGCGCAAGCCTGCGTTACAGGCCCTTGGAGCGATAGGTTTGGGCAACCCGGTCAATGGCGACAATATAGGCGGCAACCCGCAGATCACCCACTTCGGGGCGGCTGTGCCAGACCTCGCGCATGGCCTGATAGGCGGTGCGCATGGTGTCATCCAGCCCCGAGCGCACCAGCGCCAGTTCATCCGAACCGGTCAGGAATTTCTCCTTGAAATCGGCCGCCAGCGTCCAGCCCAGACCGCGATCGGCCGACAGACGCTCCAGCTCTTCCACCAGCAGGCGCGAGCGCGACTCTTCGGCGCGGCGCTGCATCCGGCCAAAGCGGATATGGCTGAGGTTCTTGACCCATTCGAAATAGCTGACCGTCACGCCGCCCGCATTGGCGTAAAGATCGGGGATGATGACGCAGCCCTTTTCGCGCAGGATTTCATCGGCGCCAAAGGTGATCGGGCCATTCGCCGCCTCGATGATCAGCGGGGCCGAAATCCGTGCGGCATTGCCGCGGTGGATCACGCCTTCCATCGCGGCGGGGATCAGGATGTCGCAGGTTTTTTCCAGCACCGAGGCGCCATCTTCGACGAACTCTGCCTCGGGGAAGCCGCGCACACCGCCGTGTTTCGCGATCCACTGGCGCACATCCTCGACCGCAAGCCCGGTATCCTTCACCAGCGCGCCGTCGCGTTCGATGATGGCGGTGATGATCGCGCCGTCTTCCTCGGACAGGAATTTGGCGGCGTGATAGCCCACATTGCCAAGGCCCTGCACCACGATGCGCTTGCCCTCCAGCCCGCCGGAAAGGTTTGCCTTTGCAATATCTTCGGGGAGGCGGAAAAATTCACGCAGCGCGAATTGCACGCCGCGCCCCGTCGCCTCTACCCGGCCCTGGATGCCGCCGGCATGGGGCGGCTTGCCGGTGACGCAGGCCTTGGCGTTGATGTCGGTGGTGTTCATGCGGGCGTATTGATCGGCGATCCAGGCCATTTCGCGTTCGCCGGTGCCCATGTCGGGCGCAGGCACGTTCTGCGCCGGATGGATCAGATCGCGCTTGATAAGCTCATAGGCGAAGCGGCGTATGATCTGTTCCAGCTCGTGTTCGTCCCATTGGCGCGGGTCGATGCACAGGCCGCCTTTTGATCCGCCAAAGGGCGTTTCGACCAGCGCGCATTTATAGGTCATCAGCGCGGCCAGCGCCTCCACCTCGTCCTGATGGACCGAAAGCGCATAGCGGATGCCGCCCTTCACCGGCTCCATATGTTCGGAATGGACAGAGCGATACCCGGNNGGATCTTCTGTTCCAGCCCGGGGCTGAGATCCATCAGCCGCGCCGCGCGGTTGAACATCAGATCGACGGATTCACGAAAGCTCGGTTCGTTCTGGGCCAGCATGGCAGTCCTCCCTCTGCTGCGGCCCCTGCCCCCGTGAACGCAGGGATTCTGTGCAGGGATTCGGGGCCATGTCCTTTCTTACAGCGATTCGTTATCACCGTGTGAATAGCTGTTTGCCGATGGGCGCCCGGCCTGCCTGCGCAGGGCTTGCAGGCGCGGCCTTGCCCCCCTGTGTGCCCGTATTGGGGCAGCTGCGTTGCCACCGCAGGAACAATGAACGGACAAGCCTGCGCATCGTTCCCCGGAATGTCGGTTTCCATGGCGATATCAGGGCCTTCCGCCACAATTCCGCCCAACGCATATCGCATCCATCATGAATCTGATATGTGGGGAGGCTCCCTGCCCGGTTTGGTGCAGGCGGCGGGGGCAACGGCGTCCTCCGGAGAACGGATATGATTCATTACCGAGTGGCGGCAGGAAGCGCAGCTTCGCTGAAAAGGTTCCGGCAAGACGAACAGGGCAGCATCCTGCTGCTCAGCGTCATTTTCATTTTNNCGGGCTTGCCGTCGATATCATGCGCCACGAGGAACGCCGCGTGCAGCTGCAGCAGACGCTGGACCGCAGCGTTCTGGCCGCCGCCAGCCTGAGCCAGGATCACGATCCCGAAGAGGTGGTGACAGATTACTTCCGCAAGGCAGGCCTTCTGGAATATCTCAACGATATCAACGTCTCCGAAGGGCTGAACTTCCGCACCGTCTCGGCCGATGCCGAAGCCNNGCATCTCGAATGTCGAAGTGTCGCTGGTGCTGGATATCTCGGGCTCGATGAGCGGTTCGCGCATCAACAACCTGCGGCCGGCCGCGCAGGAATTCGTGGAAACCGTGATCAATTCCTCCGATCCCGGCAAGGTCACCGTCTCGCTGGTGCCCTATACGGCGCAGGTCAATGTGGGGCCGGATCTGTTCAGCCAGTTCAACGTGACACAGCTGCACAGTTCTTCTTATTGCATCGAATTGCCCGACAGCGTGTTTTCAACCACAGCCCTGTCGCAGACCACGTCCTTCATCCACAACGGCCATTTCGATCCGTTCAACTCTGGCTCGGCCTCGCTGTTCAACTGCCCCTATCACACGGCAAACCGCATCATCCCGCTGAGCGACAGCACCGCAAGGTTGCAAAGCGCGATCGGCAGCATGGTGGTGGGCGGCAATACCTCGATCGACCTCGGGGTGAAATGGGGCGCCCTGCTGCTGGACCCGGCATCGCAGGGCATCGTGCAGGGGCTGATCCAGCGTGGCGTGGTGGATGATGCCTATGACGACCGCCCGCTGTCCCCCTCGACCATCGACACGCTGAAGGTGATGGTGGTGATGACCGATGGCCAGAACACCGCCGAATACAAGCTGAACAACGGCTGGCGGACCGGAAACTCCATCGTCTGGCGCAGCGACAGCAATGGTGAGGTCTGGGCCTATCACAACCGGTCCAACACCAATGAAGATTATTACAACGCCAGCACCGGCAGATGGGCCACCGCACCGCACAGCAGCGCCGTGCGCCTGACCTGGCCGCAGGTCTTTGCGCGCTGGACCACCGATACGGTCGCGCGCTATTTCTATGCCGCACCCTTGGGTGGTAGCGTATCGACCCATGAATCCAACATGCTGAGCTATGTGTCATCCACCAAGAACTCGCGGATGCAGACGGTCTGCACCGCCGCCAAGAATGCGGGCATCGTGATCTATGGCATCGCCTTCGAGGCGCCCTCGGATGGCCAGACCCAGATCCGCAACTGCGCCACATCGGATGCCCATTACTTCAATGCGAACGGGCTTGAAATCTCGACCGTGTTCCGGGCCATTGCCAGCCAGATCAGCTATCTGAGGCTGACGCAATGAACCCAGCCCGGTGCGTTTTGCGGTGGCCGCGGTTTTTGCGGCAGGATGACGGCGCGACAAATATCGAATTCGTGCTGATGATCCCGCTTCTGATGGCCCTGTTCATGGCCAGCTTCGAAGCGGGGCTGATGTCGCTGCGCCAGACCATGCTGGAACGTGCCGTTGATATTGCGATGCGGGATCTGCGGCTGGGCGGGCTTGGCACGGACCCGGATCATGAAGACCTGAAGGATGCGATCTGCGCCAATTCCTCGATCCTGACGGAATGTGATGGCACGCTGAAGGTGAGCCTGGATCGGGTGTCGATGGACACCTGGACGATGCCCACCACCGAAACCGTCTGCCGCGACCGGGCGTCAGAGATTGATCCCGTCACCGCGCTGGACCCGACGCCGGGCGCGCGGGAAGAGCTGATGCTGGTCCGCGTCTGCCTGCGGGCCGATGCGATCTTTCCCACGACCGGCATCGCGGCCAGTATGGATCAGGACGGCGAAGGCGGCTATCGTCTGATCGCCGTTTCGGCCTTTGTGAACGAACCATGATACGGAAGATCCGCCTGCCCCGCCCCCTGCGCCGCTTTCTGGGCGATGAAACCGGCTCCATGATCGTCGAGGCGGTTCTGGTGATGCCGATGATGGCCTGGGCCGCCTTTGCGCTGTTCGTCTATTGGGATGCCTATGCCACCATCAACCGGGTGCAGAAGGCCACCTATACTGTTGCTGACGTGCTGTCGCGCAGCCGAACCAATATCGATTCAACCGATGCCTTCGGTGTAGAACGGCTGTTCAATTTCACCCTGCCCGGCGATACCGCTGTGCGGATGCGGCTGACCAGCGCGGTTTTCAGCGACCGGAACAACCGGTTCGAAGTGCAATGGTCCTGCGCTTTGGACCCGGTGAACATGCCCGCGCTGACCACGGCCACATTGCAGCAATTCAGCGACCGCCTGCCGCTGACCGCCGATGCCGATACGCTGATGATCGTGGAAACCCAGTATGACTTTACGCCGATCTTCGATGTCGGCCTGAATGACATGACGCTGGGCCAGTTTGTGGCGACCCGGCCAAGGTTCATCCCCGCTGTCGGTTTCACCGATCCGGGCAACTGCCGCTGACCGGATCGGTGAGGCGGATCAGCTGCTGCGCACCGGATGGCGCATGGTCACCAGCTCTTCCGACATGGTGGGATGCACGGCCACCGTGCGGTCAAAATCTTCTTTGGTGGCGCCCATCTTCACGGCAATCGCCGCCAGCTGGATCATTTCACCGGCGGCCGGGCCGACGATGTGGCAGCCCAGAACCTTGCGGGTGGCGCGGCTGACCACCAGTTTCATCATCACCCGATCCTGCCGCCCAGCAAACAGGCTTTGCATCGGGCGGAAGCTGGCCACATAAACCTCGACCGGCTCCTGCAGGCGCGCGGTCTCTTCGCTCAGCCCGACGGTGCCCATTTCGGGCTGGGTGAACACCGCACTGGCCACCAGTTCGTGGTCGGCCTGGCGCGGTTTGCCACAGAACACTGTATCGGCAAAGGCATGGCCTTCGCGGATCGCCACCGGGGTCAGGTTGATGCGGTCCGTCACATCACCCACAGCATAGATCGAGGGCACGGCGGTCTGGCTCCAGCCATCGACGCGGATTTCGCCGTTGCGGCCCAGCGGCACCCCCAGTGCCTCCAGCCCCAGACCGGCGCTGTTGGGTTTGCGGCCCGTGGCATACATCACCAGATCGAACTCTTCCGATGCGCCGCTTTCGGTCGTGGCCAGGATGCCGGTTGCGGTTTTTTCCAGCCGGGCGACATCGGTGTTGCAGCTGATGCTGATGCCAGAGGCCTGCATCCGCGCCGCCACAAGGGCGCGCGCCTCGTCATCAAAGCCGCGCAGGATATGCGCGCCGCGATAGTATTGATGCACCTTCACCCCCAGCCCGTTGAGGATGCAGGCAAATTCTGACGCGATATACCCCCCGCCCACCACCAGCGCGCGTTTCGGCAGCGCGTCCAGGTGAAAGATCTCGTTAGAGGTGATGGCCAGTTCGGCCCCCGGCAGATCGGGCACGAAGGGGCGACCGCCCGTGGCGATCAGGATGTGTTTCGCGGTGAACTGCTGACCATCCGCCAGTTGCACCGTATGGGCATCCACCAGGCTGGCGCGCTGGTCATGCACCGTGACGCCCGCATTCTGGAGCGTGTTGCGATAGGCGGCTTCCAGACGCGTCAGCTCTGCCTCCAGCTGGGTGTGGAACTGCGGCCAGTCGAAAGCCCCGCCTTCGACCTGCCAGCCATAGGCGCGGGCATCGGCGATCAGGCCGGGATATTCGCTGGCATAGACCATCAGCTTTTTCGGCACGCAGCCGCGGATCACGCAGGTGCCGCCCATGCGGTATTCTTCGGCCAGCGCCACGCGGGCCTTGCCCTCGGCGCTGGCGATGCGGGCGGCCCGCACCCCGCCAGAGCCACCGCCAATCACGAACAGATCATAGTCAAAGGCCATGTCACGCATCCGGATCAGCAAAGATATTGTCGGTCGGCGCGAATTCGACCCGGTCTTCGCGGGCGGAACCATCGTTGATGTCGCGCAGCTGCACCCGGCCGTCGCCATGGCCGATCACCACCACATCGCAGATGTCGATGAACAGGCCGTTTTCCACCACACCCGGGATCTGGTTCAGCACCAGCGCCAGCTGGCGCGGGTTGCCGATGCGTTTCAGATGCAGGTCGATGATGTAATTCGCCTCATCCGTCACCAGCGGCTTGTCGCCGTTCATCCGCAGCGTGGCTTCGCGGTTCAGCACATCCAGGCTGACGAGGGTTTCTTCGATCAGGGCCTTGGTGGTCTGCCAGCCGAAGGGGATCACCTCGACCGGCAGGGGAAAGGCGCCCAGCTGTGCCACTTCTTTCGCGGCATCGGCGATCACGATCATGCGGTCAGATGCGGTGGCCACGATCTTTTCCTGCAACAGCGCCGCGCCGCCGCCCTTGATGAGGTTCAGCTGCGGGTCGATCTCATCGGCGCCATCAATCGTCAGATCCAGCCATTTCGCCTCGTCCAGCGATACGACCTGAATCCCCAGACTGCGCGCCAGTTCGGCAGTGCGGGTCGAGGTCGGCACGCCGACCACCTTCAGCCCTTCATTCTGCACCCGCTCGGCCAGGCAGCGCACCATCCAGGCGGCTGTCGATCCGGTGCCAAGGCCCAGCTTCATGCCGGATTCGACATAGGCAACAGCCCGTTTGGCGGCCACGAACTTGGCCTTGTCGATAGGAGAAAGTTCTGCAGGCATGAAGCGGCTCCTCAAGCGCGTTGGTCCGCTTGGCTTATAGGCCGGTTAGGCCCCGGGGGCGAGAGGTTGCGCTGCCCAGGATCAGCTTTTCCCGGCCAAGGCGGCCACGCCTGCCCGCAATTCCGGCAATGATACCGCGCCATCCCCATCGGCATCGAAGACCAGCACCGCCTGCAACCCTTCGGCTGCGCGCGGGGTCAGCCGGTCCAGCGCCACAAGATCGGCCGCCTGCCGCAGTTCGGCGGCATCGGCGCGGCCATCGCCATCGGCATCCGCCGCTGTGAACGACAGAAGAAACCCGCCGCGCCCGCGGGCTGACAGCACCTGCATCAGGCGATCCGCCTCGGCCATGGTCACCGCACCGTCATTGTCCAGATCGGCCGCCAGCAACCCGCGCAAGGCATCGGCCCGGGTATAGGCACGTTCCACCGCAACATGGGTGGCGATACCTTCGGCCGTCAGCCCCGCGGGCCCCCCGAATCCGGCGACAAGGCGCGTCATCTGTTCCACATACTCCTGCGGCGCCCGCAGGATGCGTTTCTTCACCGCTTCGGGCAGCGCCTCTGGCCCGGCAAAGGCGATCAGGGGCCAGATCAGGCCCAGCAGGAAACCAATCACAGCTTTCATCGCATCCCCCTTCATCCCGCCATCTGGCAGCGATTCGGGTTAATGTCCGGTTACCAACAGCGCAAATCGTCGCGCGCCGGTCGCAATTGCGCCCCCTAGCCTGCAATTTGCGGGCATAGTGGGGCGAAATCACAGGCAGCGCACCCATGTTTCTTTCCGTCTTCGATATGTTCAAGGTGGGCATCGGCCCGTCTTCCTCGCACACCATGGGCCCCATGGTGGCAGCGGCCCGTTTTCTGGCCACGCTGAAGGCCAGCCCGTTTCATGCCCATGGCCTGCGGGCCTCGCTGCATGGCAGCCTTGCCTTTACCGGGGTCGGCCATGCGACGGATCGTGCCACCATCCTGGGCCTGGCGGGCTTCGAACCCGCCAGCTACGATCATGACAAGGCCGAGGCCGCGCTGGCACAGATCCATGCCACGCGGCAGATCACGCCGCCGGGCTTTGGCGCGCTGGCCTTTGATCCGAAGACCGACATGATCTTCGATTACGGCCCGGCGCTGCCCGGTCATGCCAATGGCATGATCCTGCGCGCCACCGATACCGAGGGCGATGTGATCCTGGAGGAAACCTATTATTCCATCGGCGGCGGCTTTGTGCTGACAGCGGGAGAGCTGGCAGCGGGGGCGGCATCGGCAGGCGGAAGCCCGATCCCCTATCCGTTCGAAACCGCGGCTCAGATGCTGGAAATGGCTGGGAAATCCGGGCTTTCCATCGCGAAGATGAAGCTGGAGAACGAGCTGGTCTTCCGCAGCAAGGCCGAGGTGGATCGCGGCATCGCCCGGCTGTGGGAGGTGATGAACAATTGCATCGACCGTGGCATCGCGGGGGAAGGCATCCTGCCCGGCGGGCTGAAGGTGCGGCGGCGCGCCAAGGGCATATATGATGCGCTGATCGCGGAACGCGGGCTGAACATGGTGGCACCCCATACGATCAACGACTGGATGTCGCTGTACGCCATGGCAGTGAACGAGGAAAACGCGGCCGGTGGGCAGGTTGTGACGGCGCCGACCAATGGTGCGGCGGGCGTGTTGCCTGCGGTGCTGCGCTATTACCTCGACCATGTACCGGGGGCGAGCACCTCGCGCATCGGAGAGTTTCTGCTGACCGCCTCGGCCATCGGCGGCTTGTGCAAGCACAATGCCAGCATTTCGGGTGCCGAATGTGGCTGTCAGGCCGAGGTGGGATCGGCGGCGGCCATGGCGGCGGCGGGGCTGTGCGCCGTGCTGGGCGGCACGCCGGAACAGGTGGAAAACGCTGCGGAAATCGCGCTGGAACATCACCTTGGCATGACCTGCGACCCGGTGAAGGGGCTGGTTCAGGTGCCCTGCATCGAACGCAACGGGCTGGGCGCGATCAAGGCGGTTTCTGCCGCCAGCCTGTCGCTGCGCGGCGACGGGCAGCATCTGGTGAGCCTCGATGTCTGCATCGAGACCATGCGCCAGACCGGCCATGACATGCACGAGAAATACAAGGAAACATCACTGGGCGGGCTGGCGGTCAACGTGCCGAACTGCTGAGCGGTTTGTGGCTGCCAGCGCGAGGCGAAGGGCAGAGCGCGCAATGTGCAGGCGCCCCCTCACCCTGCCCTCTCCCCCGTGGGGAGAGGGTATGTTGCGCTGTCTGGCAATGCGGGGCGCCTTGGTCACACTGGGCAACGCGCTCCCTCTCCCCCCGGGGGAGAGGGATGGCGTGAGGGGGCACTGTCGTCGGGCGCCCGCCTCAGCGCCCCTTCCAGACCGGATCACGCTTTTCGGCAAAGGCGCGGGCGCCTTCCAGCTGATCCTCGGAGGAATAAAGCCGGTCCACCGTCGGCATCTGCCGCTTGGTGATGCGGTTCAGCGCATCCTGAAAGCGCATGGCCTCGGCCTCGCGCACCACTTCCTTGATGGCCGCGTAAACCAGCGGCGGGCCGCTTTCCAGCAGGCGGGCCAGATCCCAGGCCTTGGCCAGCAGATCGCCCGGCGCGCAGATTTCCTTCAACAGGCCCCAGCGAAAGGCCTCCTCTGCATCGAACCAGCGCCCGGTCAGCAAGAGATCCATCGCCACATGATAGGGAATACGCTTGGGCAGCTTGATGCTTGCGGCATCGGCCACCGTGCCCGACCGGATTTCCGGCAGCGCGAAAGTGGCATTGTCCGAGGCCAGGATCAGATCGCAGCTCAGCGCCAGTTCCAGCCCGCCGCCGCAGCAAATGCCGTTCACGGCAGCAATGACCGGCTTGTTCAGGTTCGGCAGTTCCTGCAAACCGCCAAAGCCGCCCACGCCATAATCACCATCCACGGCGTCGCCCGCCGCCGCCGCCTTCAGATCCCAGCCGGGGCAGAAGAACTTTCCCCCCTCCGCCCGCAGGATCGCCACGCGCATGGAATCATCATCGCGAAAGGCGCGGAAGGCCTGCCCCATGATCCGGCTGGTCACCAGATCAATGGAATTGGCCTTCGGCCTGTCCAGCGTCAGCTCAAGAACAGCACCCTCGCGCCGGGTGCGGATCGGGCCTTCGGTCAGCATTTCCATGGTCATTCCGCCCTCCTGACAAGCGCATCCNNGCCGGATTGATTTCGATTTCTTCAAGGCTGGCATCCTCGGCCATCTGCCGCCCCAGCCGCAGCGCCATATCGACCAGCGCTGCCACATCGGCCCGCGCCCGCCCGCGATAGCCATCCAGCAGCGGCCAGAGCCGCAACTGCCGCAGGCCTGCGTGGATGGCCGCTGCATCCAGCGGCCAGATCAGCGTGACAGTATCGGCCAGAACCTCGGCCGTCACGCCGCCCATGCCCAGCGTCAGCGTCACGCCATAGACCGGATCGCGGCGCAGGCCCAGCAGCGCCTCGGCCACCACGCCAGTTACCATTTCTTCGGCCAGATAGCCGGTGGCGCCGGGCATTTCGGCCTGGCCTGCCAGCGTGGCCAGCCCTAGCCGCACTGCCCCGGCCTCGGTCTTGTGGGCAAAGCCCAGCCCCTTCAAAGCGAAGGGCGGCGTCAACCCGCCCACATCCAGCGCCGCCAGCCTGGGCGCCGTCACTGACCGTGGCACCACGACCCCGGCTGCGGCCAGCAGCGCCTTGCCTTCGGCCTCGTCCAGAAGCCGGGTGTCGCGGGCAGGCAGTGCCGCCAGCGGCCGCCAGCCCGGTGCAGCGGGCGCGGCCTGCGCCGCCTTCAGCGCCTGCAATGCCGTGTCCAGCCCCATCAGCGGCGCGATACCGCGCGCCATGAAAGCCTCTGCCATCGCCTCGTCGAAATTCTCGGGCAACGAGGCCACGGGAAAGGCGGGCTTGCCGGTGGCAGCCTGCGCGGCGCCGATCGCCTCCAGCGCCGGGCCATAGCTGGCGGGATCGCAGCGATCCGGGCGCGGCGGGTCGATGATATAGATCCCGGCGTCATAGGCCTGCAGCATGGTGGTAAAGACATCGGTGGTGCGCGGCCCGTCGCCCCAGATGAAGGTGTGATAATCCAACGGGTTCGCGATGGCGACAATCGGCCCCAGAATCTCGCCCAGCCGCGCCCGCGTGGCATCGGGCACCGGCGGAAAGCTGATCCCCGCAGGTGCCGCCAGATCGGCCACCAGCCCTGCCTCGCCCCCGGAACAGGACAAGGAACAGAGGCGCGGCCCGATCTGCGGGCCATGCACATGGAAGATCTTCAGCGTTTCCAGCAGGGCGGGCAGCGTATCGACCTCGGCAATGCCCGCCTGCCGCAGAAAGGCGGATGACGCCGCCCCGCCCCCGGCCAGCGACGCGGTATGCGAGGCTGCGGCCTGGCGGCTGGCCTCGGTCTTGCCGGATTTCACCGCCACGATGCCCTTGCCCGCCGCCCGTGCCGCCTCGGCCACGGCGGCAAAGGCCGGCGCATCGTCGATCCCTTCGATGTAAAGACCCAGCGCCGTCACCCGCTCATCCGCCAACAGCGCGCCCGCCAGCTCGGCCAGCCCCACCTGCGCGGCATTGCCCAGACAGGCGACATAGGCCACCGGCAGCCCGCGCGCCTGCATCGTCATGTTGATGACGATGTTCGACGACTGGCTCAGCAGCGCCACCCCGCGGTCGACCCGCCGCCCACCGTGCTGATCGGGCCAGAGCAGCGCACCATCCAGATAATTGATGACGCCATAGCAGTTCGGCCCCAGAATCGGCATGTCCCCTGCCGCCGCCACCAGCTCGGCCTGCAAGCCAGCCTCGCCTGCCTCTTCCCAACCGCTCGCAAAACAGATCGCACCGCCCGCCCCCATGGCCGCCAGATCGCGCACCACCTCGACGGTGGCAAAGCGGTTGACGCCGATGAAGGTGGCATCCGGCACGCCGGGCAGATCGGCCAGGCTGGCATAGGCGCGCAGGCCCCCCACGGTTTCCCGCTTCGGATGCACCGGCCAGACCGGCCCGGCATAGCCCATCTTGCGGCATTGCTCGATCACGTTCTCGGCCCAGCCCGCGCCCAGCACCGCGATGGATTTCGGCCGCAGCAGCCGTTCAAGATCCTTCATTCCCGCCCTTTCCGGCGCGATCGACATGGCCCAGATCGCGTTCGGGCCAGACATGATCGCGCACCATCTGTTTCAGCTGCTTCACATCGGGAAAGCCGCCGCGTTCCTTGCGATCCCAGATCAGCACGCCATCCAGCGTGATCTGGAAAATGCCCCCGGTGCCGGGGATCAGTGTCACCGCGCCAATATCCTGGCCGAAGGTCGACAGAAGTTCCTGCGCCATCCAGCCGGTGCGCAGCAGCCAATTGCACTGCGTGCAATAGGTAAAGGTGATGGCGGGGCGGCGGATTTCGGTCATGGCTAGTCCTCGGCAGATGCCCTGCCACAGCGCGGGCAGGCAACGCCGGGGGCTGTCTGCCCCCGGACCCCCGAGGATATTNNCTTCCCGTTGTCAAAATATCCTCGGGGGGTGCAGGGGGGCAGACAGCCCCCCTGCTGCGCCGGGTTCAGCCACCAACGGCGCGCAGAAGTTCGCGCGAGATGATGTGGCGCTGGATTTCCGAGGTGCCTTCCCAGATCCGTTCCACCCTTGCATCGCGCCAGATGCGTTCCAGCGGAAGTTCGTCCATCAGCCCCATGCCGCCGTGGATCTGGATCGCCTCATCCGCCACCATGGCCAGCACCTCGGTCGCCTTCAGCTTGGCCATGCTCATATCGGCCTCGGTCACTGTGCCCTGATCGAATTTCCACGCGGCTTCCCAGGTCAGCAGCTCCGCCGCCTTCAGCTCCATCGCCATATCGGCCAGCTTGAAGCTGACGCCCTGAAACTTGCCGATCTGCTGGCCGAATTGCTTGCGTTCGGCCGCGTAGGAAATCGCATGGCCCAGCGCGCGGTCGGCGCGGCCGAGGCAGGTGGAGGCCACCTGCAGCCGCGTCGCCCCCAGCCAGGTATTCGCCACCTCGAACCCCTTATGCGCCTCACCCAGAACCTGCGCATCGGACAGGCGGCAATCATCGAATTCCAGCACGGAATTGGTGTAGCCGCGGTGGCTGACATTGCGATAGCCGTCGCGCACGGTGAAGCCCGGGGTGCCCTTGTCGACGAAGAAGGCGGTGATGAGCTTCTTCTTGCCGCGCGGCGTGTCTTCCTCGCCCGACGCCATGAAGACGATGGCGAAATCGGCCAGATCGGCATGGGAGATGAAATGCTTGGTGCCGTTCAGCACCCAGTCGCCGCCCTCGCGTTTCGCACTCGCCGTCATGCCGCGCAGATCGGACCCGGCGCCGGGTTCGGTCATCGCCAGGCAATCCCATTTCTCGCCGCGGATGCAGGGAAACAGGTATTGCTCGCGCTGCTCCGCTGTGCCAGCCAGCAGGATGTTCGACGGGCGCGCCACGCAGGTCCAGTGCAGGGCATAATTGGCCCGGCCCAGCTCGCGCTCATAGAGCAGCCAGCTGAGCGTATCGAGGCCCGCGCCGCCCACCTCTTCGGGCATATTGGCGGCATAAAGCCCGGCCGCCATCGCCTTTTTCTGGATCTCGCGGATCAGCTCCAGCCGCAGATGGCCGGTGCGTTCCACCTCGGCCTCATGCGGGTAAAGTTCTGCTTCCACGAAGGCGCGGGTGGTTTCGACGATCATCTTCTGTTCGTCGGTCATGCCAAAGAACATCGCCCTACCCCCTGCGCTGGCCGGTGAAACGCCCGGCGGTCTCGGGGCGCGGCAGGGCGGCATGGGCGGCGGTGATCGGCTGCAGCTTTGCCAGAACCTGCGGCGCGGCGGGGCAGGTCTTGCCCGCCTTCATATCCACATGCAGCAGCATCTGTTCGATGCTGGCCACCACTTCGGCGCCCTTCTGGATGCGGATGAAGATATGCAGCCGCTTCTCATCCGCCGCCAGCACCTGCAACGTGCCCTGCAGCCGGTCGCCCAGCTTGGCCTCGCCCAGGTGCAGGATATGGCTTTCGGCGGTGTAATAGCTGTGCCCGCCAGCCACATAATCCATGTCCGACCCGATCAGCCGCAGGAAGGCATCCGAGGTTTCCGAGGCCGCGAACAGATAGCGGCTTTCGGTCATATGGCCATTATAGTCGATCCAGCCGGGCAGCACCTGCATCTGCGCCATGACCAGCGGCGCGCCGGTGGGGGCACCTGTCGGGGCGCCATCATGGAAGGCCACTGCGCGGCGGGCGTCATGGTCACGCAGAACCTTGCCCGCGCCCCAGTTGCGATCCTTCAGCGCGCGCAGGAAACCGATCAGGTTGCTGTCGCGGATACGCTCCAGCTCGCGGATCGTATGGTGCCCCGATTGCGCGTCGGACTGGCCAGCGATCAGATCCACCAGCTCATCGTTGAACTCGGGCACATCGGTCAGCTTCGTCCAGGGCCATTGCAAGCAGGGGCCGAACTGCGCCATGAAATGCTTCATGCCGGCCTCGCCGCCCGCGACGCGATAGGTTTCAAACAAGCCCATCTGCCCCCAGCGCAGGCCAAAGCCCATGCGGATCGCCTCGTCGATTTCCTCGGTGGTGGCGATGCCATCCTTCACCAGCCACAGCGCCTCGCGCCAGACCGCCTCAAGGAAGCGATCCGCGATATGGGCGTCGATCTCCTTGCGGATATGCAGGGGGAACATGCCGATCTCGCGCAGGATTTCCTTTGCCGCTTCGATCTTTGCGGGCGGGTTCTGCGGGCTGGGCACCACTTCGGCCAGCGGCAGCAGATAGACCGGGTTGAACGGATGCGCCACGAAGATCGACCCGGGGTTGGGCGCGCGTTCCTGCAGCTCTGACGGTTTGAAGCCCGAGGTTGAGGAACCGATCAGCACATCGGGGGCCGATTGCTGGATCTGGGCAAAGACCCGGTGCTTGAGGTCGAGCCGTTCGGAGACCGATTCCTGAATGTATTCGGCGCCCTCCACCGCTTCGGTGATGGTGCCTGCAAAGCTCAGGCGCTCTTCGGCGGGCATCGGCACATCCGACAGCGCCGGAAGGGCGGCGCGGGCATTGGCCAGCACCT
>DOMY01000130.1 GCA_003509785.1 Gemmobacter sp.
CAATGCGGTGGATATCGGCGCCGCCCGCACCAAGGGATTGAAGGGCGGCGTGGCGGGGCGGGCCAATATCCTTGTGGTGCCGGGGCTGGATGCGGGCAACATGCTGGCCAAGCAGCTGGCCTTCATCAGCCATGCCGAAGGGGCCGGGCTGGTGCTGGGCGCACGGGTGCCGGTGATTCTGAATTCGCGGTCTGACAGCGCGATGTCGCGGCTGGCCTCCTGCGCCGTGGCGGCGCTGNNCAACGCAGGCTCCTCTTCGCTGAAAGTGGCGCTGTTTCCGGCGCAGGGCGACCGGGCGATGGCCACCGGCCTGGCCGACCGGATCGGGCCAGAGGGCACGCTGAAACTCAATGGCCCTTTCGGCCAGCCGCTGCCGCTGGCCCCGGGCGATCTGTCCAGCCATGCGGGTGCACTGCGCTGCGTGATCGACAGTTTCCGGCTGGATTTCCCGGAGCTTGACATCCTGTCGGTCGGCCATCGCGTGGTGCATGGCGGCGACATGTTCGCCGCCCCGGTTCGGGTGACCGAAGAGGTGCTGGCCGCCTTGGCCACGTTGTCGCCCTTTGCGCCGCTGCACCAGCCGCACAACCTGGCCGGTATCCGTGCTGCGATGGCGGCCTTTGACGCGGTGCCGCAGGTGGCCTGTTTCGACACGGCCTTTCACCGCCGTCACCCCTGGGTCAATGATGTCTTCGCACTGCCGCGCGCATTGTATGATGCGGGCGTGCGGCGCTATGGCTTTCACGGGCTCAGCTATGATTACGTCGCGGGCGAGCTGCATCGGCTGGCGCCGCATCTGGCCGAAGGCCGGGTGGTGGTGGCGCATCTGGGCAATGGCGCCTCGATGTGCGCCATGCAGGATGGCCGCTCCGTGGCCTCGACCATGGGGTTTTCGGCGCTGGAGGGGTTGCCGATGGGCACACGCTGCGGCCAGGTCGACCCGGGTGTTCTGCTGTATCTGATGGATCAGCGCGGCATGAGCGCGGCCGAGATTACGGATATGCTCTACAAGCAATCCGGGCTGCTGGGGCTTTCGGGCCTGTCGAACGACATGCGCGTTCTGGAGGCGGCAGATACCCATGAGGCGCGGCAAGCCATTGATTACTTTGTATTCCGGGCGCAGCGCGAGGTGGGCGGCATGGCGGCAGCCCTGGGCGGGATCGACGCTTTGGTGTTCTGCGGCGGCATCGGTGAAAACTCGCGCCTGATCCGCGCCCGGATCTGCGAAAGGCTGGGCTGGATGGGGATCGAGATCGACCATGAAAAGAACGATGCCCATGGTCTGGTGATCTCTTCCGATCTGGCACGCACCACGGTGATGGTGGTGCCCACGAACGAGGAACTGGTGATCGCCCGCGCGGCACGGGCCGCCGTGGGGATNNGTGGGGATCGCGGAAAGGACTGCAGCATGATGAAGGGCGCCCTGCGACCAGAGGCCGCGGCCGAACTGATCCCCGAAGGCGCCAGCCTGATGATTGGTGGTTTCATGGGGGTGGGCACGCCCGAACGCATGATCGACGCGCTGGTGGCGCGCGGCGTGGGCGGGCTGACGGTGATCGCCAATGATACTGCCATGCCGGGCCGCGGCATTGGCAAGCTGATTTCCTCGGGGCAGGTGGCGCGCGTCATCGCCTCGCATATCGGGCTGAACCCGGAAACCCAGGCGCAGATGATCGCAGGCCGCATCGCCTGTGAACTGGTGCCGCAGGGCACACTGGTCGAACGCATCCGCGCGGGGGGCATGGGGCTGGGCGGGGTGCTGACGCCGACCGGCCTTGGCACCGAGGTGGAGATTGGCAAGCAGACGGTCGAGGTGGAGGGGCGCCGCTTTCTGGTGGAAACGCCGCTGAAGGCCGATTTCGCGCTGATCGGCGCCTGGCAGGCCGATTACATCGGCAATCTGGCCTATCTGCTGACGGCGCATAACTTCAACCCGGTGATGGCGCTGGCCGGGCACACGGTGATTGCCGAGCCTGAAAGCATTGTGCCGGTGGGCGTGATCCCGCCGGATGCGGTGAAGACGCCGGGCGTTCTGGTGGATCACCTGCTGATCCGCGCGCAATAGGGAGACGGGAATGGACGCGAAAGAGCTGATCGCCCGCCGCGTGGCGCGCGAGATCGCGCCGGGGATGCTGGTCAACCTAGGGATCGGTCTGCCTTCGCTGGTGGCCAGCTATGTGCCTGCCAGCCTGGGCGTGTTCTTTCAGGCCGAAAACGGCGTGATCGGGCTGGGCGCCCGGCCGCCCGAAGGTATGGAAGATCCGCATCTGACCGATGCGGGCGGCGGCTTCGTGTCGGCGGTGCCGGGCGCGGCCAGCATCGACAGCGCCATGAGCTTTGGCCTGATCCGGGGTGGCCATCTGGACATGACGGTTCTGGGCGGGCTTCAGGTGGATGAATCGGGCCATCTGGCGAACTGGAAAGTGCCGGGCAAGATGGTGCCGGGCATGGGGGGCGCCATGGATCTGGTGACAGGCGCCGCCCGGGTGATCGTGGCGATGCAGCACGCGGCCAAAGGGCAATCGAAGATCGTGCCGCGCTGCACCCTGCCGCTGACGGCGCTGCGCCGGGTGGATCTGGTGGTGACGGAACTGGCCGTGATCGAACCTTCGTCCATGGGCCTGATCCTGCGTGAACGCGCGCCCGGTATCAGCATTGCCGAAATCCGGGCCGCAACCGATGCTGCCTTGGTCATTCCGGATCATGTGCCGGAAATGCAGCTGGCCTGAGGCCGGGGCCGCATGTGCCAGGGCCCATGGCTTTGGCACGGAGAGGGATGATGCAACAGTTTCGNNCTGGCCTACCGCGATCAGGGCGCTGGCCTGCCCCTGCTGGCCCTTGCCGGGCTGACCCGTGATGGCCGGGATTTCGACTATCTGGCGCGGCACCTGCCAGAGGTGCGGCTGATCCGGCTGGACAGCCGGGGGCGCGGCGGTTCGGACTGGACGGGGCCACAAACCTATTCGGTTGGGCAAGAGGCGCAGGATGCGCTGGCGCTGCTGGATCATCTGGGGCTGCCCCGCGCCGCCATTCTGGGATCGTCGCGCGGCGGGCTGCTGGGGCTGGTGATTGCGGCCACGGCCAGGGACCGGCTGCTGGGCCTGTGCCTGAATGATGTGGGCCCGGTGCTGGACCGTGCCGGGCTGCAGCGGATCGGCAGCTATATCGGCGTTCTGCCCACAGTCCCCACATTGGACGAGATTGCAGACCGCATGGCGGCGGCCATGCCGGGTTTTGACCATGTCCCACCCTTGCGCTGGCAGGAAGAGGTCGTGCGCCATTACACGCAGCAGCCCGATGGTGTGGGGCTGACCTATGACCCGGCGCTGCGGCAGGCGTTCGAGGCTGCAATGGCCGCGCCGCCGGTTGATCTGTGGCCGCTGTTTGCCGCCTGTGACGGCCTGCCTCTGGCGCTGATCCGCGGGGCGAATTCCGATGTGCTGAGCGCTGGGACCGCCGCCGAAATGCTGGCCCGCCGCCCTGACATGATCTTTGCCGAAGTGCCGGGCCGCGGGCATATCCCCTTTCTGGACGAGCCCGAGGCGCTGGCCTGCATCGGGCAGTGGCTGGCGCGGATGGCAGGCCCGTCACCCGCATTGGGGGTTTGACCTTGCCGCCGCACTGGCCGATGGTGCGGCAAACAAGAGGTGCCGCATGACCGATCCGATCCATCCGCCAGAGGTAGAAATCAAGGTTCTGGATGACCGGCTGCACCAATGGGGCCTGCCGGGCTATCAGACGGAAATGGCCGCGGCGCTGGATTTGTTCGCCTGTCTCGATGCACCCTTGGCGCTGGAACCGCAGGCCCCGGCGCAGCTCATCCGATCTGGTATCGCGCTGTATATCGGCAATCCGCAGCTTTGCGCCGTGCTGTTGCCCCGGTCTGGCATGGGGCACAAGAAGGGCCTTGTGCTGGGCAATCTGGTGGGTCTGATCGACGCCGATTATACCGCCGAAATCATGATAAGCGTCTGGAACCGCAATGCCGCCGGGTCTGATCCGGTGGTCATCGCCCCCGGGGATCGGATTGCGCAGATGCTGTTCCTGCCGGTGGTGCGGCCTGTGCTTTCGGTGGTGGACAGTTTCTCCGGCAGCACGGCGCGCGGCGGCGGCGGCTTTGGATCGACGGGCACGGCACCACAGGGGCGCGCATGACCGGGTTGTGCAGCCCTTTCTGCCAGTGGTCTGATCGGGGGCGGCGGCCATGCTGATGGTGTTTGCGGCCTTTGCGGCGGTCTGGTTCATCGGGTCTGTGATGGGGGCCACGGCACTTNNCGGCAGCTTTCGCCCGGCGGAACTGGACCGTTATTCCCGTCATATCCTGCTGCGCGAAATCGGCGGGCCGGGCCAGCGCCGCCTGAAAGAGGCGAAGGTTCTGGTGGTGGGGGCCGGGGGGCTGGGCAGCCCGGCCTGCCTCTATCTGGCGGCGGCAGGGGTGGGCACCATCGGCGTGGTGGATGCCGACCGGGTGGAGAATTCGAACCTGCAGCGGCAGATCATCCATGCCGATCAGCGGCTGGGGATGCCCAAGGTCCATTCCGCGACCGAGGCGATGCGGGCGCTGAACCCCTTCATCGAGGTGCGGCCCTATGACCGGCGGCTGGAGGCCGACAGTGCGGCGGCACTGATCGGGGAATATGATCTGGTGCTGGATGGCACCGATAATTTCGATACCCGATATCTGGTGAACCGGGTGGCGGCAGAACTGGGCAAGCCGCTGATTTCCGCCGCCATGACGCAGTGGGAGGGGCAGATCTCGCTTTACCATCCCGCAGCCGGGGGGGCCTGCTATGAATGTGTGTTCCCGGTGCGCCCGGCGCCCGGCATGGTGCCCGCCTGTGCCGAAGCCGGGGTGGTGGCGCCGCTGCCCGGGGTGATCGGGTCGATGATGGCGCTGGAGGCGGTGAAGCATCTGACCGGCGCAGGCGAAACCCTGCGCGGGCGGCTGCTGATCCATGATGCGCTTTATGCCGTAACCCGGGTGATCGCGGTCAGGCCGCGCCCGGATTGCCCGGTCTGCGGCACGGCGCACGGGGCTTAGCGCCTGTATTTCTTTTCCATCGGGTGGCATGGGCTACCCCCCCCAACCCTCCCCCTGGCAGGG
>DOMY01000108.1 GCA_003509785.1 Gemmobacter sp.
CTTCATTACCAGAAGTGGCATGGCGCCCCCCCGTCTGCCAGTAAAACCGCCGGTTCCATAGCAGATGCCCGGGGGGATGCAAGCGGGCACTGCCGCGGTTCAGTCCAGGCGGAAATTTACCGGCAGCAATGGCGGCGGCGCGGTCTCGCCCAGATGCGGCGCGAGGCTGATATCGGCGCTGCGGCAGATCGCATCCAGCGGCAGCGCATTGGCCGTGGGGCCAAAGGGGTGCACCAGCTCTTCGGTCACTTCGGCCAGACCGAAGAACGTATAGGCGATGACCCCGGCAAACAGCGGCGTCAGCCAGCCCGCCGGAGAGATCAGCGCCATCGGCGCGAGCAGGCAGTAGAGCCAGCTGGTGCGGTAGACCAGCATCGAATAGGCAAAGGGCAGCGGCGTGGCGCGGATGCGGTCATTCCCGGCCTGGGCCGTGGTCAGCCCCGCCACATGCTGCGACAGGCACCGCGCGCCGAACCCGTCCAGCAGGCCGTCTGCCCGGGCTTGGGCCAGCAGGGCGGCCATGGCATCCAGCGCGGCCTCGGGCGTGGGCTCGCGCAGCCCGTCGCTGTCGCGCAAGGCCGCCGCATCCGGTGCCAACCCGCGCAGGGCGCAACGATGCAGATGCAGGAACCCCCGCACCAGCCGCAGCAGCGCCAGCCGCCGGTCGGTATCGGGCAGGAACACCGCTGCATCGCGCGCCATCATCCGCGCCTCGATCAGCAGCGCCCCCCACAGCTTGCGCGCCTCCCACCAGCGGTCATAGGCGGCATTGTTGCGAAACCCCAGGAACAGCGACAGGGCCACGCCGAACAGAGCAAAGGGTGTGCTGTTCAGATGCGGCAGCGGAAACACCAGCCTGTCCCACAGCAGAACCGCCGTCGCCACCAGCACGGCAAAGCCAAGCTCTCCGGCGATCTGCGGCAAGACAGAGCCGCGCAGGGCAAACATCAGGTCAAGCGGGCTGGGTTTGTCGCGGATGATCATCAGGCTACCGACCGTATCTTGCACATGGGCAAAGCCTTAAGCCGCCACCGTGGCAGGGGGAAGGGGCGCCGGCGGCCCGCAGGCCGATCTGCCCCAAGGGCCTGCAAGGCCACGGCCTGCCTTTACCTTGCCCAAATATTCTCAGGGGGTGNNTGCCGCAGGCAAGAGGGGGCGCGAGCGCCCCCTGCTTGGCCAGAGACCAGAGCCGGGGGATCAGAGCCGGGCGATCAAAGCGCGCGCCAGCCGATATCGCGGCGGCAGAAGCCTTCGGGCCAGTCGATCGCATCCACCATGGCATAGGCCCGCGCCTGCGCGTCACTCAGGGTCTCGCCCCTTGCTGTCACGTTCAGCACCCGCCCGCCGGTGGCGATGATCGCGCCATCCCGCGCGGCGGTGCCCGCATGGAACACCATGTTGCGGCTGTCTTCGGGCAGGGCATCCAGCCCCTTGATCTGCGTGCCCTTCACATAGGCGCCGGGATAGCCCTGCGCCGCCATCACCACCGTCACCGCATGGTCATCCGCCCAGTTCGCCCGCACCTCGCCCAGCCGCCCCTCGGCGCAGGCCTGCAACAGATCCAGCGCCTGCGCGCCCAGCCGCATCATCAGCACCTGACATTCCGGGTCACCGAAGCGGCAGTTGTATTCCACCAGACGCGCGCGGCCATCCTTGATCATCAGCCCGGCGTACAGCACGCCCTGATAGGGCATCCCCCGGCGCGACATTTCGCGGATGGTGGGCAGCACGATCTCGTCCAGCGCCGCCTGCGCGATCGCATCGGTCAGCACCGGGGCAGGGGAATAGGCGCCCATGCCGCCGGTATTGGGGCCGGTGTCGCCNNTCGGTCAGGATGAAGAAGCTGGCCTCTTCCGGCCTCATGAATTCCTCGATCACCACTTCGGCCCCGGCGGCACCGAATTCGCCGCCGAACATGTCGTCGATGGCGTCCAGCGCCTCGGCCTCGGTCATCGCCACGATCACACCCTTGCCCGCCGCCAGACCATCGGCCTTGACAACGATGGGGGCGCCCTGCGCGCGGATGTAATCCTTGGCGGGGGCCGCTTCGGTAAAGCGGGCATAGGCGGCGGTGGGGGCGGCGCAGGCATCGCAGATCGCCTTTGTGAAGGCCTTCGATGCCTCCAGCTGCGCGGCATCTGCCGAAGGCCCGAAGGTCAGGATGCCCGCGGCGCGGGTGGCATCGGCCACACCGGCGGCCAGCGGCGCCTCCGGGCCGACGATCACGAAATCAACCGCCTGTTCCGCGCAGAAGGCCACCACTGCGGCACCATCCAGAATATCCAGGTTCGCACATTCCGCCAGCTGTGCAATGCCCGCATTGCCGGGCGCCACGATCAGCCGGTCGCATTTCGGGTTCTGGCTGATCGCCCAGGCCAGCGCATGTTCCCGCCCGCCGCCGCCGAGAATGAGGATGTTCATCGGATCGCCCCTGTATCTGCCAAGGCCTGTATCTGCCCAGGCCTGTGTCTGCCGGAATTGGAGATAGGGCCTGATAAAAGCCGGACGGCGGCGTTGCAAGCCGCTTGGCCCGGACTTCATGCCCCGCAGGGCAGGGGCCGCCAAAAAGTGCAGCCCTGACCATATTCCTGCCATCACCCGATGCAGAATGGGGGCTATTGAAAGCCTCATTCAGCATCGGAAATTATCATGCTTCTGAAATCTCTTGTCATCGCCACAACCCTGCTTGTGCTGACACTTTCCGCCGCAATCTCTGGCCCCGGGGCAAAGGGCCGCGCCGCATCGCTGCATTTCGGGGTGGCGATGGCATCCCCGGCCGGGAACTGATCCGCCCACCCGCCTGTGACTTGCGCGGCGCCGTCCTCTGGGGCAGAACCCTCCCATGGACCTGTTCGAAGACCCCGCCCCGCAGAACCCGCCTTCGGGCAATCAGCCCGAATATACCGTGTCGGAGCTTTCCGGCGCGGTGAAACGGGTGATCGAGGGTGAATTCGGCCTTGTCCGCGTGCGCGGCGAAATCGGCCGGGTCAGCCGGCCGGCTTCGGGCCATATGTATTTCGATCTGAAGGATGACCGCAGCGTGATCGCCGCGATCAGCTGGAAGGGGCAGGTGGCCAAGATGCAGGTCCGCCCCGAAGAGGGGATGGAGGTTGTGGCCACCGGCCGGATGACCACCTTCCCCGGCCAGTCGAAATACCAGCTGATCGTCGAGGATGTGGCGCCCGCCGGGGCGGGGGCTCTGATGGCGATGCTGGAAAAGCGCCGCGCCGCCTTGCAGGCCGAAGGCCTGTTCGATCCGGCGCGCAAACAGCCCATTCCCTATCTGCCGCAGGTGATCGGTGTTGTCACCTCGCCCTCGGGGGCGGTGATCCGCGATATCCTGCACCGGCTGCGCGACCGCTTTCCGCGCCATGTGCTGATCTGGCCGGTGGCGGTGCAGGGGCAGGATTGCGCGGCACAGGTGGCCGCCGCCATCCGCGGCTTCAATGCGCTGGAACCGGGCGGCGCCATTCCGCGCCCCGATCTCTTGATCGTGGCGCGCGGCGGCGGGTCGCTGGAAGATCTCTGGGGCTTCAACGAAGAAATCGTGGTGCGCGCGGCCGCGGCCAGCCGCATCCCGCTGATTTCCGCCGTGGGCCATGAAACCGACACCACGCTGATTGATTTTGCGGCGGATCGCCGCGCGCCCACCCCCACGGCAGCTGCGGAAATGGCGGTGCCGGTGCGGCTGGAACTGCTGGCGCAGGTGGATGGCATGGGGGCCCGCATCGGTCAGGCCACAGTCCGGGGCCTTGGCCTGCGCGGCCAGCGGCTGCGCGATCTGGCCCGCGCCCTGCCGCGCCCCGAAACGCTGACCGGCACGGCAGCGCAGCGGCTGGATGCCGCGACCCAGCGTCTGGCCGGGGCGCTTGGCATGGCGGTGGCGAAAAAGCGTGGCGCTTTCGAATCCCGCGCCGCGGGCCTGCGCCCCGATGCGCTGCGCGCCCTGATCCTGCGCCGTGCCGATCAGCTTGATTCGCGTTTTACCCGGCTGGGCAGCGGTGCCGACCGCCGGCTGGACCGCAGCCGCGCCGCGCTGGACAAATGGGCCTCGCGCCTTGATCCCGCATTGGCGCGCCTGCTGGCCGGTGCCGCCGCCGATGTGGCCAAGGGGCGCGACCGGCTGGCGCTGCTGGATCGCCGCCTGCAGGCCGCCCCCGCCCGCCGTCTGGCCCAGCTGGCCGAACGGCTGGAATCGCTGGACAGGATGCGCCAGACTCTGGGCTATGGCGAAACGCTGAAACGCGGTTATGCCGTGGTGCGCGGGGATGGTGCCGTGGTCACCACACAATCCGCCGCCGCGCAGGCCAGCGTGCTGGAGATCGAATTTCAGGATGGCCGCCTGACCCTCGGCGCGCCACCCTCAGCCAGCCCACCCCCGACCGAGACAGCGGCAGAGCCGTCACCCAGACCGAAATCCCGCAAGACCAAACCGCCGGAACAGGGCAGCCTGTTCTGAGCGGCTAAACCCCCACATCCGGCCCGGGGCAGCGCAGCGGCTCATCGCTTTGTGCCACTTCGGAAAGCTCTGTTCCGGCCGGATCGCCCTCGAACTGCGCTTTCAGCCCGTCGCCCTCGCGCCAGAATTACCAGCACTGCGGTGCCGAAGGGTCTTCATAGGCAAAGCAGATCATGTCCCGGTCTTCATACCAGCTGCCTTCCTTGCAGATGTCATCGGTAAAGGCCCAGATCACGCGGCGTCCCGGCAGATATTGTTCGGTGCCAAACACACCGCCCTCTGCGGCATAGGTCAGGGTGCGCCCGGTGGCATAGGCCTCGAATTCCGCCCCCGACATCGGCTCTTGCGCGAAGGCCGGGGCGCCGATGAACAGCAGGGGCAGGGCAAGGCGGGCAAGCATCGGCAACTCCGGGATACAGGCGTTTGGGGCAGAGTGGCAGAAGCCCGCGCCCTTGGCCATGCGCAGCTGCGTGAACACTCAGGCGTCAGGCAGCCACTTCTTCACATGTGGCCGCATCATCCGCCGCCAATGCGGCGGCGACAGCGCGATCACCGAACAGACCGGCAGCGAATATGGCAGCCAGGGCGCCTGATCCGGCGCTGGCAGCCGCAGCGCCGGATAGGGGCGCGACGGATGCGCATGATGGTCTGAATGGCGCGGCGCGTTCAGCATCAGCCCGGAGGATGCCCAATGCGGCGCGTTCCAGCTGTGCCTGTCGCCCACCGGCTCTGGCCGCCCGTCCGGCTGGATGCGGCGGCGCAGCCCGTAATGCTGCACATAATCCGACAGATACAGCTCTGCCTTGGCAAACAGCGCCAGCCCCGCCCAGACCGCCAGCCCCGCCCATCCGGCAATCGCGGCACCCGCCAGCAGACTTGCCCCCGCGCCCAGGATGTAGACGGCATAGGGATGCAGCCCCCGCCGCCCTTTGGCCCGCAACGCAGCCTCTGCCGCAAGGCCCGCGCGAAAGCTGCCCGGCCAGGCCCGCAGCAGAAAGCGGTAATAGCCTTCGCCGCTGCGCGCGCTGTTCGGATCGGCATCCGTCGCCACAGGGCGGTGATGCACCAGCCGATGCGCCGACACATGGTGCCCGTTCAGCAAGCTGGCATAGATCGCCACACCCAGCCGGAACAGGCCCTTGCCACCCCGATGGATCAGCTCATGCGCGGCGGGGTTCGACACCTGGCCGAAGAACTGCCCAAATCCAAGAAACAGCAGCACCCGGCCCGCGGTCGAAATCCCGCTGTCACCCGCAATCGCCCAGACGGCCAGCGGCAGCGCCGCCAGATGGCACAGGGCCAGCACCACCAGCAGCGCATCCGCCGCCGGAAACTCTGCCCCTTCTGGGGCATCGGCGGCGGTGATCCGCATCAGATGGTCCAGCACGGCGGTCAACAGGCCGATCGCCACCACCCCGGGCAGCACCCACAGCCCGCCCAACGCCGCCCCGGCCAGCAGCAACGCCAGCGGCAGCAGCGTGGCCAGCGCGAACAGCAGCATCGGCGGCAGGATCTGGGCACGGGGAAAGGCGCGGGGCATGGGGTCACCGGAACGGATTTCAGCACGATGATCCTAGCACGCCCGCCGTGGCCTGCCAGCGCGCATTGGCCCTTGGCCCTTCCATCCGGCGCCTGAAACGACTAGGTGGGAAAGGAAATTCCCATCCGGTGGCGCCCATGTCCTTCTTCAAGAAACTGAAAGACCGGATGTTCCGGTCTTCCGACAAGATCGGGGCCGGCCTCGATGCGCTGGTGGAGGATGCGGCACCCACCGCCGCCGCCGCGCAACCAGAACCGGCCAAACCCGGCCTGATCGGGCGCCTGCTGGGCCGCGAGGCGGACGAGCCGAAGCGGATCATGGATGATGCCATGCTCGAAAGCCTCGAAGAGCTGCTGATCGAAGCGGATATGGGGGTGGATACCGCAACGCGCGTCGCCGCCAATATCGCCGAAGGTCGCATGGGCCGCCGCATCGGCACCACAGAACTGAAGGATGCGCTGGCCGCCGAAGTGGCGCGCATCATGGGCCCGGTGGCCCGTCCCATGCCGCTTTACCCCAAACGCCCGCAGGTGGTGCTGGTGGTGGGGGTCAATGGCTCGGGCAAGACCACGACCATCGGCAAGCTGGCCTCGCAGTTCAAGGCGGCGGGCAAGACGGTGGTGATCGCCGCAGGCGATACCTTCCGTGCGGCGGCGGTGGAACAGCTGCAGATCTGGGGCCAGCGCGCCGGGGTGCCGGTGCTGACGGCGCCTGAAGGCTCCGATCCCGCCAGCCTCGCCTTCGATGCCATGACCCGCGCGCAGGAAACCGGCGCCGATCTCTTACTGATCGACACGGCAGGCCGGTTGCAGAACCGCGCCGACCTGATGGAGGAACTGGCAAAGATCGTCCGCGTCATCCGCAAGAAGGACGAAACAGCCCCGCACAATACCCTGCTGGTGCTGGATGCCACCACCGGCCAGAACGCCGTTCTGCAGGTGGAAATCTTCCGCAAGATCGCCGATGTCTCGGGCCTGGTGATGACCAAGCTCGACGGCACCGCCAAGGGCGGCGTGCTGGTGAGCCTGGCCGACAAGTTCGGCCTGCCGATCCATGCCATCGGCCTTGGCGAGCAGATCGACGATCTGGCGCCCTTCGATCCCGAAGATTTCGCCCGCGCGCTGGTCGGCCTGTCTGACTGACCGGCCCATGTTATTTCCGGCCTTGATCTTCCCGTTGTCCAAATATCCTCGGGGGGCGCGGGGGGCAGAAAGCCCCCCGTCTGCCTCGGCCACCTCGCGATGAGCGCTTGGCTCGTCTCGCTGGAAGGCACGCCCGCCGGGCATGACCTTGCTCTGGCGCTGGCGCTGCTGGCCGCCGTTCTGCACGCCCTGTTCGGCGCGCTGCAGAAGGGGCGGCACGATCCCTGGCTGTCGCGCGCCGCGATCGACGGCTGCTATGCGCTGATCGCCTTGCCCTTCGCGCTGTTCGTGGTGCCCTGGCCCGAGCCGCATATGTGGCCGATCTTCGCGGGCGCCTTTGCCATCCATGCCGTCTACAAGCTGCTGCAGGCGATGACCTATGCACGCGGTGCCTATACGGTGGTCTATCCGGTGGTGCGCGGCACCGGGCCGCTGGTCACGGTGTTCTTTGCAGGCCTTGTCTTCGGCGAAAGCTTCGCCCCCGGCCAATGGGCCGGGGTGGCGCTGCTTTCGGGCGGTATTCTGGGTCTGGCGACCTGGAACCTGCGCCACAGCACCATGCAGCGGGACACCATGGGGCCTGCGCTGATCTTTGCGGCGCTGACCGGGGTGATGGTGGCAGGCTATACCACCTATGATGCCTTCGGCATCCGGGCCACCGCTGATCCGTTCACCTTTCTGGCCTGGTTCTTCCTGATCGACGGGATCCTGATGCCGGTGCTGACCTTCCGCCGCTGGCGGCGGCTGCCCGCCGAAGAGATACGGCCGCTGCTGCAGCGGGGTGTCATCGGCGCCTTCACCGCCTATTTCAGCTTTGGCGCCATCATGCTGGCCACAAGGCTGGACAAGGTGGGCGAAGCGGCGGTGCTGCGCGAAACCTCGACCGTGTTTGCCGCCTTGATCGGCTGGCTGGTTCTGGGTGAAAAGGTGGGGCGCGTGCAGGCGGGCCTCATGGCGGTGATCGCGGCGGGCGCGGTCATGGTGGAATTTCTGGGCTAGGATGGGATGATGGCGGAACGCAAACTGAGCGGCTGGGTCAAGGCCGCGCTGGAATACGGGCCGATCCTGGCCTTTTTCATCGGCTATGTCCGGCTGAAGGATCAGGTCTTCCTGATCAACGGCACCGAATATTCCGGCTTTCTGGTGGTGACGGCGGCCTTCATTCCGCTGATGGTGATCTGCACCGGGCTGATCTGGGCGCTGACCGGCAAGCTGTCGAAAATGCAGCTGGTGACGGTGGTGCTGGTGGTGGTCTTCGGCGGACTGTCGGTCTGGCTGCAGGATGAACGCTTCTTCAAGATGAAGCCCACGATGATCTATCTGTTCTTCGCCGCCGCTTTGGGCTTTGGCCTGATGCGCGGGCAAAGCTATCTGCAATCCCTGATGGGCGAGGCGCTGCCGATGCGCGATGCAGGCTGGATGATCCTGACCAAACGCATCGCCTTGTTCTTCCTGGCGCTGGCCGTGGCGAACGAGGCGGTCTGGCGGCTGTTTTCCACCGATGCCTGGGTGAATTTCAAGACCTTCGGCCTGACGGCGGCGCTGTTTCTGTTCTTCCTGACGCAAGGGCGCCTGCTGCAGACATATGGCATCCCGAAGGAAGGGCAGGAGTAATGGGCCATGGCACATGAGGGATCCTGTCTCTGTGGCGCCGTGCGCTTTACCGTGGCGGCTGACCTGCCGCCGGTGACCGCCTGCCACTGCACACGCTGCCGCAAGTTTTCCGGCCATGTCGAAGCCTCGGCCGATGTGCCCAAAGCCGCGCTGGCGGTAACCGGGGCCGAACATCTGGGCTGGTATGCGTCAAGCGAGAAGGTGCGGCGCGGCTTCTGCAGGATCTGCGGATCCTCGCTGTTCTTCGACCCGCCCCACCGCGACTGGATCGGCGTGTCGATGGGGGCCTTTGACACGCCCACCGGCACCCGTCTGGCACAGCATATCTTCGTGGCCGACAAGGGCGATTACTACGACATCACCGACGGACTGCCCTGCAACGATCAGTGACCGCTTCGGCCGGTTGCTGAATTGCGCGCCTGCGGCGCAAGTCTTTCCTCTCGGGCCCCGGCCTTGCGGCCGGTGCCCTCGGGTCTGCCTCCGGCGGGAGTATTTGGCAAGGAGCAACGGCAGGGGGGCAGGCTGGTGGGGGCCAGAATCGCCCCGGCCCCGGGTCAGGGCGTCATCGCCTTGCGCTGGCGCGCCCGCTCCAGCCCCAGCTGGCGTTCCCGCCAGATGATGAGGATGCCCGCGGTGATGACCAGCGCCGCGCCTGCCAGCATGGTCAGCGTCGGCACTTCGCCAAAGACGGTATAGCCGATCACCAGGGCAAACAGCATCGAGGCATAATCGAACGGCGCGATTACCGAGGCGTCGGCCTCGCGGTAGCTTGATGTCAGCAGGATCTGCCCCACGCCACCCATCAGCCCGGCCAGCACCAGCAGCGCCGCCTCGGATGCGGTGGGCAAGGCCCAGCCATAGGGCAGCGTCAGCAGCGACAGCAGCGTGGCGGTCATCGAAAACCAGAAGACGATGGCGGGGGTGCGTTCGGTCTGCACCAGCTTGCGCACGAAAACCTGTGCCAGCGCGGCAAAGACCGCCCCGCCCAGCACCAGCATGGCCCCCAGCGCTTCTGCCTCGCCGAGATCGGCGCGGCCGGTCAGCGACAGCCGCGGCCAGAGCACGATCATCACCCCGGCCATGCCCAGAGCCACCGCAGAAATGCGAAAGGCGCGGACCTCTTCGCCCAGGAACATCGCGGCGAAGATCACCGTCAGCAGCGGCGCGGCATAGCCGATGGCCGTGACATCCGGCAGCGGCAGATAGCCCAGCCCGGCAAAGCCCAGCCCCATGGCCAGCGTGCCCATCACCCCGCGCCAGACATGGCCCAGCGGATTGGCCGTGCCAAAGCCCGTGCGCAATTCGCCGCGCAGTGCCAGCCAGGCCACGATCACCGGCATGGCAAAGAAGGACCGGAAGAACACCGCCTCGCCGGGCGGGATGCGGTCGGCGGTGGATTTTATCAGCGCCGACATGGCGATGAACACGATGACAGAGCAGACTTTCAGGGTGATGCCCCTGAGAGGGCGTTGCGGGGTCATGGCGCGGCTCCTTGCTGCGCCATGGGTTGCATCGCGGGCCAGTGGGTGCAACCCCTCAAACGCGGGTGTGGCGCAGAATACGAACGCGCCTGCAGCGGAGCGGAACGCGCTTGCAGCGGGCTGGCACCTGGGTTTGACTGCACAAAACAGGAGAGATGCCATGACGCTTCCGCAACTTGCCGATCTGATCGACCAGGGCCGCGGCCTTGCCCCCGCCGATCTGGTGCTGCGCGGCGGGCAGGTGCTGGATCTGGTGACCGGCGCATTGATCGCGGGCGATGTGGCGATCTGCGGCGGCGTGATCGTGGGCGTGTTCGACAGCTACGAGGGGCGCGAGGTGGTGGATGTATCGGGCCGCATCCTGGTGCCCGGTTTCATCGACACCCATCTGCATATCGAAAGCTCGCTGGTCACGCCTTACGAATTCGACCGCTGCGTTTCGCCCCATGGCGTGACGACGGCGATCTGCGACCCGCATGAGATTGCCAATGTCTGCGGCCTGACCGGCATCCACTACTTTCTGGAAGCCTCGGCCCATACGGTGATGGACATCAGGGTGAACCTGTCATCCTGCGTGCCCTCCACCCATATGGAAACTGCGGGGGCAGAGCTGCAGGCGGCAGATCTGATCCCGCTGATGGATCATCCGCGCGTCATCGGGCTGGCGGAATTCATGAACTTTCCGGGCGTTCTGATGAAAGACCCGGGCTGCATGGCCAAGCTGGAGGCGTTTCGCGGGCGGCATATCGACGGCCATGCGCCGCTGCTGTCGGGCCGCGATCTGAACGGCTATATCGCCGCAGGCATCCGCACCGAGCACGAGGCGACCACGGCGGAAGAGGCGCTGGAGAAGCTGCGCAAGGGGATGCGGGTGCTGATCCGCGAAGGCTCGGTGTCGAAGGATCTTCATGCGCTGGCCCCGGTGCTGACCGAACGCACATCGCCCTATTGCTGTTTCTGCACCGATGACCGCAACCCGCTGGACATCGGCGAACATGGCCATCTGGATTACCTGATCCGCACCGCCATTGCGCTGGGCGTGCCGGTGCTGGCCGCCTATCGCGCCGCCAGCCTTTCGGCGGCCGAGGCCTTTGGCCTGAAGGACCGGGGCCTGATCGCGCCGGGCAAGCGCGCCGATATCGTGGTGCTGCCCGATCTTGAAAGCTGCCGCCCCGAAATGGTGTTCACCGGCGGCGTGCGGGTGGGCGATGCGGCCTTTGCCGCGCGGCAGCTGGTCGATCCGGTGGCGCGGCATTCGGTGAAGGCGCGGCGGGTGACTGCGGGCGATTTCCGCACCGGCGGCAACCGGGTGGAAACCCCGGTGATCGGCATCCTGCCCGGCAAGATCATCACCGAGCATCTGACCTATGACATCGCCCCGGTCGATGGCGACAAACGCCCCGATGTGGCGCGCGACCTGATGAAGATCGCGGTGATCGAACGGCACGGCAAGAACGGCAATCTGGCCACCGGATTCGTGCAGGGTTTTGGCATGCAGCGCGGCGCCATCGCCTCGACCGTCTGCCACGATCACCACAACATCGCCGTGGTGGGCGCCGATGCCGCCGACATGGCGCTGGCAGCCAACCGGCTGGGCGAGATCGAGGGGGGCTTTGTGGTGGTGGAAGGCGGCCGCGTGCTGGCCGAACTGGCGCTGCCGGTGGCCGGGCTGATGAGCCTTGAACCCTTCGAGGTGGTGCGTGACGATCTGGTGGCGCTGCGGGCGGCGGCGCGATCGCTGGGCGTGGTACTGGAAGAGCCGTTCCTGCAGCTGGCCTTCCTGGCGCTGCCGGTGATCCCGCATCTGAAGATCACCGATCATGGCATGGTGGATGTGGATCGGTTCGAGGTGCTGCCTTAATCTTTGTCCCTAGCGTCGCAGGCAGCTGCTGCCATCGGTGGCAAAGATGCCCTCGGGCTGATACTTGCGGATCGCGGTTCGGGCGGCCAGGCGGGTCAGGCAGTTCAGCTCGTCTTCCCGATCCGGGTTCGGGGTCAGCAGCCGGGCGCGGATGCCGAAGACCGGGGTGCCATCCAGCGGGATCACATAACTTTCGGGCGAGATGCCGATGGTGATCTGCACGGTATGAATCCATTCGCGGTCTTCCCCGCTGCCCATCCATTGCCCCACATCCGATTCGGTGACGATGTTCACCACCACATCGGCGCCCGGCCCCTTGGCGGGGCGCATCCTGGACCGGGCGAGTTCGGCCAGCAGCGGCGGCAGCAGATATTCGGCATAGCCGCTGCTGCTCTGGCTGGATGAGATTTCAACGATATAGCTTTTGCCATCCAGCGGCCCGGCCTGCGCCGGGGTGGCAAGGCCGCAGGTTGCGGCGATGGCCATTGCGGTTCCGATAGACAGGCCCTGCTGCTTTGCCATGGTGGGTCAGCCCCCGATCCTCCGGCCCCCTGCGGGAGTCATCTGACCAATATTACCCCGGCAGGGGCAGGCTGGCGAGTGCGCACTGCGGGCTTCGGGCCGCCGGGGCGGGACAGGGCCGCCAGAATCTGCTAGACCGGCCTGCAGAACACCTGCCCCGGACGAGACGCGCCATGACGATCACGCAACAAGATGAACTGGATGGCCTGAAAGACATCGGCCGCATTGTGGCCAACACCATGGCCGCCATGGCGAAGGCCATGGAGCCGGGCATGTCGACCAGAGATCTGGACGAGATCGGTGACAGGCTGCTGGAGCAGGAAGGCGCCGTATCCGCCCCCCGGGCGAGCTATGGTTTCCCCGGCGCGACCTGCATCAGCGTGAACGAAGAAATCGCCCATGGCATCCCGGGGGATCGGCGCATTGCGGCGGGTGATCTGGTCAATATTGATGTTTCGGCCTCGAAGAACGGCTATTTTGCCGATACCGGGGCCACATTCCGCCTTGGCTCCGTGCCGCCAGAGCTGGATCGGCTGTGCCGCGACGGAAAGCGCGCGATGCAGATCGGGATTGCGCAGGTGGGCCATGGCAAACCACTGGCGGGAATCGGCGCCGCCATCGGAAAGTTTGCCGCAGCGCGCGGCTATACCCTGATCCGCAATCTGGCGAGCCATGGTGTGGGCCGCGCCCTGCATGAATTCCCCGATGAGATTGCCACCTGGCCCGTGCGGGGCGACAAGCGCCGGATGCACAATGGCCTTGTTCTGACGGTGGAGCCATTCTTGTCGATGGGCGGCAACTGGGCAACCGAAGCGGAGGATGGCTGGACGCTGTACAGCACCCCTGCCGCGCCGGTCGTCCAATATGAACATACCGTTGTGGCGACGAAACATGGCCCGATCATCGTGACCCTGCCGGGATGACCGCGCGATGGCAGGCCAACACCTTGGCGCCATCGTCATTCATCGAACCAGTGTTTTTTGAACCAGTATCTTGTTTGGTGGAGCCAGGGAGGATCG
>DOMY01000149.1 GCA_003509785.1 Gemmobacter sp.
GGGCGGCCGCCACGATCCAGCAGCGGAGCGCCCAAAGCGGCCTCCAGCCCGGTGATCTGCTGGCTGACGGCCGAAGGGCTGGCCCCCAGCTGCCGCGCTGCGGCAGAGATGGTGCCCTGTTCGACCGTGGCAAGAAAGACCTCGATCCCCCAGAGGGTCACGCGGCCTGCGGTTTCAGGCATGGTGTGCCCGGCGATCAGAGTTTGGACAGTTTGGATTGCAGTTCGGCCAGCTGTTTCTTGATCTGGTCAAGTTCATCCTGGCTGGCGGGCTTGTCATCCTCGCGGTCAGGACCGGAAGAGCCGGAACCGACCCAGCCCGGCAGGCCGCCCATCACGGTTTTCATGAAGGCTTCCTGCTGTTTGCGCATCGCATCGAACCCCGGCATCGAGGCCATGGGGTTGGGAAAGCTGCCGAAGTTTTCAAGCATCTTCGATTGCCCGTCGCGCAGCATTTCGAAAGAGGCGGCCAGGAACTGCGGCACCACGCTTTGCACTTCGGTGGTATAGCTGCGCACCAGATCGGTCAGAACATTGATCGGCAGGACGTTTTCGCCCTTGCTTTCATGTTCGGCCACGATCTGCAGCAGATACTGGCGGGTCAGATCGTCGCCGGATTTCAGATCGACAATCTGCACCTCGCGCCCGGCGCGGATGAAGCCTGCGATATCTTCCAGCGTGACGTAATCGCTGGTTTCCGTGTTGTAGAGGCGGCGGCTTGCGTAACGCTTGATCAGCAGCGGCTTGTCAGTATTGGCATGTGCCATGGTGGCGCCCTCCTCAAATCCTTGCGCCAAATCTTTGCGCTTGCAGAGAAGTTTAGGGCAGGCCTGCAGCAAAAGGAAAGCAAAAAGAAAAGGCGGGCCCGAAGGCCCGCCCCGCACATGCCCCCCCAGGGAGGAGGATAGGAGGCAGCGCTGCGTCAGATCACTTGGCAGCGGTGGCCGCGGCGGCCTTTTTGGCAGCGGTGGTCACTTCGGCAGTGGCTTTCTTGACCACGGCCTGAGCTTCTTCCGAAGCGTCCTTGCCGGCGGCCAGCATCAGCTCGACGGTTTCCATCTGAACTTTTTTCGCGATTTCCGCGAAGGCAGCCATGTTTTCAGCAGCCATTTCAGCAGCCGACGAAGCGAAGTCGGTCATTGCTTTGGTGTATTCGGTGGCATCGGTTTTGGCTTTGGCGGTTTCGCCCAGCTTCACGATGGTGTCTTTGGCCCATTTCGACGAGATCTCGGTCGATTTTTCAGCAGCTTCCAGAGCCACTTTCGACAGTTTCTCGCCCATGGCGGCCTGGGTCTTGAATGCGTTCTGGAACGCCGAGGCGTCAACCGGGAACGAGGCCATCATGTCTTGCATTACTTTGGCGAAATCGGGGGTCTTGGTCATCTTACATCTCCTAATGCCAGGCATAGACGGGGCATATCCGCAGGGTGAATGCACATCCGGTTGGCCGAGTGTGCTGCCGTTTCCTGTCACCAGTATATGTATGCTGCAGTGCAGCAAATCAAGTGAAATTTCTGCAACGCAGCGGTGTTTGCGCCAACTATTGCTGCGTTGCAGAGAAAATTCAGCCGGATCAGACCCTTGGCCCTGCCGTTACGTAAGTGCCCGGTGCGGGGGCGAGAACAGGGTGCGTCGAATCAANNCGCCAGCCATTCGCGCCAGCGCGGCCACCAGCTGCCCTTGTGAAACTCTGCCTCGGCCTTCCAGGTGTCGGGCGTCGTCAGCGGGCCTGCGTTGATGTAATGGCCGTATTTGTTCTTGGTCGGCGGATTGACGATCCCGGCGATATGGCCGCTTTCCGACAGGATGAAGGTCTTGTCCTTCGCCCCCATCTTGCGGATTCCGGTGAAGCTGGATTTCCAGGCGGCGATGTGATCGGTTTCGCAGGCGATGGCGCAGACCGGCACCTTCACGTCACTGATCGACACCTTTTCCCCCAGCACGGTGAAACCCTGCGNNCTGATCGCCCTGGCACAGGCCGCGCAGATATTCCACCGCCATGCGGGCGGGAAGATTGGTGCCATCGCCGTTCCAGTATAGCAGATCAAAGGCGGGCGGCGCCTCGCCCATCATGTAGCTTTTGATCGCGGGCTGATAGATCAGCTCGTTTGATCGCAGGAAGCTGAAGGTCCGGCCCATGAAGAACTTGTCCAGCACGCCATCGACGGCCACCTGCCGTTCGATGCCATCGACGAAATCATCATCCAGGAACACCCCCACTTCGCCCTGATCGCTGAAATCGGTGAGCGTGGTGAAGAAGGTGGCGGATTTGATGGATTTGTCGGCCTTTTTCTGCAGATAGGCCAGCGTCAGGCTCAGCGTCGTGCCCGCGATGCAATAGCCCACGGCATTGACCNNTCCAGGATGTAGAACTTGTTGATCCACGGCGGAAAGATCACGATCGGCGTGGCGTGAACCGTGGGCGTGGTGGGAGTGTACTGGATCAGCTCCAGCATCTTGTTGCGATAGACCACGGCGCCGGGGGTGGTGGCGATATTGCTGCCCACATGAAAGGCATCGCGGTCGGCCAGCGTCACCAGAAGATCGCCGTTGTTGGCCTCGATATCCCGCACCAGGTTTTCAAGGCCGCGCACCAGGCTTTCGCCATCGGTTTCCACCGCCTTTTCCAGCGCATCGGGATTGGTGCCCAGAAAGTTGGTCGGCGAGAACAGATCGACAATCTGGCGCGAGAAGTATTC
>DOMY01000215.1 GCA_003509785.1 Gemmobacter sp.
AGCGCGGGTTCGAATTCCATGCCGTGTTCATCGACCAGCAGGCGGATCAGTTCCGGCCCGGCAATCGCGGGATGGGTGTCGTTCATCTGGATCGCCACATGTTTCGGCAGATCGGTGATGGCATAGCCGCCCGCCATGTGGCGGCGCAGGATATCCTGCAGCGCGGCAGAGGTGAGCAGGAATTCCTGCTTCAGCCGCAGTTCCTTGCCCTGATAGGTGGTGTCATCGGGATAAAGCACGCGGCTGAGCGTGCGGGCCAGCGCCTCTGGTTCGGCGGCGGCGGCGTAATCGCCGCGGTTGAAGCGATCCAGATCGAACAGCGTGGTGGGCTTGGCCGACCACAGGCGCAGGGTATTGGCCCATTTGCCCTGCCAGCCGATCACCGGGGTATCATGCGCCTCGGCGATCACCGTTTCGCCGGGCACCCAGATGTCGCGGCCGTTCTTCTGCAGGATTTCGCCCTTGAACCCGATGGTATAGGCGGCCTCCGGCCGTTCAAACTCCCAAGGGTGGCTCTGGGTCAGCCAGTCTTCCGGGGTTTCCACCTGGCGGCCGCCTTCGAACCGCTGGCGGAACAGGCCGTGTTCATAGCGGATGCCATAGCCATAGGCGGGCACGTCCGTCGTCGCCATGCTCTCCATGAAACAGGCGGCCAGACGGCCAAGCCCGCCATTGCCCAGCGCGGCATCGGGTTCGTCTTCGACGATTTCGCGGAAATCCTGCCCCAGCTGGGTCATGGCCTTTTCGGCCACGTCGCGCAGGCCAAGGTTGATCGTCGCATCTTCCAGCAGGCGACCGATCAGGAATTCCATCGACAGGTAATAGACCCGCTTGTGGCCGGTTTCCCATGTCTTGCGGGTCGAGGCGAACCACGGCTCCATGATCCGGTCACGGATGGCGTGGCTGAGCGCCATGCGCCAGTCATAGATGCTGGCATGGGGTGCGTCCTTGCCAAGCGTGAATGTCAGGTGTCGAAGAACATCTGCCTTGAGCTGCGATGCGGTCAGGTTCGTCACTGTCTTGTCCAATCTCTCAACATTCCGGCCAGGGCGGCCCCACCTCAGTAATGCGCGCCACACGGGTCTGGGCAAGTCTGACACCGTGCTGGCGCTGCGGGGCGTCGCAGCCGTTCTGGCTCTGCATCCAAAATCGCAGTTCCTGATCCTTGTTAGCGCGAACAGCCCGAAAAATCACCACGATTTTTTTACTTTGATACAAAGGCTTCCATTTTCAAAGCGCTTTGAGGGTGCGAATGCGATTCGCCCGAAGCCAGCGAAACGGGCAGTGACGGCCCGGTGCGCGGGCCAAAGCTGTGCGGGGGAAACATGATCCAGATCATGGGCGGCAGGCCCCCCGCAGGATAGACAGATGCGGCAATGACGCGGGGCAGCAGGGAAGGTCTGACGGCATGAGACTGACAACACGGACAAACCTTGCCATGCGGACCCTGATGTTCTGTGCCGTCAATCCCGGGCGGGTGGTGCGCAAGCACGAGGTGGCGCAGGGCTGCAATGCGTCGGAAAACCATCTGGCGCAGGTGGTGCATCATCTGGCGCAGAAGGGCTTTCTGCATACGGTGCGCGGCCGGTCGGGGGGGCTGATGCTGGGCAAGCCGCCCGAACAGATCATGGTGGGCGAGGTTTTCCGCGCCTTTGAAAGTGCGCTGCCGTTTACCGAATGTTTCGCGGGGGGCGAAAACTCCTGCCCGCTGGTCGGCTGCTGCCGCCTGAAATGCGCATTGGCCGAAGCGGTGGAGGCATTCTATGCCTCGCTGGACCGCTGGTCGCTGGTCGCTGGTCGCTGGTCGCTGGTGGAGGATATGGTGGAAAACAACTGTGAACTGCAGAACCTGCTGAAAGTGGCGTAAGATCAGCCCAGCCCCGTCTCAGCCCGGCCCATCTCAGCCCAGTGAGGTGACCCACAGTAGGGTGGCATCCTCTTCCGACAGGCTGATGACATTATGCCCCATCGAGGCATCGTAATAGGCATTGTCGCCGCGCCGCAGATCCACGGGTTCGTAGAATTCGGTGTAAAGCCGGATCACGCCGGTCAGCACATACAGGAATTCCTCGCCATCATGGCGCACCCAGCCGCCGAATTCCGAAATGTCGCGGGCGCGGATCGTGGCACGGTAGGGCAGCATCTGCTTGGACCGCAGCGCGCCTGCCAGCAGTTCATGTTCGTAGGTGGCGGTGGCATGGGCCTGCCCTTCGCCCGATTTGGTGACGGCCAGCCGTCCGTTGACCTGTGCCCGAGATGGCGCGGTAAACAGCTGCGGCACCGAAATCGCCAGACCTTCGGCCAGCTTCTTCAACGCCTCGTAGGTGGGCGACATCTGGCCGTTTTCGATCTTTGACAGGGTAGACCGGGCCAGCCCGGCCTTCTGCGCCGCCTGTTCCAGCGTCCAGCCGCGATCCTTGCGCAGCTGGCGCACGCGGGTGCCAAGGTTCAGCGGTTCCACCGCGGCTTCCACACCGGAGGCACGGGCAATGCGGATCAGGGAGGGCGGTTCGTTGCTGCTCATGGGCCTGTGCATTACGGCAGGGCAGCCTGTCTTGCAACGCTTCCCGCAGGGGTCTAGCAAGGCGCCATGCTGTCTGTTTCCGATCCGGGCGCGCCCGTAGCCCCCTGCCCTGCGCCGTTCAACCTTGCCGCCCATGTGCTGGCGAAGGGTGCAACTTTGCCTGACCGCATGGCGCTGCAGATCATCCGCCCCACCGGCGCCGAAAGATGGAGCTATGCGCGCCTGATCGGTGCCGTGCGCGGGGCGGGCAGCGGGCTGCTGGCGCGGGGGCTGCGCCCCGGTGACCGGGTGCTGCTGCGGCTGGGCAATACGCCGGATTTTCCGGTGGCCTTTCTGGGCGCCATTGCCGCCGGTATGGTGCCGGTGCCGACCTCGGCCCAGCTGACCGCGCCGGAAATCACTGCCATGGCCACGCGGATCGCCCCGGCGCTGGTGATTGCGGGCGCGGGCATCGCGCTGCCCGAAGGGCTGGATTGCCCGGTGCTGCCTGCCGCCGATCTGGCCCGCATGGCCGACCTTGCGCCCTGCGACTGGCACATGGGCACGCCGGACCGGCCGGGATATATCGTCTTCACCTCCGGCACCTCGGGGCGGCCCAATGCGGTGGAACATGCGCATCGCGCGATCTGGGCCCGGCGCATGATGCACGCAGGCTGGGAAGGGCTGGCCGAGGGCGACCGGCTGCTGCACGCCGGGGCCTTTAACTGGACCTATACGCTGGGCACCGGGCTAATGGACCCCTGGACGGTGGGCGCCACCGCGCTGATTCCCGGTGCGGGGGTGACGCCGGAACAATTGCCACTGCTGCTGAAGCGGTTTGATGCCACCATTCTGGCCGCAGCGCCCGGGGTGATCCGCCAGATGCTGCGCGGCACCCTGCCCGCCCTGCCGAAACTGCGCCATGGCCTGAGCGCCGGGGAAAGCCTGCCGCCTGCATTGCGGCAGGAGTGGCGCGACCGCACCGGCACCGATCTGCACGAGGCGCTTGGCATGTCGGAATGTTCGACCTTCATTTCCGGCAGCCCGGTGCGGCCCGCGCCCGAAGGCTGTTCCGGTTACCCGCAGCCCGGCCGCCTTGTGGCCGTGCTGGGCGCGGAGGGTCCGGTGCCACGGGGCGAAGCCGGCACGCTGGCCGTGCATCGCAGCGAACCGGGGTTGATGCTGGGATATGTGAACGATCCGGCGGAAACCGCCGCGCGGTTTGAGGGGGACTGGTTCCTGACCGGCGATCAGGTGGCGATGCAGCCGGATGGCGCCCTGCGCTATCTGGGCCGCGCCGATGACCAGATGAACCCCGGCGGCTATCGCGTCTCGCCCCTTGAGGTGGAGACCGCGCTGGCGGGCCTGCCTGGGGCCGATGATTTTGCAGTCGCCGAGGTGACGGTGAAGCCCGGCACCACGGTAATTGGCTGTTTCTATACCGCGCCTGCGACCCTTGACCCTGAACCGCTGGCTGCCTTTGCCGAAAGCCGTCTGGCGCGCTATCGCCAACCGCGGCTGTGGCAGCATGTGACGGCGCTGCCGCGCAATGCCAATGGCAAGCTCAACCGCCGGGCACTGGCCGCGGCATGGAGACCCGAATGATCCGCCTTGACATCTTTTCCGACCCGGTCTGCCCCTGGTGCTATATCGGCAAGGCCAATCTGGACCGCGCGCTGGAAGCCCATCCTGACCACCCGTTCCAGATTGAATGGCATCCGTTCCAGCTGTCACCGCAGACGCCCAAGGCCGGGGTGGACCGGGGCGACTATCTGCTGCGGATCTTTGGCACGCAGGAGCGCACGGTGGCCGCCCATGTGCGGCTGGAGGAACTGGGGCGCGAGGCCGGGGTGGCCTTCAATTTCGAGGCGATCAAGACCACGCCCAACACTTTTGACGCCCATCGCCTGATCCATTGGGCCGGGCTGGAGGGTCGGCAGGCCGCTGTCGTATCGGCGCTGTTCCGGGGCTATTGGCGCGAGGGGCGCGATATCGGCCGCAGTCAGGTTCTGGTGGATATTGCCACGGAATGTGGTCTGGATGGCGCGGTGATCGGGCGCCTGCTGCTGGGGGATGCGGATAGCGACCAGATCCGCGCACGGGAAAGGAACGCGCGGGAAAAGGGCATCACGGCGGTGCCCACCTTCATCGTGGCGGATCAATATGCGCTGTCGGGCGCGCAGCCGCCGCAGCTTTGGGCTCAGGTGATCGACGAGCTTGCGGCACAGGGCAAGGCATGAACGCGCCGACCCGACGCCTGCCGCTGCCGGAGTTCACGGCGCTGATTGCCATGATGTTCGCGACGGTGGCCTTTTCCATCGACGCGATGCTGCCTGCGCTGCCCACCATCGCCGCGGCCCTGTCGCCCGAGGATGCCAACCGGGCGCAGCTGGTGGTCATCAGCTTTGTGATGGGCATGGGACTTGGCACCTTTGCTGTCGGGCCCTTGTCCGACAGGTTCGGGCGGCGGCCGGTGATCCTGTGGGGGGCGCTGCTGTATTGCATCGCCTGTGCCATGGCGGCCTTTGCCCCCAGCCTGGATCTGCTGCTGGCGGCACGGCTGCTGCAGGGGATCGGCGCTTCGGCCCCGCGCATCGTATCGCTGGCCATGGTGCGCGACCAGTACAAGGGGCGCGAGATGGCGCGGATCGTCAGCTTTGCGATGATGATCTTTTCGCTGGTGCCGGCCGTGGCACCGCTGCTGGGCAGCTTCATCATTGCGGCGGCGGGCTGGCGGGGCATCTTTGTGGCCTTCATCGCCTTTTCGGTCTGCGGCATGATCTGGCTGGCACTGCGGCAGCCCGAAACCCTGCCGCCGGCCGCCCGGCGCCCGCTGTCGCCGCGCAGTCTGGCACGCACGCTGGTCGAGGTGTTTTCGATCCGTACGGTGGCGGTGGCCACCATGGTGCAGACTTTGTGCTTTGCCTGCCTCTATGCCATGCTGGCCAGCACCCAGCAGATTTTCGACACGACCTTTGGCCGGGCCGACAACTTTCCGCTGTGGTTTGCCCTGATCGCGGTTCTGGCGGGCAGCGCCAGCATGATCAATGCGGCGCTGGTGGTGCGGCTGGGGATGCGGCTGATGGTGCGGGCCACCCTGCTGATGCAGATCCTGTGTTCGGGCAGTTTTGCGCTGATTGTGGCCTTTGCCCTGCCTGCCCTGCCAGAGGTGGTCTATTTCGGCCTGTTTCTGGGCTGGACGGTGACTGTCTTCATGATGGCGGGGCTGACGCTGGGCAATCTGAACGCCATCGCGCTGGAGCCCGTGGGGCATGTGGCCGGGCTGGCCGCATCCGGGACCGGGGCGATTGCCACGGTGGTTGCGGCACTGGTGGCGATGCCGGTGGGCCTTGCGTTCAATGGCACGCCACTGCCGCTGGCCATTGGCATCACCTGCTTCACGGCGCTTGGCAGCCTGCTGATGCGGCTCTTGCCCCGCGGCTGACCTGTCGGCGCAGAAATTTCCCGTAGCGGGCGAACGCCTCTAAAAAGGCACAACAAGCCACTGCATTTCCACATTTCCGCCCCGGATCGCGGCTAACACGCTTTCATCGTGGGCGATTGACGGCCCGTTTTGTGCAAGAGGACATGACATGACGACAACGACGCTGGCCGGATATCAGGTTTCTTACGCTGCGGGCGTTCCCAACGCCTTTGCCGCAGCAGACATGACTATCGTGACATCGAGCGCTTTCAGCTTCCGCTACTCGATCGACACGCCATCGCTTGTGGATTACTCGCCGATCACGGTTGACCCGGATGATGTCGTGGGCTCTGCCCCGTCGATCACCATCAACGGCACCGAAATCGACCTGAACACCGATGTTTCCGTGGCGCAGGTGCGCTGGACCGATGGCGATGAAACCAATTTCACCCTGATGATGAAGGTGGAAATCGGCGCGGTTGACTATTTCTTTGCGATGACTGGCGATGACCTGCCCGCCATCACCAACCTTGCCGGATATAACGCGGTTTTCGGCGGTTCCATCGCCAACTCCAACGCCTCGACCTGGACATCGACCGCGATGAAACCCGGCCAGATCGTGCGGCCGGAACTGACCGATGCCTTCACCGGCTCGGTTGAAGCCGATCTGATCGTCGGCAACCCCGATTTGCATGACTGGTCGGATGAACCGCTGGATACCGGCGCGGGCAATGACAGCGTGACCGGCACCAACAACGTTGATCTGATCGAACTGGGCACCGGCGACGATACCGCCAGCGGCCTGGGCGGGGCAGACCGGATTTTCGGTGAAGCCGGCAATGACACGATCCTTGGCGGCGCGGGCAATGACACGCTGATTGGCGCAGCTGGTGCCGACAGCATCGACGGTGGTGCCGATAATGACCGGCTCGACGGTGGCGACGGTGCCGATACCCTGCTGGGGGATGCGGGCAACGATTACATCAATGGCGGCGCAGGCAACGACAACCTGTTTGGCGGCGCGGGCAATGATACGATCATCGGCGGCAACGGCGAAGGTGCCGATAGCGTTGTTGGCGGCGACGGCAACGACCGGATCTCGACCGGGGCGGGCAATGACTCGCTTTATGGCGGGGCTGATAACGACAATCTCTCGGCCGGGATCGGCAATGATATCGTCGAAGCCGGCACGGGCGATGACACGGTTTCCGCCGGGGCGGGCAACGATTCCGTGCTGGGCGAGGCCGGCGCCGATGTGCTGCGCGGCGATGGGGGCAACGACACGCTGAACGGCG
>DOMY01000225.1:0-183 GCA_003509785.1 Gemmobacter sp.
GCGTTCGAACCCGGCATCGCCCACGGTGGATGCGGCGGCGACGCGCAGGCGGCCCATCTCGTCCTTGCAGGCATGGGGGTTCAGCACCGATTGTTCGGTATCCTTCAGCGTCAGCAGGCCGGTCAACTTGCCGGTGCCATCGGTCACCAGCAGCTTTTCGATGCGGCGGGCCTTCATCAGGAC
>DOMY01000225.1:217-399 GCA_003509785.1 Gemmobacter sp.
GACCACGCCGCTTTCGAAGCGCTTGACCCGGCGCACTTCGCGGGCCTGCGCCTCGATGTCGAGATTGCGGTGGATCACGCCGATCCCGCCGGATTGCGCCATGGCAATCGCCATGCGACCTTCCGTGACGGTATCCATCGCCGAAGACAGCAGCGGGATGTTCATCCGGATGGAGCGGGTGT
>DOMY01000225.1:458-4635 GCA_003509785.1 Gemmobacter sp.
GATATTTTGACAACGGGAAGGGGGAAGGCGCGCGGGGGCTTGAGGCCGCGGCGGCGTCATGCAGGATGGCGGCGGCAAGCAATGGAGAGCGGCATGCGCATGGCCATCGTGGAAAATACCCGGATCACCCATCACGGTCAGGTGGGGGTGGCGCTGCACGAGGCGGCGGCGCGGATCGGGGTCTATCGCCCCTGGGCCGACGGGCGGCTGCCCGAGCTGGCAGATTATGAGGCGCTGGTGGTGTTTGGCGGCGAGCAGGACGCGCGGGCCGATGACAGCCACCCTTATCTGCCGGAGCTGGCGCGGCGAATGCGGGCCTTTTCAGCAGCGGATCGCGCGGTGCTGGGCATCTGTCTGGGCAGCCAGATCCTGGCGCGCGGCTTTGGTGCCGAAAACCACATCGGCACGGCGCCGGAATTTGGCTGGTGCGCGGTGGAGCTGACCGGGGCGGCGGCGGCAGATCCGGTGTTCGCTGCCCTGCCCGGCGCCTTTCCGGTGTTCCAGTGGCATTCGGACACCTTCACCCTGCCCGAAGGCGCGCTGCATCTGGGCCAGTCTGCCGGGGCGGTGCAGCAGGCCTTCCGCATCGGGCGCGCCACCTATGGCACGCAGTTCCATTTCGAGGCGAGCCGCGCCGTGGTGGCGGATTGGAGCCGCGAGTTCCCCGCGCTGATCGAGGAACTGCATCCGGGTTGGGCGGCGGCGCATCCCGGCCTTGCCGCGACGGCGGGGGCAGAGGCCGACCGCATCGGCCTGATGCTGGCACGGGGCTTTGTGGCGCAGATCTAGGCCTCGGCCGCGTTGGTCTTGGCGGCAAGGCTGCCCTTGGCCCAGGCGGTGCAGACCTTCCAGGCAATGGCGGGCACGATGGCAAGGCAGGCCACCAGCAGGATGGTGCCTGTGGCGCCAAAGCCGTTGGCGTAAAGTGCCGAGGTGAAGGCGGCCAGCGGGAAGGTGAAGGCGCCCCAGAGCGCGGAAAAGCCCGACTGGGTCAGCCAGCGCAGACAGGCCAGCAGCCCGAGGAAGAGCGCCGCCGCCAGAACCAGCAGACCGAGGCCAAGCTGCGGCAAGCCCAGGCTGGCGGCCACGGTGGCGAGCAGGCTGGCGGGCGCCAGATGGATGGCCAGCAGCGGGCGCAGCGGGGCGGGCGGGATGCGGCGGATCAGCTGCAGCGCCGAGGCCAGCCAGATGGCCCCCGCCACTGGCAGTGTGGCGAACAGGATCACCCGGCCCAGCAGATCGGCGCCCAAAGGCACGGCGGACAGCGCGCCGATGATGAAACCCACGAAATGCAGGTGCCAGTCCGGCGTGATTTCGCGAGCCTCGGCCGGGGTCGTGAAGAACAGTCGCAGCACCAGCCCGGCGAGGCCCGCCTGCAGCACGAGACCCACCCCCAGCAGGGCCCAGGCGGCCGGGGCGCTGTAGGGCACCAGGGCGGCTGCAGAAAGCAGCGCCCCCAGAACCGCCGCGGACAGGCCGGCGCGGCCCGGCAGGATGCGCATATCCTCCACCAGAACGCCGGGCCTGCGCGCCAGTTTCACCGCATATCCGAAAGCCGCAAAGGCCCAGAGCGCCAGGGTGGCGCCCAGCAGCATCTCTGCCGGGCCGGGCGGCAGGCCCAGATACTCCATCCCGCGCCGCAGGCCGAGGCCAAGGCCCAGAAGCCCCATGATCGCCGGAAAGACCGCAGGCGGCATCCGCGCAAACAGCGCCGGGCGGCGCGGCGGAAATTCCGGCGGGGGAAACTGCTTTGGGCGGAAGGGCTTCGGGTCGGCCATCACATGCTCCTTGTCCTGCCCTATGCCTAGACGATGCGGCCGCACAGGCAAGATGCAGCATTGCCACAGGGCCGGGCCGCGCAGAGTTCGGGCCATCTTGCCAGCGTGCCCGCGCCACGGCAGCATCCCGCAGCACAACAGGGAGAGAACCATGAGCGGCAGCTATGAAACCGGGCGGCTGAACCTGCCTTTCGTCGGCATTTCCACCTTTGGCAAACGGCCCTATGTGCAGGACTGGGGCGCGATTGCCGCAGATGTGGCGGTGATGGGGGCGCCTTTTGATTTCGGCACGCAGTTCCGGGCCGGCGCGCGCTTCGGGCCAAGGGCGGTGCGCGAGGCCTCGACCCTGTTTTCCTTCGGCCATGCCGGGGCTTATGACCATGAGGATGATTGCATCTATCTGGGCGGCGATGTGCGGATCGTGGATATCGGGGATGCCGATATCGTGCATACCGATACCGAAACCAGCCATGCCAATATCGAAACCGGGGTGCGCGCCATGCTGAAGGCGGGGGCGCTGCCGGTGGTGATCGGCGGCGATCATTCGGTGAACATCCCCTGCATCCGCGCCTTTGCCGATCAGGGGCCGATCCATATCGTGCAGATCGACGCGCATCTGGATTTCGTCGATGTGCGGCACGGGGTACGGCATGGCCATGGCAACCCGATGCGGCGGGCGGCAGAGCAGGCGCATGTCACCGGGATCACCGCGCTGGGCATCCGCAACGTCAGTTCCACCGCGAAGGACGGCTATGAGGCCGCGCGGGCCATGGGGGATGATATCCTTTCGGTGCGGCAGGTGCGCAAACTGGGGACCGAGGCGGTGCTGGCGCGCATTCCGCCGGGGGCGCGGGTCTATGTGACCATCGACATTGACGGCTTCTGCCCCTCGATCGCGCCGGGGACGGGCACGCCCTCGCATGGCGGGTTTCTGTATTACGAGGTGCTGGAGATCCTGCAAGGCCTGGCGCAGCAGCACGAGGTTGTGGGCATCGACCTGGTGGAGGTGGCGCCGGATTACGACCCGACGCAATCGACCGCGATCCTGGCGGCGCAGGTGCTGCTGAACTTTCTGGGCTTCATCTTTCATGCGCGGTCATCCCGGCAGAACGAGTGAGGATGGGCCGAGGCTGACCAGCCTCGCGCCGGTGCCCAGCTTGAACCGGGCAAGGCCGGGGTTCGTGGCATCCACCGCGCCCAGATCAAGGCGCTGCACCCCCTGCCCGCGCAGCACCAGCGCCGCCTGCCACAGCATGGTGGCATGGGCCTGCGCGGCGCGGCCTTCGGCCGAGGTCCAGCCGCAGTGATAGGTGGCGCCCTGCCCGTGGATCAGCACCACGATCCCCGCCGCCAGCCGCCCACCCGGCGACCAGTGCAGCACCAGCCGCCCGCCCTCCCACCCAGCCAGAAAGCTGGGCGGCAGGGCGCGAAACCCGCGCTGCCGGGCAAGCGTATCGCAGCGCGCCGCAAGATCCATCATCCCCCCTGCCGGGCCTTCGCGGATCGGCAGGGTTTCGCCCCGCCGCAGCCGGTTGCGCCATTTGCCCTGCATGCCGCGCCGCAGATCGGCAGGGTCGGGGCGCAGATCCCATTCGGCATGAAAGCGCGGCGTGACCAGCGGCACGAAGCCATGCCCCACCGCCCCAGTGCAAAGGGTAAGCCCCGGGAACCGCGCCAGCCTGCGCAGCAGCGGCCCCGGCTGCCCCGGCGGCCGATTGATGACGCGCAGCCCCCGCCGTTCCAGCATCTGTGCCGCGGCAATCACCTGCCCGCCCTGCCGCAGCAGCACATGCCGCACCCTTGCACCCAGTCGCGCCATGGCCTGCCCATAGGCCCAGCATTGCTGCAGGGCCACGGGCCAGGGCAGCCGCCAATCCGATTCGCTTGTGATCCAGATGATATCCATGCGCCGATTAACGGGCCGGAAATCTTTACATGAGATGAAGGCGGCATGGAAAACCTGCCGCCTCCGCCCCGTTTCACGCTCTGGCTGCCGCTGCTGATCGCGGCGGCCATCTCGGCGCTGTGGTTGCTGCTGCTGTCAGCGGTAGAGCAGCGAGCGCCCGTTGTGAAACAGGTGGATCTTCTTGGGATCGGCGGTCAGGCTGACCTGCCGGTGCCGCAGACCGGGGTTGATGCCCGGCAGCTTGGCCACCACCTGCGCCGCCTCGCCCTGACGGCGGAAATACAGCAGCGTCACCTCGCCCAGCGCTTCGGTGAATTCCACCTCGCCGGTGAACAGCGGCTGGCCATCGGTCGCCACCAGATCTTCGGGCCGCACCCCCAGATTGACCTTCATCCCCTGATCCGCCGCCGTGGTGGCGATGGCCGCCACCGCCTCGCCGCCATTGTCCAGACGGACGCGGGGATAGGCGCCGGTTTCCACCACCTCGCCCGCC
>DOMY01000234.1 GCA_003509785.1 Gemmobacter sp.
CATCAACTGGGCATCGGCCTCGCGCACATATTCGACGCTTAAGCGGAAGCAGCCATAGCCGAGCAGGAAGATGCCGACCAACATCCCCGGTTGATAGCGCGCGCGGGTGCGCCAGAAGGCGAAGGCGAGGATGGCGAACAGCACGGCTCCCTCCAGCGCGGCTTCGTAAAGCTGGCTGGGATGACGCGGGAACGGCCCACCGGTGGGAAAGATGATGCCCCAAGGACCGTCGGTTTCCTTGCCCCACAATTCGCCATTCACGAAAACAGCGAGACGGCCGAAGAACAGGCCGAAGGGGACGCAGCAGGCGACATAATCATGGATGCGCAGCCAGCTGAGCTTCTCCTTGCGCGCCATGTAGAGAATACCGAGCGACACGCCCGCCGCGCCGCCATGGAAGGACATGCCGCCTTCCCAGACCTTCAGGATGTCGCCCGGGTGCATGATATACCAGGCCGGGTGATAGAACAGCACGAAGCCCAGCCGCCCGCCCAGTACCACGCCGAAGATGATCCAGGTCAGCAGCCTGTCCAGCTGTTCGGAGGAAAGCGGCGCGCCATCGGCCCAGAGACCGGGTGCGCGGAGCGCCCGCAAGACCAGCCGCCAGCCGATCAGCAGCCCGGCGATATAGGCCAGGGCATACCAGCGCAGCGCAAAGGTGATGCCAAAAAGGCTGATCGAAAAAATCTCGGGCGACAGGTTAGGGAAGGTGATGTAGGTCATTCGGGCCTCGGCTGATGGTCCGTTTGATGCCTTGTCGGGCGGGGCTGCGGCATTGTCAACCAGCGCGCCATCTTGCAGGCGGGGGGCGGCCACCGCATATAGATGTGCAACACGAGGAGCAGCCGTGTGCAACACGAGGAGCAGCCCATGCAGACCCGCAGCAAGTTTTTCGACGACATGTCGCAACTGATGACCAATGCCATGGGCGTGGCCCAGGGCGCCAAGACCGAAGCCGAAACCGCCATGAAAGGGCTGGTGGACCGCTGGATGGCAGACCGTGATTTCGTCACGCGCGAAGAATTCGACGCCGTGCGCGCCATGGCGGTGAAGGCGCGCGAGGAAAACGCGGCGCTGGAGGCCCGGATTGCCGCGCTTGAGGCGAAGCTGTCGCAGGGCTGAGGCCCGGCTGTCCGGCTTCTGTCGGGCAGGTGATCGCAAGACGTTGCAGAAACCCCGTGGGCCTTGCCCTGCGGGGTTTTTGCATATGCGGCTCACATCCCGGTGAAGGGTGGTTACAGCCGGGCGGAAATGGTTAAACAGGGCGGGATGTGGCAAGGATGGGGCCGAAGATGCAGCTGACCCGGCGGGGGCTTCTGGCAGGGGTATTGGCAGGTGCGGCCAGCGCGGCCTGGGCCGAGGCGCCGGCCGTGTCCTTGATGCCGCGGCGGCGCGGCGCAGGGGGCGCCCCGCCTGTGCTGCCCGGATCGGCAGACCGGCTGGTGACGGCAGCCAAGCTGGGTGGCGCGGTGGGGTTCGTGGTGATGGATGCCACGACCGGGGCGGTGCTTGAGGCGCGTGACGCCGATCAGCCCTTGCCCCCGGCCAGCGTGATGAAGGCGGTGACGGCGGGTTTCGCGCTGGACCGGCTGGGGCCATCGCACCGCTTTGCCACAAGGGTGCTGGCCACCGGGCCGGTTTCGGGCGGGATCGTGCAGGGCGATCTGATTCTGGCGGGCGGCGGCGATCCGGCGCTGGATACCGATATGCTGGGCGATCTGGTGGCGCGGCTGGCGGCGACGGGGCTGCGCGGCGTGACCGGGCGCTTTGCCCTTTGGGCCGGGGCCTTGCCGGCGCTGGACCGGATCGACGGCGAGCAGCCGGATTTCGTGGGGTATAATCCGGCGATCGGCGGGCTGAACCTGAATTTCAACCGCGTGCATTTCGAGTGGCGCCGGGCGGGGGCAGACTGGACGCTGCGCATGGATGCCCGGGCCGAACGGTTCATGCCGCCGGTGCATCTGGCGCGGGTGCGGGTGGTGCAGCGGGATCTGCCGGTCTTCGCCTGGGAGGGGGACGAGCAATGGTCCGTCGCCTCGGCCGCGCTGGGCAAGGGGGGCGCGCGCTGGCTGCCGGTGCGCCATCCGGCGGGTTATGCGGGCGAGGTGTTCCAGACGCTGTGCGCAGCGCAGGGCATCAAGCTGCCCGCGCCGGTGCTGCTGGACCAGCTGCCTGCAGCCCGCGAACTGGCCCGGCATGACAGCGCGCCGCTGGATCTGATCCTGCGCGACATGCTGAAACATTCCACCAATCTGACGGCCGAAGTGGCCGGGCTGACCGCGTCGCAGGCGGCCAGTCTGCGCGGATCTGCCCGCGCGATGCAGGAATGGGCGCGGCTGCGGCACGGGGTGGCGGCGCAGATCGCGGATCATTCGGGGCTGGGGGCGGGATCGCGCATCTCTGCCGTGCAGTTGGCGCGGCTGATGGCGGGGCAGGCGGGCGGGGCTTTGCCCGCGCTGCTGAAAGACCACGGGATGCGCGATGCCGAAGGCCGGGTGGCCAAGGGGCATCCGGTGCGGGTGCAGGCCAAGACCGGCACGCTGAACTTCGTCTCCACCCTTGCGGGATATATCGACCCGCCGGGCGGGCGGCGGCTGGCCTTTGCCATCCTGTCGGGCGATCTGGCCCGCCGCGCCGCATTGCCCCCCGAAGACCGCGAGCGTCCGCCGGGCGGCGAGGCCTGGGCCAAACGCGCCCGGCTGTTGCAGGGGCAGCTGGTGGCGCGCTGGGCCGGCCTTTACGCCTGACCCGTCTTTACGCGTGACCCGGCACGCCGACGGATCAGGGCATCATGTGCCGCACGCGGGTGCCCCATTCGATGGCGGCGGCGTGCAGGCGATCAATGTTCAGCTCGTGCCGGATTTCCTCCAGCATCCGCAGTTCGACCTCGCTGTGCTTGCCATCGGCGGTGACCACATCGCAGGCCAGCGCATAGGCGGTTTCATACAGCCGTTCCGGCAATGTATCGCGGATCAGGCCGAACAGCGCATCCAGCCCTTCTTCCTCTTCGAACAGGTCAAATACGGTGCGGCTGACGCGGCGGATGCGGTCGGCATCGTAATCGGCAAAGACCGGCATATGGTTGACCATGCGGGTGATCGCCACCAGTTCGGCGGTGCGCATGTTTTCATCCGAGGCCGAGGCTGCCACCATCACGGCGACAAGGGCATCCTGCGGGGACAGCGAGGGGGCGGTATCGGGCACGGCGGGTTCCTTTGTTCTTTGGCCTTAGAATATTGACGCCGGGCGGGGGCGGCAATAGGACACGGGGGTTTGGCGGGCATGGGGCCCGCGATGATGAACCTTGAGGATGCGCCGATGTCCGCCCTTCGTGACGCTGCGATGAAATCGAAAGCCTGGCCCTTTGAAGAGGCCCGCCGGATCCTCAAACGCTATGAAAAGAAGGCGCCGGAAAAGGGTTATGTGCTGTTTGAAACCGGCTATGGCCCCAGCGGCCTGCCGCATATCGGCACCTTTGGCGAGGTGGCGCGCACGACGATGATCCGCCGCGCCTTCGAGGTCATCAGCGACATTCCGACGCGGCTGATCTGCTTTTCCGATGACGTGGACGGCATGCGGAAAGTGCCCGAAAACGTGCCGAACCAGGACATGCTGCACGCCAATATCCAGAAACCGCTGACCTCGGTGCCCGATCCTTTCGGGAAATACGACAGCTTCGGCCATCACAACAATGCCATGTTGCGGCGGTTCCTGGATACGTTCGGGTTTGAATATGAATTCATCAGCGCGACGGAATTCTATCGCTCCGGCCGCTTTGACGACACGCTGAAGCTGGCGACCGAACGCTATGATGCCATCATGGCGATCATGCTGAAATCGCTGCGCGAGGAACGCCAGCAGACCTACAGCTGCTTCCTGCCGATCCATCCGGAAACCGGGCGGGTGCTGTATGTGCCGATGAAGAACGTCGATCCGGTCAACCATACCATCACCTTCGATGACGAAGATGGCCGGGAATGGACGCTGCCGGTGACCGGCGGCCAAGTGAAACTGCAGTGGAAGCCCGATTTCGGCGCCCGCTGGGCGGCGCTGGGCGTCGATTTCGAGATGTATGGCAAGGACCATTCGACCAACACGCCGATCTATGACGGGATCTGCGAAGTGCTGGGCGGCCGCAAGCCGGAACATATGACCTACGAGCTGTTCCTGGATGAGGCGGGGCAGAAGATCTCGAAATCCAAGGGCAACGGGCTGACCATCGACGAATGGCTGACCTATGCCTCCAGCGAAAGCCTGTCGTATTTCATGTATCAGAAGCCCAAGACGGCGAAGCGGATGCATTTCGACGTGATTCCGCGGGCGGTGGATGAATATCACCAGCAGCTGCGCGCCTATCCGGCACAGGATGTGGATCAGCAGGTCAACAACCCGGTCTGGCATATCCATGGCGGCCAGCCGCCGGAATCGAAGATGGTGGTGCCCTTCTCGATGCTGCTGAACCTGGCTTCGGTGGCGGGGGCCAAGGATGCCAAGGGGCTGTGGGGCTTCATCAAGCGCTATGCGCCCGAAGCCTCGCCCGAGGCGAACCCCGATCTGGATGCCGCCGCGGGCTTTGCCGTGCGCTATTTCGCCGACAAGATCGCGCCGACCCGCAGCTTCCGCCTGCCGACCGATCAGGAACGCGCGGCAATCGCGGATCTGCGTGCCCGGCTGGCCGCCTGGGACGGCGGGCTGGATGACGAGGCGCTGCAAAGCATGGTCTTCGCCGTCGGCAAGGATCACGGGTTCGAGCCGCTGCGCGACTGGTTCAAGGCGCTCTACGAGGTGCTGCTGGGCGCATCCGACGGGCCGCGCTTTGGCGGGTTCGTGGCGCTTTATGGCGTGGAAGAAACCATCGCGCTGATCGACCGGGGGCTGGCGGGCGAACTGGCTGCCTGAACCGGCCCCCCCCTGATCCCTTCTCTGTGCAGGGAGGGGATTGCATATCCTTCCGGGCAAAAGCGGCGCCCCGCTTGCCCCTTCCCCCCCGCTTTCCCCTTCCCGTTGTCCAAATATCCTCGGGGGGTGCGGGGGGCAGACAGCCCCCCGCCGGGCCGGGATAGGCGCCTCAGCCCAGCTGGGCGCGCCAGATCTTCCACCATTTCAGCCAGAGATCGGCCATTTCCTCGGGGTCGCCCGCAAACAGGCGGGCGCCCAGCGGAAAGGCGGTGGCCTCGATCGCCTGCTGTGCATCGCGGGCCAGTGCGGTGACAAGCTGCTGCGCTTCGGGGCGGGCCACGTCTTCGGGCAGGGCCTGCAGATGGTCGGCCAGCACGGCCAGATCATGGTGATCGCCCAGAGCCTCGCCCAGACGATCGGCTTCGATGATGAGCGGCTTCATGACCTCGGGCCAGATGGCGGTGAAAAGCCGGGCCTGATACCAGTGATCCTTGGCCCGTTTGCGCCAGTCATGCAGCGCCTCGTCGCTGCTGGAGGCGCGGGCGGCGCGCATGGCCGCGCGGGCACGGTTGCGGGTTTCGGCCAGGCCTTCGCCCAGGATGCGGCGGTCCGATCCGTGCAGTTCCCATTCGGCGGCGCGATGCGCCAGATCGGTGAAGATCTGCCGCATATCCGGCGGCGGCGGGGCGGGCATGGCGGCTTCGGCCACCAGATGCGCGCGCAGGGCGAGGATGGCGCTGTCGGAATTGCCAGAGATCAGCCGGTCGAAGGTAGCCAGCCGCACCGCGGCATCCCGGCTGCCCGAAAGTGCCTGACCGGCATCGCGCAGGATGACATTTTCGGCCGCCTGCACATCGCGCATCCCGTGCCGGACCAACCGCAGCAGGGCGCGCAGTTTCTTGACCCGTTTGCGGATGTCATGCACCACGGTGGGGGCGAGATGGTCTTCCTGAAGATGGCCGAGGATCGGGGTGATTTCCTGCCGCACGATACGGCGCATGGCCTCGGTCAACGAGGCATCCTGCAGCTCGAAACGGTATGTCATGGGGGCTCCGCTATGGTGGCCTTGCCGGGCTTGACCGGCGACCTACACCTTACGTGTAAACATTATGCGAAAGGAAGATGACATGCGCTTGCCTGTTAAAGTTGTGTTCCTGGCCCTGCTCGCCGCGCCGTTGCAAGCGCAGGAGCGCGAACCCGGAATTGCCCCGGTGATCGAGGGGCAGATCCAGGCCTTTCGCGCCGGGGATGTGGCGGGGGNNACTCGCCCTCGATCCAGAGCATTTTCGGATCGGCGGAAAATTTCGGGCGCATGGTGGCGCAGGGCTATCCGATGGTCTGGCAACCGGGCGCGGTGCGGATGCTGGGTCAGCAGGATCAGCCGGGCATGGTCTTGCAGCGGGTGCTGGTGACCGATGCCGAAGGGCGCGGCCATGTGCTGGAATATCAGATGCTGGAAACGGCCGAGGGCTGGCTTATCAACGGTGTGCGGATTGTGACCGAGCCGGAACCTGTCGCCTGAAGGCAGGTGTTGCGCCGTGACGCGGGCAGCGCACGGCAGGGCGGGGCGGCGTTAACCCTGCGCTGATACTGGTCGGACCCATTGGCGCGCGAGGCGCCCGGAAGAGCGGTGCGAGGGTCCGACAGATGAATATGGCAATTACCGATGGTCTGCAGCTGATGCCGCCGCCGTTTTCGGCGGGTCTGGGCCAATGGTCGCGGGGGGNNCCTATGCGAGCGCGCCCGATGCCGCGCTGGTGCCCGCCGATCAGGATTTTGGCGGCTGTCTGGAGCTGCAGAAGACCGAAACGGTGCAACGGCTGCGCTACAAGGGTGAAACGCCGATCCGGCCGGGGCTGTATCTGCGCATCACCGCGCGGGTGAAGGTGGTGGCGGGCAGTATGTCCTCTGTGCGGATCGCGGCCTATGCGGCGCGGGCCAATGGATCGGCAGTCGCTGTGCCGGTGGCGGGGCCGGTGGTGGCGCTGACCAGCTATGGCGAGGTGGTTACGGTCAGCGCCATCGTCGGGTCCGGCAACCGGCAGGGCGTGGATCTGGTCTGGGGGATCGAGCCTGCCTATGGCCATTTCGGTCTGGATCTGACCGGGGCGACCGGCGGGGTGGTGCGGATCGACGATCTGGTGATCGAGGATGTGACAGAGGTGTTCCACCGCAAGATGCTGGATGTGGTGGATGTGCGCGATTTCGGCGCGCTGGGCGATGGCAGCACCAATGATGCCGCAGCCTTTGCCGCCGCCGATGATGCGGCAGACGGCCGCACGGTTCTGGTGTCCGAAGGCACTTATCGCATTGCCGCGAACCTGACGTTCAGCAATCCGGTGCGGTTTGAAGGGCGCATCACCATGCCCGCCGATCACCGGCTGACCTGCACCCGCAATTATGATCTGACCACCTATTCCGCCGCTTTTGGCAGTGAGCTGGAGGGGTTCCGGCGCGGGTTGCAAACGCTGTTCTATTTCACCGATCATGTGGTGTTCGACATGGCCGGGCGCACCGTGCAGCTGGAAGGGCCGATCAATGTGGCCAATCTGACGGGCCTGACCAGCCTGAGCAGCCGCCGGGTGCTGACCAATGGCCAGCTGGCTGCGGCCAGTTCGGGCGCCTGGTCGAATGATGTGGTGACGTCGATTGCCACCTATACCGCAGGCAATCCGACGCGGCTGACCAATGTGGGCAATGTGGAAAACATCCCCGTCGGCGCGCGGGTCAGTGGCACCGGCGTGGGGCGCGAAGTCTATGTGAAGGAAAAAAGCGTGGGCGCGGGCACCGTGACGCTGAGCGCGCCTTTGTGGGGGGCTGCGGGCACCCGGACGTTTACCTTTACCCGCTACAAATACATGCTGGATTTTTCGGGCTTCGAAAATCTGGCGCGGTTCGAGATCACCGATATTGATTTCAACTGTGCGGGTCGGGCCAGCGGCATCCTGCTGGCCACCAGCGGGCTGACCTTCCGGGTGGCGGATTGCGTGTTCACCGGGCCGAAGGATCGCGGCATCACCTCGATCGGGTCGGGCTGTCAGGGCATGATCGTGGATCAGTGCCAGTTCCTGTCGGATGAACAGGACATTCCGGCGCAGAACCGCAATACCATCGCGCTGAATTCCAACGCCAATGACCTGAAGCTGCGCGACAACCGCATCGTGCGCTTTGCGCATTTCGCGGGANNTGTTCGTCGGCAACCATTTCTTCCAGGGCGATGACGAGACCGAGGGGCTGCGGCAGGCGGGCGTCATCCTGACGAACACCAATTGCAAGACGATCTTTACCGGCAATTACGTCGATAACTGCTTTATCGAATGGACGAATGAACATGACCCCGAGCCGGGGTTCGAAAGCGAGTTTTCCTTCGGCGGGCTGTCGATCACCGGCAATATCTTCACGGTGAACGATGTGGCACCTTCATTCCGCTGGCTGGTGGTGAAACCGCGCGGGCCGGGGCATTTCATCAGCGGGTTGACCGTGACGGGTAATATCTTCCGCACCGTCAATGCCGCTGTTGACCGGGTGGAAAAGGTGGATACCACGCAGGCGGGGCTGGACCGCAGCCGGGCGCGCAATCTGGTATTCGATGGCAATACGTTCAACGGTGTGTCGCAGGTGACGATGAACCCGCTGCTGATCGCGCATGAACAGAACAGCGAGGCCGCAACCTGGACCGTGAATGGCAGCGGGTTTCTGCCGTTCAACGGGCGGGCGCTGGTGGTTTCCGGCGTGGTGGCGGACGGGGCGCTGCGCGACAGCGGCAATGTGGCCAATTACGCCGCCGCCCACAGCGACACCGAACAGGGCGATGATGGCGACCGGATCACGTTGCGCTGGCCGGAACCGCTGCGCGGCAAGGTCTGGGTGACGATCCGCTGCGACAAGCCGGTATGACCGGGCGCGCGTGATCGGCATTTCGGCTTGATGCCGGGCCCTGCGGGGCCCGGTGTGCTAGACGGGGGGCAGCAGATCTTCGGGGGCAAGCCGGAAGGCGCGGGCAAAACCGCCGTTCAGCAGCGCCGAAAGCGGGCGCAGGCGGACAAAGGCGAAATCTGCGAAATCGACATAAAGCTTTGCCTTGGGATGCGCCTGCAGCCAATGCGCCCGGATCGCGGGGTGATCGGCGCTGTCGCGCGGGATGAATTCGGCCATGACCCGGATCATCAGGCGCGGATGGGTGAGCGGATCGCCCTTGTCGCCCACCTCGCCCACCATGACCGCCGCTGCCGGATGGGCGGCAAGCGCGGCACGATGCGGTGCCAGCGCCGAAACAAGGGTCAGCGGGCAACCCTGCGGATCCAAACCAAAGGCGATGCGGCTGATGCCCGGCGTGCCGGTTTCAGGATCGGTGACAGCCAGTGCCGCATGGTTGGCCCCGGTCAGCAGGGCAAAGGCCAGGGCGCGGGCCTCGGCATCGGCGGGCTGAACGGGATCGGGGCGGGCAGGTTGCGGATCGGACATGCGGCCTCGCATCTGTGACAGGGCAGGGGGCTTGCTTGGAATAGTGCTACAGGCCCGGTTGCTACGATACAAGGAAGGGCCGCAATATCACCATGGCCCGGCTGTGATGCGGTGCAATCTGCCCCTGCGGCGCGGCGGCCCTGATCGCGCGCTGTGCGGCCTTGATCCCCGGTGCAGGTACTGCAGCCTCTTCAAGGATGCCGATCTGCGGAATCGGATCACCTGCCGGTCGCGGCAGATTGACGCGGGGCATTGCCTGGGCAGCGATTGCTTGCAAAGCGATCACCCCCGAAGCGGTTTGGCTGGCCTGATGGCGCTCTGCATCTGGTTGATTAGGCCATAAGTATGGTTACGCTTTCCCCATCATGTCGTTTACGTTGCGGCAGATCTGCGACCCGGCCCCCGCGTCGGCGCCGCATCACGAAGAGGGAGAGAGAGATGAGCGATCACACGGGTATCGCACCTGATGTACGGGAAGT
>DOMY01000186.1 GCA_003509785.1 Gemmobacter sp.
CGGTGTTCGCTGTGCCACTTCACCGCGCGCGCCAGCACCTGGCTCTCGGTGTCACGACCCTGCGCGGTCAGGTCTTCCACGGTGTCGGTGTGGTCCACGCGGGCCACGTCCTGTTCGATGATCGGACCTTCGTCCAGATCGGCGGTCACGTAGTGCGCCGTGGCACCGATCAGCTTCACGCCGCGCTCGAAGGCCTGCTTGTAGGGGTTGGCGCCCTTGAAGGACGGCAGGAAGCTGTGGTGGATGTTGATGATCCGCCCCGACATCTTTTCGCAGAAGGCATCCGACAGCACCTGCATGTAGCGCGCCAGAACCACGAGTTCGGCACCGCTGTCTTCGACCAGGGCCAGAAGCCGGGCCTCGGCCTCGGGTTTGTTTTCCTTGGTCACCTTGATGTGGTGGAAGGGCAGATCGTGGTTCACCACAACCTTCTGATAGGTCATGTGGTTCGACACCACACCGACGATATCGACCGGCAGAGCCCCGATTTTCCAGCGATACAGCAGGTCGTTCAGGCAGTGCCCGAAGTTCGACACCATCAGCAGCACCTTCATGCGGTGCGCGCCGTCATGGATCGCCCAATCCATGCCAAAGGGGGTGGCGACCGTGGCAAAGCCTTCGCGCAGGGCGGGCAGCGAGGTGCCGGTTTCGGCGCGGAACGAGATGCGGGCAAAGAACTTGCCGGTCAGATCATCATCGAACTGCGCGGAATCGGTGATGTTGCAGCCGCTCTCTGCCAGATAGGTGGAAATCGCGGCAACGATGCCACGGCGGGATGTGCATTGCACGGTCAGGACATAAGCATTCATGAGCGGGATCCGGTCTTGGCTGGCATGAGGAGGGGGCAGTCTTGTGTTGCATCCCTGCTAGACCCTGCCGGTGGCCCATGGCAATCGCCGTTCCGGCAAGGCTTCGTCGATTTCCGACCTCGGCACCCCATTTGCGACGGGCGGCGATTGGGCGGCTGATTCTGCCGGGGCGGATTTCTTCAATGATCTGAAAGCCCTATCGCGCGATAGTCTGCGGCTATCGCGGCAGGGGCCACCATGTCGGCAATGGGCGGCGCAGCAGGGCGGCTGCCCGTTCGCTCAGCATCTGCACAAGGGTCAGGCCATCGGCCCGCAGCGCTGCCGGGGTGAAGCGGGCCCGCGCGGTGGCCAGCCCCGTCAGCCGGTACAGCCCGAGGCAGACAAAGGCCGAAACCGCGACGGAAAACAGCACGTCGCTGGCGAAATGCCGCCCCAGCGCCACCCGCAGGCCCAGGGTCAGCCCGATCAGGCCAAGCCCGATGGCCAGCGCCACCCCGCGCCCCAGCCGCCCCATCTGCGGCCAGAACAGCACCAGAAGCGCAAAGACCAGGGCGGAAGACAGCGCCGTTTCCCCCGAGCTGAAGGAGCAGTTGCCGCTGCAATTCTCCGCCACGCGCAGCATCGGCGTGAAGGGATGCGGCCCCCCGAATTCCAGCACATTGGCGGGGCGGGCGCGGCCCGAATATTCCTTCAGCAGCAGGTTCACGATCAGGCCCGGCCCGGCCACCAGCACCAGCGACAGGAAGGCCCAGTTGGCCAGACCCGATGCCGGGCGCCAGCGCAGAACCACCGCCAGCAGCGTCAGCAGCACGGCGGCGAAGGCCAGCAGTTCCAGCATCCGGCGGATCACCGCATTCAGCAGCCCGATGGCAGGCACCGCTGCCGCCCGAAACCCGCCGCCCGGTGCGGCAAAGACCTGCGACACCGCCAGATCCAGCCCCGGAAAGGCCGAGAAAACCACGACGACGCACAGGCTCGCCGTCAGCGCGGCGATATGCAGGCGGGTGAACAGCGGATCTGTCATTTTTCCTCACCGGAGGTCAGGCAGCCGGGCGGCAGCAGGCTGAGTGTGAAGCGGCGGCCTTCGGCAAAGCCCGGCCCGGCTGTCCAGCTTTCGCTGTGCAGGGGGGCAAGCCCGTTGGCGCAGGCGGGCGGGGCATCGGCCTTGGCCAGCAGTGCCACTGGCGCGCCGGGTTGCGGTTGCCAGGGGCGGACCAGATCCCAGTGATGGCGCGGGATGCCATCCGGGGCCGGGGCAGCCAGAACCTGCGGCCCGTCCTCTGCGCGCAGCTGCCATGCCAGATCGGCCAGAAGATCGCGTTCGGCAGCCAGAAGGATGGGGGCGCCGTGATCGCGGGCGAAGCCGATGGCGCGGTGCGATACCGCTGCCCGGCCCTGAAACCGTTCCAGAAGCAAGGCGCCATCGGGCAGGCGCCAATCGGTGCCCAGCACCCGCACCGCAGGCAGCGCCAGCGTGACGGCCAGCGCCAGCACCAGCGACAGGCCGCGCAGCAGCGGCGCCCGGTCCAGCCGCGCGGCCACCACGATCACGCCCGGCACGACGAAGCCCACGCCCCAGTTGGCCAGCGCCCGGCCTGTCAGCGCCTGCAGGGTGACGATACCCAAGATCACCGCCGAAGCCGCCAGCAGACCGCGCAACGGCCCGTCATCGCGCCCCGGGTTCAGCAGCGCCAGCAGCCAGGTGCCAAACAGCACCGGCCCCATGACGGCGAACTGTTCCAGCAGGAAGCGCAGGGCCTGCATCGGGTGAAGGCGCAGCCCCTGCCAGCCGGAATCTTCGGCCAGATGATGGGCGGTGACAAAATCATGGCTGGCGTTCCACCACAGGTTCGGGGCCAGCACCGCCAGGGCCAGCACCGCCGCCACGGCCAGATCGGCGCGGCGGATGCGCCAGCTGCGGTGCACGATCGCCGCGGCACACATGCCCGCCACCGCATAGATCATGGCATATTTCGACAGGAAGCCGAGGCCGATGACGCAGCCCAGTGCGGCCGCCGTCCCCGGCGAGGCGCGCCAGATCTGCCCGCGCCGCGCCAGCTCGTGCAGCAGCAGCAGGGCGGCGGCGATGCACAAAAGCAGCGGCGTATCGGTGGAAATCATCGCCGATCCCAGCGCCACCGCGGGCAGACTGGCATAGGACAGGGCGGCAAAGACCGCAGCCCCCCGGCCCAGCAAGCGCTGCGCCAGCAGCAGAACCAGCGCGGCGGTCAGCCCGTGCAGCAGCGGCGCGGCCACACGCACGGCAAAGGTGGTCTGGCCCAGCAGCTCGGTCGCGGCACGGATCAGCCAACCGATCAGCGGCGGCTTTGAATAGGCCCCGAAGGCCAGCTCGGTGCCCCAGAACCAGTATTGCGCCTCGTCGACATAAAGTTCTGACGGATCGACCACCAGCCAGGCGATCCGCCAGCCGGTCAGCAGCACAAGCGCCGCAAGGGCAAGGGTGGCGCCCCGGCTGCGGGCCTCAGGCCGCGCGGCCCAGCTCATGCTTTTCGACATGGATCAGCCAAAGATTGCGCAGATAGATGACCAGCCCGGTGGATTGCCCGATGATGAACACCGGATCCTTGCGCCACAGCGCATAGGAGAACAGCACCAGCCCGCCCGCCAGCGAAAAATACCAGAAGGCAATCGGGATGACAGAGCGGCGCTGCCGTTCCGAGGCCAGCCATTGCACGAGAAAGCGCATGGTGAACATCACCTGCCCGGCCAGCCCCACCATGACCCAGGTGAACTCGGTCCAGTTGGTGACATGCAGGGCGGCCCAGATCGCTTCGCGGGTCATATCGTCTCCGGCAGGGAAAGTTCGACAGGGCGGGCGCGTTTGCGGCGGCGGATCAGCCAGGCCATGCCGGCCAGATCGGTCAGCCCGACCAGCGCGCGGTGAAGGTTGGTGTATTTCGACCGGCCCGCAAGACGGGGGGCATGGGTCACATCGACATGGGCAATCTGCCAGCCATCGCGGGCAAACAGCGCCGGAAGGAAGCGGTGCTGATGATCGAAATAGGGCAGCGCCAGATAGGCCGCGCGGTCAAATGCCTTCAGCCCGCAGCCGGTATCGCGCGTGCCATCCTGCAGCACCGCCGCGCGCAGGGCATTGGCAAAACGCGAGGCCAGACGCTTTGACAGCGTATCTTGCCGCCCCACCCTTTGCCCGGCGACCAGTGCCAGTTGCGGATCGCGCCCCGGTGCCAGCAAGGGGCCGATCAGCGCGGGCAGGTTGGACGGCGGGTTCTGCCCGTCGCCATCCAGCGTGGCGATCACCGCCCCGCGCGCCGCGCGCACGCCGGAATGAACGGCGGCGGATTGCCCGCCTGCCCTGNNCCTGCCCTGTCATGCGCGATCACCCGCAGATCCGGCAGGTTGCCGCGCCGCGCCTCGGCCGCAAGCGCGAGCGCGATCTGCCGGGTGTCATCGCGCGAGGCGTCATCGACCAGGATGATTTCATAGCTGTGGCTGCCCGGCAGGCTTTCGTGAATGGCCGCCACCAGGGCGCGGATGTTCGGCGCCTCGTCGCGCAGGGGCACGATGATGGAAACCGCCGGACCGCCGGACCCGAGGGGAAGGGCGGTGGCGCGGGCAAGCTGATCGGAAGAAAGATGTTCCATTCGCCACCGTCTGGGCTGCTACCCTGCGGCATTTGCCACAGATTATTATCGGCAAGGCGACGGTTATGTTGCGGTCTGACGACATTTGCCGCCCGCGCATCAGAAGCGCTGCGGCAGATGCGCCTGCGCGGGGCTTGCACAGCCCGGACCGATCCGTTAGGGGAAGCGCGGGGGCTGTTAGCTCAGTTGGTAGAGCNNTAGAGCGTCTCGTTTACACCGAGAATGTCGGCGGTTCGAGTCCGTCACGGCCCACCAGTTCCTGCCTTGCCAGCATGATGGATTGAGTGACGGGCAGAGGCATCGCCTGTGCAAAGCCCCTTGCGCCAAGGCCTACCCCGGGCGCCGCCCTATGGGATCGTGCCGTGAAATACCGGCGCGGGCAAAACATCCTGCGGAATGTGCATTTCAGGGCAAAAGTCTGCCTGTGCCGCCCGGATCAGGGCGTTGGAGGGATGCGCCGGTGCCTTGCGCGGGCCAGATCCGGGCATATTCCGCGCCGAAAACACCGAATCAACAGGCCGAAAACAGCCGCGCGCGCCGGGAAATCGGCCTTTTCTGCCCGCTGCCGGGGCCGCCGTCGCCAATCCGGATCGCCGCATCTGGGGATCGCCCGCAAGTTCCGGCCCTGACGGTGGATATACCGCTTGCGGTGGGGTCAGGCCCGGCGAATCGGCCCGATTAAAGTTGACCCAAGGGCAACCTGTGTCATTCTTCCCACATTCTTACTTTAATTGAAGGCATGGAACATGACTCACAGAATCCTCTTTGCCGCAACGAATGGAACGCTCGGGGTAGAGCTGTTCAGCGCAGATACCAACGGAACAATCGCCTCGATCGTGACCGACCTCAATCCCGGGGCGGCGTCGAGCTTCAGCACTTTCGCAAGCACGATCCTGAACGGCCAGATGATCTATGAATCAAGCAATGGCGTCGTGGGATCTGAACTGTTCGTCACCGATGGCACCGGCCCGGGCACCCAGCTTCTGGCCGATATGAATTTCGGTGTGAACGGCTCTTTGCCGCAGCAGCTGCTGACCGTCGGCAACCAGGCCTATTTTCTGGCGACAACGCCCGCTGCGGGCTTTGAGCTGTGGGTGACCGATGGCACCACGGCGGGCACGAGAATGGTGCGGGATATCGTGGCCGGGGCGGGCAATTCCTTTCCGATCCCGATGGCGGATCTGAACGGCAAGCTGCTGTTCAATGCCTCGACCGCATCCGGCAGCGAGCTTTGGATCAGTGATGGCACCGAATTCGGCACCCAGCTGCTGAAAGACATCAATCCCGGGCCCGGCAGTTCTTCGCCCGGTGGCATGTTGACCTTTGGCAATGTGGCGCTGTTTTCGGCCAACAATGCCACCAACGGCTTCGAGCTTTGGGTGACGGATGGCACGGCGGATGGCACCGTTCTGCTGAAAGACATTTTCAGTGGCGCGGGCAGCTCCAATCCCAACAATCTGACGCTGCATGATGGAATCGTATATTTCAACGCATCCACGGGTGCCAATGGTGCCGAGCTTTGGCGCACAGATGGCACCGAGGGCGGCACACAGCTTGTCAAGGATATCAACGCCGGCGCGGCCAGCTCTTTTGCCGGCACTTTCGTGTCCAGCGGCGACAATCTGTTCTTCCATGCCTTCACGGCCGGCGAAGGCACCGAGCTTTGGGTGACCGATGGCACATCGGCCGGCACCAAGCAGGTGATCAACTTCAACGGCGCTTCAAGTGGCACACTCAATTCTGCGGGCTTTACCGCAGCGCTGGGGGATAGCGGCAAGGTTGTCTTCCTGGCCAATAACGGCACGCTGGGGAACGAACTCTGGGTCTCTGACGGCACGGCAACCGGCACGGTCCTGGTGATGGAGCTGGAACCCGGCGCCGGCGGTTCGAACCCCAGCCAGATGACCAGCGTGGGCGATCTGGTGTATTTCGTCGCCACCACAACCGCCAATGGGGCCGAGCTGTGGGTGACGGATGGCACGGCGGCGGGCACAAAGATCGTCAGCGATATCGGGCCGGGCAATACCGGCAGCGGCGCGCTGATCCTGGATGTGCTGGATATCAACGGCGCACCGGACGCGCCGACCCTGTCTGCGGCGACTGTGGCCGAAAACTCTGCCAATGGCACGGTTGTTGGCACGCTTTCGGCGCTTGACCCCGATGATGATGCGCTGAGCTTTTCGCTGAGCGACAGTGCAGGCGGGCGGTTTGCGATCAACGGAAATCAGCTGGTCGTGGCGGGCGGTCTGAACTTTGAAGCGGCGGGCAGCCATCAGGTGACCGTGCAGGTCAGCGATGGCGCGGGCGGCACCAGCAGCCAGACCTTCACCATCACCGTAACCAATGTGAACGAAGCCCCGGAAGCCCTCAGCCTGTCTTCCAGCACCATTGCCGAAAATTCGGCGGTGGGGGCCATCGTGGGCACGCTGTCGGCCAGCGATCCCGAAGGCAATCCGCTGAGCTTTACCCTGACGGACACTGCAGGCGGGCGGTTTGCGATCAGTGGCAATCAGCTGGTTGTGGCGGGGGGGCTGAATTTCGAAGCCGCCGCCTCGCATCAGGTGACGGTGCAGGTCAGCGATGGCGCAGGTGGCACCACCAGCCAGACCTTCGTGATTGCCGTCAGCGATGTGAACGAACTGCCCACCGGCCTTGCGCTGACGGGCAACAGCGTGGACGAAAACTCGGCGGCGGGCACGGTGATCGGCAGCCTGGCGGCCAATGATCCCGATGGCGACAGCCTGAGCTTCACGCTGACCGATGATGCAGGCGGGCGCTTTGCCATCAGCGGCAATCAGCTGGTTGTGGCAGGCGCGCTGGATTTCGAAACCGCCACCTCGCATCAGGTGACGATCGAGGTGGATGACGGCGCAGGCGGCACCCAGACGCGGACCTTCACGGTGAATATCCGCAATCTGCAGGATCCGTCGCCGGGCAATGACACGCTGACCGGCACGGTTGGCCCCGATACGCTGGGCGGGCTGGGCGGCGACGATGTGCTGAACGGGCTGGCGGGCAATGATGTGCTGCGCGGCGGCGCCGGGCGCGATCTGCTGAACGGCGGCACCGGGAATGACCGTCTGCTGGGCAATGGCGGCAATGATACGCTGCGCGGCGCGGGCGGCAATGACACGCTGGACGGTGGCGCCGCGAATGACACGCTGGACGGCGGCGGCGGGGCCGATCGGCTGATCGGAGGCGGCGGGCTTGATGTGCTGAATGGCGGGCTGGGCAATGACGATATGCGCGGCAATGATGGCAATGACACGCTGAACGGCCAGGGCGGCAATGACCAGCTGCAGGGCGCTGGCGGCGCGGATGTGCTGCGCGGCGCGGCAGGCAATGACGTTCTGAACGGCGGCTTCGGCAATGATACGATGTCAGGCGGGGCGGGGGTGGATCGCTTTGTGTTCTCCGGTGCCTTTGGCCGCGATGTCATCAGCGATTTCCGCACGGGCGCGGATATCATTGATCTGTCGGGCCGCGGCCTGTCGTTCAATGCGCTGGATACCCGGCAGGCCAATGGCGGGCTGGATACGCTGATCGTGATCGGCAACAACCGCATCCTGCTGGAAGGGTTCGAGGAAAACGATCTGCGCGGCAATATGTTCGATTTCATCTGATCGGAACAGGCGCAGACAAAAGGGGGCGGCCACCGCCCCCTTTTTCTATTTCGCAGGCGGGGACGGTTGTGGATTTCCGAGGGAAACACTTGCCTGGCGATATCCCACGAAAAAGGTCAACTATTTGATTGCAAAGAATAATTTGACATGCGCGCTGCGAATCGGTAAACGGATTTCAGCAGGCGATTGCATCGCCACAGCCAATGTCGAAAGACAGATTGCGCATATGCGACGGCAGCCAGACGGCAGGCAGCAAGCTTTCAAAGCCAGCACCCCACCCGATCCAGCCCCCGAACCGCGCGCTTTCGTCTTTTGCCTGCACCTTCCCTGAACCGATCTGCTGCAACCCGCCTCTGGCGGTGCAGCAGCATGGCGGCGCGGCATTTCCGACTTGATAAGTCAGGAAACTGGGGTTAGTGATCCCGACTATTACAGTCAAGATTCCGCGCAAGCAGCCAGCCCGGCCCCGGGCACGCCAGATCAAGCGCCTCCGCTCAGCCGCATGAGGAAGCCCATGGCCGATACCACATCCCTGCACCGCCCGGACCCTGCCGAAATCCGCCGCCTGCGCATCGAAACCCCCAAAGCCCGGGCGCGCGATTTCGCGGCCTCCATCGGGGTGACCGAGGCAGAGCTTGTGGCCGCCCATCAGGGCCATGGTGCCACGGCAATCGACGCCGCGCCGGACCGGCTGGGGCCGCTGGTGGGCACGCTGGGCGAGATCATGGCGCTGACCCGCAATGAAAGCTGCGTGCATGAACGGGTGGGGGTCTATGAACCCTATCACGCAGGCCCCCATGCCGCGATGGTGCTGGGCACCGAGATTGATCTGCGCATCTTCCCCTCGCAGTGGAAACACGCCTTTGCCGTGGTGGAAGAAACTGCCGAAGGCAGCACCAAGCGCAGCATCCAGATCTTTGATGCGCATGGCGATGCGGTGCACAAGATCCACCTGCGCGCCACCTCCGATGTGGCGGCCTTTGATGCGCTGGTGGCCGAACTGGCGCTGGGTAGTGCCGCCGCTCTGGCCCCCACGCCGCGACCCGATGCCACGCCTGCCAAGGCCGATCCCGCCCGCGCGGCCGAGCTGCGCGAGGGATGGGAGAAGATGACCGATACCCATCAGTTCCTGTCGCTGGTGCATAAGCTGAAGATGAACCGGCTTGGCGCCTATCGCGTGGCGGGTGCGCCCTTCGTGCGGCAACTGGCGCCCGGCGCCGTGGTGCAGGCGCTGGAGGCTGCGGCGGCCGATGCCATTCCGGTGATGATCTTCGTGGGCAATATGGGCTGCATCCAGATCCATGGCGGCATGGTGGAAAAGACCATGATGATGGGCCCGTGGTTCAACATCATGGACCCGCGCTTCAACCTGCATCTGCGCACCGATCACATCGCCGAGGTCTGGTGGGTGACGAAACCCACGCGCACCGGCGATGCGGTCTCGGTCGAGGGCTTCGACAAGGATGGCAATCTGATCCTGCAGATCTTCCCCTATCGCAAGGACACGCCGCCCGATGCCTGGAATGCGATGGCCGCCGCCTTGCCGGGGGTTTCGGCATGATCCGCGCCGCGCTGGTTCTGTCGTTGCTGGCTGCGCCCGCCTGGGCGGAACCGGCGCGCGTGGTGGNNCTGGGCGGCACCGTGGCCGAAATTGCGGCGGCGCTCGGGGCTGCCGATCTGCTGGTGGCGCGGGACAGCACCACCAGCTTTCCCGAAAGCCTGACCACGCTGCCCGATGTGGGCTATGTGCGAGCACTGTCGCCCGAAGGCGTGCTGTCGGTGAACCCCGATCTGATCCTGGCCGAGGCAGGCGCAGGCCCGGTGGAAACGGTGGAGGTGCTGAAAGCCTCGGGCGTGGATTACGTCACCGTGCCCGACAGTTTCGCCCCCGATGGCATCGCGCAGAAGATCACCGTGATCGGCGCGGCTTTGGGGCGCGAAACGCAGGCGGAAACGCTGGCGGCGCAGGTGACCGCCGGTCTGGCCGAGGCGCGCAGCGCCGCCGATGCGGTGGCCGAAAAGAAGCGCGTGCTGTTCATCCTGTCGCTGCAGGGCGGCCGGGTGATGGCGGGGGGCGAGGGGTCATCGGCCGAAGCCATCATCGCGCTGGCGGGCGGGGTAAATGCCGCCACCGGCTTTCAGGGCTACAAGCCGATGACGGATGAGGCGATTCTGGCCGCAGCCCCCGATGCCATCCTGATGATGGCGCGCGAAGGCGATATGGCGATTTCCGATGCCGATGTGCTGGCGCTGCCCGCGCTGGCCGCCAGCCCCGCGGCGCAAGCGGGCGTGATCCTGCGCATGGACGGGCTGAAACTGCTGGGCTTCGGCCCGCGCACCCCAGATGCTGCCGCCGAACTGCGCGCAGCACTTTATCCGCAGGGCTGAGCTGATGGCGACCGCGCTGTTCACCCGCCCCGCCGATGGCGACCGTTCGCGCCGCGCCCTGCGCGCGACCTGGGCGCTGCTGGCGCTGGTGGTTATGGTCAGCGCGGTATCGCTTGGGTCGGGTGCTTCGGGCGTATCGCTGCCGGGCGTTCTGCATGGCCTGCTGACGGGCGAGGCGCTGGCCCCGCGCGACCGGCTGGTGCTGATGGAGATCCGGCTGCCCCGTCTGGGGCTTGGCCTGCTGATCGGCGCGGCGCTGGGGGTTTCGGGCACGCTGATGCAGGGGCTGTTCCGCAATCCGCTGGCCGATCCGGGCATCGTGGGCGTGGGATCGGGGGCCAGCCTTGGCGCCGTTCTGGCCATCGTGCTGGGCGGGCTGCTGCCGGTCTGGGCGGGCACGCAATGGCTTGTGCCGCTGGCGGCGTTCTTCGGGGGCTGGGGGGCGACGCTGCTGCTGTATCGGGTGGCGACGCGGCAGGGGCGCACGGCGGTTGCCATGCTGCTGCTGGCCGGTATCGCGCTGGCCGCGCTGGCAGGTGCGCTGACCGGCATCCTGATCTTTCTGGCCGATGACCGCCAGCTGCGCGACCTGACCTTCTGGAACATGGGCTCGCTGGCCGGGGCCAGCCTGGCCAAGCTGGGGCTGGCGCTGCCCTTCATCCTGCCGGTGATCCTGCTGGCGCCGCGCCTCGGCGCCGGGCTGAATGCGCTGGCACTGGGAGAGGCGGCGGCGCGCCATATCGGCCATCCGGTGGAACGCATCAAGACCCGCGCCATTCTGGGCGTGGCGGCGGCCACCGGGGCTGCCACCGCAGTGGCCGGCGGCATCGGCTTTGTCGGCATCGTGGTGCCGCATCTGCTGCGCCTGTCCACCGGGCCGGACCATCGCCGCCTGCTGCCCAATGCCGCCCTCCTGGGCGCGGCCCTGCTGACCGCCGCCGATATTCTGGCCCGCACGCTGGTGGCCCCGGCCGAGCTGCCCATCGGCATCATCACCGCCGTGATCGGCGCGCCGGTTTTCCTGTGGATCCTGCTGCGGCAGCGCCCGCTGGCCGAGGGCTGAGCCATGATCGAAACCCATGGCCTGTCTGTCCGCCTTGGCCCGCGCGCCGTGCTGCAGGATATTGCCTTTCACGCCCGCCCCGGCGCGCTGACCGCCATTGTCGGCCCCAACGGATCAGGCAAGACCACGCTGCTGCGCGCCCTGTCAGGCGATCTGCCCTTCACCGGCAGTGTCCGGCTGAACGGCCTGCCCCTTGGCACAACCCCGGTGTGGGAGCTGGCCCGCCACCGCGCGGTGCTGGCGCAGCACACGCCTGTGGGCTTTCCCTTCACGGTGCTGGAGGTGGTGCGTCTGGGCCTGTCCGCCAGCGCCCGGCCCGAGCTGACCGCGGAAGAGGCGCTGGCCCGGGTGGGGCTTGCAGGCCATGCGGGCCGCCTGTTTCCCGAACTGTCAGGCGGCGAACAGCAGCGCTGCCATCTGGCGCGGGTGCTGGCGCAGCTGGGCCATCCCACCGGCCCGTCCGGCCCGCGCTGGCTGTTTCTGGATGAACCCGTGTCGGCGCTTGACATAGGGCATCAGCTGATGGTCATGGGTCTGGCCCGCCGCTTTGCAGATTCCGGGGGCGGCGTGGTGGCTGTCATGCACGATCTTAACCTTACCGCCCAATTCGCCGGCTCTGTCGCGCTTCTGGCCGATGGTCGGCTGACCCGGCAGGGCAGCCCGGAAGAGGTTCTGGCCGATGAACCGCTGTCCGCCGCCTATCAATGCCGCCTGCGCCTGAACCGGGCGCCCGTGCAGGGACGCTGGTTCCTGCCGCAAATGGCCGGGGGACATGAACCCGCCGGCCTGACCTCCTGAAGAACACCGGAAGAAGACATGTCACGCCTGATCCCCCTCCTTGTGCCCTGCCTGATCGGCCTCGCCGGTTTCAGTTCTGCCCAGACGGCAGAGCCACCGGCCCTGCCGCTGCAGCAGGCCGCCCCCCCGCAAGAGGCGATCACGGCCCCGCCTGCGGCGCCCCTTCCCCCGGCAGGGGCGGCGATCCCCGGCGCGCCGGCGGCGGCAGACATGCCCGCAGCCGCCCCGCAGGCCAGCCCCGCCCCGCAGGCCCCGGCCGAGGGCATCACTGCGCCCCCCGCCACAGTGGAAGCGACGCCTGCCGCACCTGCCACGGTGGCGCCTGCCGCACCCGTGCCGCAGCCGCCCGCCCCCTTGCAACCCGCAGCACCGGCGCCGGCCGAACCGGCCCCCGCCGCGCCGATGGCGCCCGCGAATGTGGCGGCCACGCCGGTTCTGCCCGGCCCCACGCCGGAAACCCTGCCATCGGTGCATGATCTGTCACCGATGGGCATGTATGCGCAGGCGCATTGGGTGGTGAAAGGTGTGATGCTGCTGCTGGTCGCGGCCTGTTTCCTGACCTGGACGGTCTGGCTGTTCAAGACGGTGGAGCTGATCGTCGCCAAATCCCGCGCCCGTCACAGCCGCCGCGTGCTGCATGATGCCGAAAGCCTGGCGGCCGCCACCGCCGCCCTGTCCCGCCGCCGCGATCCTGCCGCCTTCATGGCCCGCGCCGTTCAGGAAGAGCTGGTCCGGTCTGATGCCCTTCTGATGGCGGCCGGGCCCGAAGGCATGAAGGAACGGGGCGGTTCGCTGGTGGACCGGATCGAAACCCAGGCGCTGGCCCGCATCCGCCGGGGCACCGGGCTTCTGGCCACGGTCGGTTCGGTTGCCCCCTTTGTCGGGTTGTTCGGCACCGTCTGGGGCATCATGAATTCGTTCATCAGCATTGCCGAAACCAAGACCACCAACCTTGCCGTTGTGGCCCCCGGCATTGCCGAGGCCCTGTTTGCCACTGCCATCGGCCTTGTGGCGGCCATTCCCGCCGTGGTGATTTACAACCACTTCTCACGCTCCATCGCGGCTTACCGGCTGGCTCTGGGCGATGCGGGTGCTGCCACCCTGCGGCTCCTGAGCCGCGATATCGACCAGCGCCGCGCGCGGGAGGGCTGAGCCATGGCCGGGGGCATCCGCAAAAGCAGCGATGATGATCTGGATGAATCGCATGAAATCAACGTCACGCCCTTCATCGACGTGATGCTGGTTCTGCTGATCATCTTCATGGTGGCCGCGCCGATCTCCACGGTCGACGTGCCGGTGGAACTGCCGAAATCCTCGGCGGCGCCGACACAGGCGCCGGAAGAACCGCTGATCGTATCGCTGCAGGCGGATCTGACGCTGTCTTTCGGCAATGGCCCGGTGGCGCGTGAGGCACTGGCCGCCACGCTGCTGCAGGCCAGCGGCATGAAGCCCGAAACCCGCATCTATATCCGCGCCGATAAATCCGTGCCCTATGGCGCACTGATGGAGGTGATGAACCTGCTGCGCGATGGCGGGTTTCAGCAGGTGGCGCTGGTGGGCGAGGAGGCTTCGCCATGAGCGACTGGACAGATTATGTCGCCCGCGGGCGCCGCTTTGCCGAGGCCGCCCTGTGGCTGATCGCGGCGGCGGTTGTCGCGCTGGTTCTGGCGGCCGGGGCGGCGCTGGCCCTGTGGCTGGATGTGACGCAGGGCCGCAAAGATGCGCTGGACGAGGCGGTTCTGATCGACCTGACCGCCCTGCCCCCGGCCCAGGCTCTGGCCAGCCTGCCCGAGCCGGAACCGGAGCCCGTGCCCGAACCAGAGCCTGAACCTGAACCTGAACCGGAGCCGGTGGCCGAACCTGTGCCGGAGCCGGTGCCAGAGCCGGTGGTGGAACCCGAGCCTGTCGTGGAACCGGAACCCGTGGCAAAGCCGGAACCCGTTGCAGAGCCGGAACCGGTGGTGGAACCGGAACCAGAGGTGGCACCCGTGGTGAAACCACTGCCGCGCCCGAAACCGCGCCCCGCCCCCCCGGAACCGCCCAAGAAGAAAGACCCGCCGAAAAAGGCAGCCGAAGCCCCGAAACCCAAGAAGGCCGAAGCCAGACCCAAGCCGCAACCGCAAGCCAGCAGCGGCGGGGCGGCGGCTTCGGCCAAAGGCTCGGCCAGTGCGGATGCCGTCGCCAAATGGAAGCGCAAGGTTCAGGGCCAGCTGGACAAGCACCTGCGCCGCAAGAACTTCGGCAGCAAGGGCGGCAAGATGGTGCTGGCGATCCAGATCAATGGCGCGGGCAATGTGATCGGCGTCAGCGCCCGGCAATCCAGCGGCGATGCTGCGCTGGATGCGGCCGTGGTGGCCCAGATGAGCCGCAAGGGATCGGTCGCAGCACCCCCCGATGGCCAGGGCACCACGCTGACCCTGCCGATCACCCTGCGCTGAGCACGGCGGGCGTTCAGAGCAACGCCTGACGTTGCGCGCCTGCTGCCGAACGCCCCCTCCCCAACCCTCCCCCTGACAGGGGGAGGGAGTGGCCCCCAGCTCGACACCCCGCAATGGGCTGACAGGCCGCTCTTGCCCGCCGTCCCCTCGCCGCCTAGCCCGCCCATGGCTCGCCGCACCACTGGCGCCCCGTACCCCACAAGCGCGCCTCCCTCCCCCTGTCAGGGGGAGGG
>DOMY01000028.1 GCA_003509785.1 Gemmobacter sp.
ACTTCCCGTACATCAGGTGCGATGTCGCCAGATTGATGGTTCATAACTCTCTCCCCCGTCAGTCAAAGAGGGCCGCGCATGGCATGTCAGCAGGGCTCTCTCGTTGAGTCACTGTAAACGATTATGTGAAATCTTGCTAACCCATTTTATATCAATAATTTTTATGTAAATTAGTTTACGGATATGCAGGGAAATATGTAAATTTTTGCGGGTGGTCAGAAAATTTCCCCCCAAAAACGCGGTTTAGAGGCGTGCCCCTTGCCCTCTGGCGCGTAAGGCGTTCTTTGCAGCAGCCCGCATGGGTGCAGGCGCATTTCTCATGTGGGGGGAAACAGTCTGCCGGGTACGAATCACTGGCTGCCGACTGCCCGAAGCACAACACGACGCGGGGCAGGCTTGGCCCGGACCTGTCTTGCGGCTTGGCGGGGCGACATCTCCCAATCCATGGGAGCCTGCAGCAAGCCTTTGGTGCCCGGCGCCCTTTGAGGGTCAGAAATCCTCTGCGGTGTTCGGAAAAGAACAGGCCTGGGCCGGAATGTTTCGCGCCGCCCCGAAGGGCGGCGCTTTGAATCTTCGTGGCGTCAAACGCTCAGGTCATCACCCGTCTGTCGTGCGTGCCCGGCTGATGGCCCTGATAAACAGGCACCCGGCATTTCCCTTGCGGGTTCAGCCGCATTTGCTCTGGCCGCAGCTGCCGCAGGTCATGCAGCCTTCGACCATGCGCAGGTCATAGCTGCCGCAGCTGTCGCAGGATTTGCCCGGGCGGCTGCCGACGGCGATCACCTCGGCCTTGGGATCGGATTTCAGCCCCATGCCCTCGCCCTCGATGAAGCCGATGCTGACCAGATGCCGTTCGATCACGCCGCCGATGGCCGCCAGGATCGAGGGGATATAGCGCCCATCCATCCAGGCACCGCCGCGCGGATCGAAGACCGCCTTCAGCTCTTCCACCACAAAGCTCACATCGCCACCGCGCCGGAACACCGCCGAAATCATCCGCGTCAGCGCCACCGTCCAGGCGAAATGCTCCATGTTCTTGGAATTGATGAACACTTCGAACGGGCGGCGATGGCCTGCGATGACGATATCGTTGATGGTGATGTACAGGGCATGTTCGCTGCCCGGCCATTTCACCTTGTAGGTCTGCCCCTCCAGCGCCGCCGGGCGATCCAGCGGTTCCGACAGATAGACCACTTCGCCTTCCTGCGCGGTCTGCGGCGCCTCGGCCGGGGTTTTCTCGCTGCTTTCGCTGACGGTCAGCACAGAGCCTGTCACCGCATTGGGCCGATAGGTGGTGCAGCCTTTGCAGCCCTGATCCCAGGCGGCCATATAGACCTCTTTGAAGGCTTCAAAGCTGATATCTTCCGGGCAGTTGATCGTCTTGGAAATCGAGCTGTCGATCCATTTCTGTGCCGCAGCCTGCATCCGCACGTGATCCAGCGGTGGCAGGGTCTGCGCGTTCACGAAATAATCGGGCAGCGCAGTGTCACCCTTCAGATCGCGCCACATTTTTACAGCGTAATCAACAACTTCCTCTTCGGTGCGCGAACCATCCTTCTGCAGAACCTTGCGTTTGTAGGCATAGGCGAAAACCGGCTCGATCCCCGAAGAGACGTTGCCCGCGTAAAGCGAGATCGTGCCTGTGGGCGCGATCGAGGTCAGCAATGCGTTGCGGATGCCATGGGTGCGGATCGCCGCGCGCACATCCTCATCCATCTGAAGCATATTGCCCGAGGCCAGATAGCCCTCGGCGTCGAACAGCGGGAAGGGCCCCTTTTCCTTCGCCAGATCGACCGAGGCCAGATAGGACGCCCGGGCGATCGCTTTCATCCAGGCCTCTGTCTGCACGGCAGCGGCTTCCGATCCATAGCGCAGCCCCAGCATCAGCAGGGCATCGGCCAGGCCGGTCACTCCCAGGCCGATGCGGCGTTTGTTGCGCGCCTCTGCCTCTTGTTCCGGCAGGGGGAAGCGCGAGGCATCCACCACATTGTCCATCATCCGCACCGCGAGGCGCACCAGATCATCCAGCGCCGCCGGGTTCATCTGCGCCTGGGGCGTGAACGGATCGCTGACCAGCGTGGCCAGGTTGATCGACCCCAGCAGGCAGGCACCATAGGGCGGCAGCGGTTGTTCGCCGCAGGGGTTGGTGGCGGCGATGGTTTCGCAATAGGCCAGATTGTTCATCCGGTTGATGCGGTCGATGAAGATCACGCCGGGTTCGGCGAAATCATAGGTGTTGCGCATGATGCGGTTCCACAGGTCACGCGCCTGAACTGTCTTGTAGATCCGCCCCCCGAACTGAAGATCCCATGCGGCATCGGCCTTTACCGCATCCATGAACGGATCGGTTATAAGGACCGAAAGGTTAAACATCCGCAAACGCGCGGGATCTTTTTTCGCTTCGATGAAGGCTTCGACATCCGGGTGATCGCAGCGCATGGTGGCCATCATCGCGCCGCGGCGCGACCCGGCCGACATGATGGTGCGGCACATCGCATCCCAGACATCCATGAAGGACAGCGGGCCGGAGGCATCGGCGGCCACGCCCTTCACCTCGGCCCCGCGGGGGCGTATCGTGCTGAAATCATAACCAATTCCGCCGCCTTGCTGCATCGTCAGCGCGGCCTCTTTCAGCGCGTCGAAGATGCCGCCCATGCTGTCGGGCACGGTGCCCATGACAAAGCAGTTGAACAGCGTGACCGCCCGGCCGGTGCCCGCACCGNNAGCCGTGATCCGGCCGGCGGGCAGGTATTTGAAGCCTTCAAGCGCCGCATAGAACCGCTTTTCCCAATGCGCGGGATCTTTTTCAACTTCGGCCAGCGCGCGGGCGATCCGGCGCCAGGTGTCTTCGATCGAAGCATCGACCGGCGTGCCATCCGCCGATTTGAGCCGATATTTCATATCCCAGATTTGCTCGGCAATGGGGGCAGCGAATCGGGACATCGGCAGTTTCCTTGATCTGATAGGAGAATATCTTGTGCATCGCGCACGCGGGCGTACAGGATAAAGCGTCTGGCGGGGAGCGGCAACCCTTGAAGCCGGGAACCATGCTGTTAACTATCCGTCAACAGAATGGAGAAAGCGATGGCCGGGCACATCAATCTGCTTAAACTTTGTGTCGGGGCGGATTCGGTCGACGATCTGGAGGATTGGCAGGCCAGCCAGCGCCCGCGCTGGCCCGCAGGCCGGGCGGTGCATGTGACGCGGATGTGGCCCAAGCGCGAGGCCGAAGTGCTGGGCGGCGGATCCTTGTTCTGGGTTATCAAAGGGTTGGTTCTGGCGCGGCAGCGTATCCTGGGGCTGGAGCGGGTGGAGGGGGCGGATGGCATTGCGCGCTGCGCGCTGATCCTGGATGCGGCAGTGATCCGCACCGAGGCCGCGCCGCGCAGGCCGTTCCAGGGGTGGCGCTATCTGGCAGCGGAAGACAGCCCCCGCGACCTGCCACAGGGCCGGGCGCGCGAGGAGCCATTGCCCGAAAGTCTGGCCCGTGCCCTGGCAGAGATCGGGCTGCGCTGACGTTTTTCCGTATGGTATCTGTCGGTTAGATGTCTGGCTTCTGTCGGGACAGCCGCATTAACGCCATGGCAACCTTTGCACCGTCAGACTGGCGGTGAAAGGAGGCCAAGATGCGAATCCTGCAGGCGATCAGCGGCTGGTTTGCGGCGCTGTGCTCAGGGCGTGGCGATCTGCAGTTTGGCGGCCAAAGCGGCCATGGCCGCCGTTTCCGCGGCGCCCCAATCCGCGGCACGGGCCAGAAACAGCGTCGCCTGGCTGCGGTGAATGACCGCATCGCCGAGTATCTTCAGATGGTTCGCGCGCAGGGTTTCGCCGGTGGAGGTGATATCTGCCACCGCCTCGGCCGTCAGGTTTTTCACCGTGCCTTCGGTGGCGCCCTGACTGTCGACCAGTTGATAATCGGCCACGCCGGTTTCCGTGAGGAAATCCCGCACCAGCCGGTGATATTTGGTGGCAATCCGCAGGCGGAACCCGTGCCGCGCGCGGAAGGCGCTGGCGACGGCATCCAGATCATCCAGCGTTTCAACGTCGATCCAGCAGGCCGGAACCGCGATGATCAGATCGGCATGGCCAAAACCCAGCGCCGCCAGTTCGGCGACCTGCTGGTTCCAATCCGCCAGCTTGTCGCGCACCAGATCCGATCCGGTGACGCCAAGGTGGATGCGCCCGGCTGCCAGCTCTCGCGGGATCTCGCCCGCCGACAGCAGCACCAGTTCCACATCCGCGATGCCCTCGACCGCACCGGAATATTCGCGTTCGGCACCGTTGCGGCTCATGGTGACGCCACGCGCCCCGAACCAGTCGAAGGTCTTTTCCATCAGCCGCCCCTTGGACGGCACGCCGATCTTCAGGCTCATGGCTCAGGCGCCTTTCAGGTCTGCGACAACGGCGGGGCGGATGATCCCCCCGACGGCGGGGATGGAGCGGCCCTGACCCAGGATGGCGGTGAGCGCATCATAGCGCCCGCCCGAGGCCACGGGCGGCAGGGCGGCATCAATGGCGCCCCCCTGATCGGCACGATGGAAGGTGAACACGAAGCCGTCGTAATATTCCAGCGTGGTGCGGCCGTGGCTGGCTTCGAAGGCCAGGCTGGCGGTGTCGATCCCCCGGGCACGCAGCGCGGCCAGCCGGGATTCAAAGCGATCCACCGCCGGGGTGATGGCGGGCATCAGCGGCGCGATGCCGCGCAGATGGGCCAATGCCGCATCGGCCGGGGCGGCAAGGCCCAGCAGATCGTACAGCAGGGCCGCTTCGGGCGCCGCAATCGGCGGGGTGTCGGCATCCTCCAGCAGGGCGGCGCTGCGTTCGGCCACTTCGGCACCGCTGCGCAGGCCGATCTGGGGGCCAGCCTCTGCCATCAGGGCTTCGGGCGCGGCACTGCGCAGGTGATCCAGCAGGCGGGCGCGTGCGGGCGGCAGGGCGGCCCGCCCGGCAAAACGATCCAGCAGGGCGCGGAACCGGCGGGGACGCCAGACATGACGCCGCAGCGCCGCCTTGCGCCGCGGCGTGGTGGACAGGCCTTCGATGGCGGCCAGCAGGATCCCGATATCGCCGGTCAGCGCCTGCAGACCCAGGGGTGCCAGCAGGCCCGCGAACAGCGCGAAAACCTCGGCATCGGCCTGCGGGGCATCGCGGTCGAAGACCTCGAACCCCACCTGCAGATATTCGCTGGCGCGCGGACCGATGTGATCCTGTTTGCGGAACACCGGGCCGATGTAGCAATAGCGTGCCGGATCGGCACCGCCCGCCATATGGGCCTGCACCACCGGCACGGTGAAATCGGGGCGCAGCACCATTTCGCCGCGCAGGGGATCCTGCGTGATGTAGGCGCGGGCGCGGATATCCTCGCCGTAAAGATCCAGCAGGGTTTCGGCGGGTTGCAGGATATCCGCCTCGACCGCCGTGGCACCGGTGGCGCGGAAGGCGGCAAACAGCGCCTCGGCCTCGGCGCGGGCGGCGGGGGTGACGGTCATTGGTCCAGCATCCGGCGCACGCTGGCCACCAGATCGGCGCGCGGCACCTCGATCTGCGCGGGGCGATCTTTCCATTCTTCCAGCGTGGCATTCTGGGCGATCTGTGCCCCCAGCACCAGATCCTTGAGGATGACAGTGCCCTTCACCGCCTCGTCGCCGCCCTGGATCACCGCGACCGGGCTTTGCCGTTTATCGGCATATTTCAGCTGGTTGCCGAAATTCTTGGGGTTGCCCAGATACATTTCGGCACGAATGCCCGCGCGGCGCAGATCGCCGACCATGGCCATATATTCGGCCATCCGGTCACGATCCATCACCGTCACGATCACCGGGCCGATCCCGCCGCCCATGCTGCGGCCCTTGGCGCGCAGGGCGGCCAGCAGCCGGTCAACGCCGATGGAGACGCCGGTGGCCGGCACAGACTGGCCGGTGAAGCGCTTCACCAGATCATCATAGCGCCCGCCGCCCGCAACCGAGCCGAACTGCCGCTTGCGACCCTTTTCATCCAGGATTTCAAAGGTCAGCTCGGCCTCGAACACCGGGCCGGTGTAATAGCCAAGGCCGCGCACCACGCCGGGGTCGATCAGGATGCGGTCGGGGCCATAGCCCTGGGCATCCAGAAGTTCAGCCATGGTTTCAAGCTCTTGCACGCCATCAAGACCCATGGCCGAACGGCCGACCAGTTCCCGCAGGCGGGCGGCCGTNNTTCGGCCGTGGCGGTGCCCGTGTCGCGCTTGGCGGCCATGAAGGCCATCACCACCTCGGCCTGTTCATCGCTCAGCCCGGCGCCTTTGGTGAAATCGCCGCTGTCATCCTTGCGGCCCGCCCCCAGCAGGGCGCGCACGCCGTCTTCGCCCAGACGGTCGATCTTGTCGATGGCGCGCAGCACGATGCCGCGTTCGGCTTCGAACCGGCTGGCATCGGAGGGATCAAGCACGCCCGCAACCTCCATCACGCCGTTCAGAACCTTGCGGTTGTTGACCCGCACGATGTAATCGCCGCGCGGGATGCCCACCACCTCCAAAGCGTCGGACAGCATGGCGCAGATTTCGGCATCGGCAGCCACGCTGGCAGAACCCACCGTATCGGCATCGCATTGATAGAACTGTCGGAACCGGCCCGGACCCGGCTTTTCATTGCGCCAGACCGGACCCATGGCGTAGCGGCGATAGGGGGAGGGCAGATCGTTGCGGAACTGCGCGGCCACACGGGCCAGCGGCGCCGTCAGATCATAGCGCAGGGCCAGCCACTGGTCATCTTCGTCCTGCCAGCCGAAGACGCCTTCGTTGGGGCGATCGACATCGGGCAGAAATTTTCCCAGCGCCTCGACGGTTTCGACCGCGCTGGTTTCCAGCGGATCAAAGCCATAGGCATGGTAAACCCCGGCGATCTGATCCAGCATCGCCTTGCGTTCGGTGACTTCGGCACCGAAGTAATCGCGAAAGCCTTTGGGCGGTTCGGCCCGGGGGCGCCGCGCGGGTTTTTCTTTGGCGGGTTTGTCCGTCGACATCGGGAGGCCTCGCTTGCAATCGGGCCTGCCTTAGCGGATGGGGGCCTTGGCGACAAGTCGGGAGAGGGCAATGGACCGGATCATGGCACTGGAAGAGCGGATCGCGCATCTGATGCGGGCGCAGGAGGAGCTGTCGGATGTGGTGGCCCGCCAGGCGCAGGAGATCACGCGGCTGGAACGCCGCGTCGGCCTGCTGCTGGAGCGCGAGGCGGACCGCGAGGCGATGGCGGGGGCGATTCCACTGGCCGACCAGCGCCCGCCACATTGGTGAGCGGCGAATCCGGGGGGCACCGACGGAACGGATGCCTGCGCGCGTAACAGTCTGAACGCCGGTTTTGCCTGCAGCAAAAGCCTTTCTGCGCCTGCGAATTACGCAGGGCTGTAACCTGCCCGTTGGCCGCTGCGCAACAGGCAGGCAGATTCGTGCCGGATCGGTCACGGAACGTGCAGGCGATCTTGCAAAGCGCTGCCACAGACCGATATAGGAGGCCGAAAAGGGGCAGCCGTCGCAAGCCCCGTAAATACTGGATTTCACGCCATGTCTTTCGGCCTTAAAGCCGTCTCCTCGCTGTCTCGCCGGTCGCTGATTCTTGCTGCGGGGTCTACCGCTGCTTTGGCTGCGGCCGGGCTGGGTATGCCTCTGCGCGCGCAGGATGCGCCGGTGCCTGCTGCGCCGCAGCAATTTTCCTTCGATCTGCTGACCGAGCAGATGCGGAGCAAGGCGGGCGAAGCCTATGCCGTGCCGGAAAAGATCGGCGGATTCTTTGCCGGGCTGAAATATGATGACTATCGGCTGGTCAGCTATAACCCCGAGCGGGCGCGCTGGCGCGAGGACGAGGGCAGCCAGTTCCAGCTGCACGCCTTCCCCATGGGCTGGCTGTTTGCCGAACCCGTGGCGATGTATCAGGTGGAATCGGGTGTGGCGGCGGAAATGCCCTTTACCACCGATGACTTCCGCTTTCTGAACGAGCTGGCGGCCAAGGTGCCTGCCGGTGAAAAGATGCCGGGCGTGGCCGGGTTCCGTCTGCATTACCCGCTGAACCGTCTGGATGTGATGGACGAGCTGGTGGCGTTTCTGGGGGCTTCGTACTTCCGGGCGCTGGGGCAGGGATCGGGTTACGGCCTGTCGGCCCGCGGCCTTGCGCTGAACACGGCGACGGATACCGCCGAGGAGTTCCCGCGGTTTTCCGCCTTCTGGATCGAAAAGCCGCAGCCCGGCGCGCGTGAGGCGGTGGTTTATGCCGCGCTGGAATCGCCTTCGGTGACCGGCGCCTATCGCTTTGTCATCCGCCCCGGACTGGAGACGGTGATGGAAGTGACGGCGCGGCTGTTCTTCCGGGCCGATGTGGCGCAGCTGGGCATTGCGCCGCTGACCTCGATGTATCTTTATTCGGAACGCAACCGGCACAAGTTCGACGATTATCGCCCGCAGGTGCATGACAGCGACGGGCTGCGCATCACCCGCGCCGATGGCGATGTGCTGTGGCGCCCGCTGAACAACCCGCCGCGTCTGGCCGGATCGCATTTCGGCGAAGCCAGCCCGCGCGCCTTCGGCCTGCATCAGCGTGACCGCGAATTCATGAACTATCAGGATGCTGAAGCGCATTACGAACGCCGCCCCTCGCTGGAGGTGGAGCCGATCGGGGATTGGGGCCGTGGCGCCGTGCGTCTGGTGGAGATTCCGTCGGATCTGGAAGTGAACGACAATATCGTGGCCTTCTGGACCCCGGAACAACCGGCCAAGGCAGGCGATTCGCGCGAGTTTGCCTATCGTCTGCGCTGGGGCAACCTGCCGGTCGAAGACCGTGACGATATGGGCTGGGTGCTGGAAACCCGGTCGGGGATCGGCGGGGTTTCGGGCGTGGAACAGGCCGAACAGATCCGCAAGTTCGTGGTTGATTTCACCGGCGGCCCGCTGGGCCCGCTGCCTGCGGATTCAGAGGTGGAGCCGATGGTGACCGTGCATGGTGGCGAGATCACCGCGCAAAGCATCCAGCGCGTCTGGGGATCGGATATCTGGCGCCTGGCGCTGGATGTGAAGGCGGAAGAGGGGGCGACTGTGGAACTGGTTGCCCATCTTGCGGGTTATGGACGGAAGCTTACGGAAACCTGGCTCTATCAGTGGATCAATGCGTGATGTCTAAGATTGCCGCCCTTCCCGTCGAGGAAATCGAGGCTCTGGTGCAGGATATCGGAACGTTGCCCGCTGCGCCGCTGGCCATGCCCAAGCAGATGCTGGAAACGGCAGAACCGCTGACCCTGCGCCGTCTGGCGCGGGCGGTGCTTGCCCTGTTGCAGATCGGACCGGCACCGCGCCGGGAGATGTAATCCATGCCTCCGCCGGTTGCACGCGCGCAGGCGCGTGACCGGGCCACGCTGCCCCGCAGCGTGGCCATTGTGCTTAGCCTTGTTGCCGGGGCGGGGGCATTCATGCTGTTCCTGCAATTCGGCTGGTCTGACGGGCTGGATGTCATCGACATCCTGCGCGCCGTGCTGATCCTGATTTCAAGCTGGTGGCTGGCCTGGGGCGCGGTGCAGGGCCTGATGGGGCTTGCGACCGATGCCCGCCCCCCGGCGGTGCAGCTGGACGGGCCGCTGACCGAGACGGTTGTGGTGATCGTTCCGGTCTATAACGAAGATCCGGTCACCACTTTTTCGCGCATTGCTGCGATGGATGAAAGCCTGCAGGCCACTGGCGCTGCGGGCCAGTTTCATATCGCCATCCTGTCGGATACCCGGAACGATGCGATTGCGGCGCGGGAAAAGCTGTGGTTCCTGCAGATGGTGGAAGAGCGGGGCGCCAAAGGGCGGATGTTCTATCGCCGCCGCGCCGACAACCGCGGCAAGAAGGCCGGGAATATCGAGGATTTCATCCAGACTTCGGGCGGGGCCTATGACCTTGCGCTGATCCTGGATGCCGACAGCCTGATGGAGGGCGCCACGATTGTGGAAATGGCCCGCCGGATGCAGGCCGAGTCCGACATCGGCCTGTTGCAGACGCTGCCGGTGGTGACGCGGGCACGCACGCGGTTTGGCCGGGCGATGCAGTTTTCGGCGGCTTTCCACTCGCCGATCTTCGCGCGCGGGCTGGCGATGATGCAGGGGCGCACCGGGCCGTTCTGGGGGCATAATGCCATCGTGCGGGTGCGGGCCTTTGCCGAAAGCTGCGGCCTACCGGAACTGCGCGGCAAGCCGCCGTTCGGCGGCCATGTGATGAGCCATGACTATGTCGAGGCGGCGCTGCTGGCCCGGGCCGGATGGCGCGTGCGGCTGGATGACGATCTGGGCGGGTCGTTCGAGGAAGGGCCGGAAAACCTGGTGGATCATGCCAAACGTGACCGCCGCTGGTGCCAGGGCAACCTGCAGCATGTGCGGCTGTTGATGGCGCCGGGGCTGAAACCCTGGAGCCGCTTCGTGTTCTTTCAGGGCATCATGGCCTATATCTCGCCGCTGTTCTGGATCGGCTTCATGCTGGCCTCGATTGCGGCGCCGTTCTTTGCACCGCCGCCGGACTACTTTCCCGAACCTTACTGGCCCTTCCCGATCTTCCCGCAGGCAGAAACCTCCAAGGCCATCGGTCTGGCCATCGGCGTGTTCGGCCTGCTGATCCTGCCGAAATTCGCCGTGGCGCTGAATGCGGCCATGAGCGGGCGGGCAAGGAATTTCGGCGGGGCGCTGCGCACCTTTGCCTCGATGCTGGCGGAGTTGTTGTTTTCATCGGTCAGTGCGCCGGTGCTGTTGGCCTATCAGACGCGCAGCGTGTTTCAGGTACTGCTGGGGCGGGATGGTGGCTGGCCCACCAACAACCGGGGCGACGGGCGGCTGAGCCTGGGCGAGGCGTGGGCGGGCAGCCACTGGGTGGTGACGACGGGGCTTGCCGGGCTGGCGGGCACCTGGCTTCTGGCGCCGGGGCTGGTGGTCTGGATGCTGCCGGTGCTGGTGCCGATGATGCTGGCGCCGGTCATCATCAGTTGGTCTTCGCGCCCGGCCACCAGCGGGCTGTTCGTGACACCGATGGATCTGGCGGAATCGCCGGTGATGCGGCGCCAGCGCGAGATTCTGGCGGCCTGGGAGGGCAACATGATCGCCATGCGCGACATTGCCCCGGTGGCTGCGGCTGGGGAGCGTCAGCATGTCTGACCCGGTGGCGGCAGCGGCCAAGCCGGCGCGTGACCCGCGGCTGGATGTGTTTCGTGGCCTGTCGCTGGTGATGATCTTCATCAACCATGTGCCGGGCACGATCTATGAACATCTGACCACCAAGAATTTCGGCTTTTCCGATGCCGCCGAAGGTTTCGTGCTGATGTCGGGCATTGCGGCCGGGCTGGCCTACATGCGCTATTTCGCGGGGCATGGGCCTTACTGGGCGGGGGTGGCGCGGCTGTGGCGGCGGGCCTGGCAATTGTACATGGTGCATATCGTCACCACCGTCATGGCCATTGGCGTGGCGGCGGCCACAGCGCTGTGGTTCAACGACTTCGGCATGATGCAGCAGTTGCAGATCGAGAAGCTGTATCAGAAGCCGCTGGGCTTTCTGATCGGGGTTCCGCTGCTGGGCCATCAGCTGGGCTATGCGAATATCCTGCCGTTGTATGCGGTGCTGATGATCGCGGCGCCGCTGCTGATCTGGCTGGCGCTGCGTTTTCCGCGCGCCCTGCTGGCGGCTTCGGTCTTGCTGTGGTTCGTGGTGTCGCTGTTCTGGTGGAACATCCCCAATTATCCCAATCGCTATGGCTGGTTCCTTAATCCGATGTCCTGGCAGCTGTTGTTCGTGCTGGGGCTGCTGACCGGGATCGCCATGAAACGCGGGCAGCGCTTCGTGCCGGTGAAGGGCTGGCTGCTGGCGATCTGTACGGGCTGGCTGTTGCTGACGCTGGGGGTGACGCAGGTGCAGGCGATTTCTGACAGGTTCGGCCATGGCATGTGGCTGGTGAAGGAATATCTGTACGCGCCCTGGATCGTGACCAGTTTCGACAAGGGCTTTCTGACGCTGCCGCGCCTGGCCCATGCGCTGGCGCTGGCCTACGTGCTGAGCGCGTTTCCGGCTGTGCGGCGCGCCTGCGGCAGTGCAGTGGCGGCGCCCTTCGCACTGCTGGGGCGCCATGCGCTGCCGGTCTTTGGCATGGGGGTGGTGCTGTGCTATGCCGCCAATGGCGCGCGGCTGGTGCTGCCGCCGTCGATCTGGGTGGATACGCTGCTGATTGCCGGGGGAATCGCGCTGTTCCTGATCCTTGCCTGGTCGAAAGAGGCCTGGGCGCGGGCTGAAATGGCGGCGACGCTGCGCTGAAAATTTCTGCTTTTGTGCAGGATGTGCCCGCTGTCCATGGCAGCCGGGCCTTATTCTGATGCCGCGCCGCAGCTTTTTCTTGACCGAAGGGAAATCTTGACGCATCGGTGTGAATGAACATTCATTCTCTGGCCGCAAGGCAATGACCCAGTATTCCGCGATCCCTTCAGATACGGCGCCGTCAGACCCGGATGCAGCCCCCGCGCGGTCGCGCGAGGATGAAATCCTTGACCGTATCCGCAGCATCTTTGCCGAAAAGGGCTTTGATGGCGCCTCGATGCAGGAGCTTGCCCGGGCCGCCGGTATGAGCGTTGGCAACTTCTACCGCTATTTCCCGTCGAAGGCCGCCATGGTCGAGGCGATGATCGGCCGTGATCTGGCCGAGGTGGGGGAGAAATTCGCCTGTATCGCCGCCGCCCCCGATCCGTTGCAGGCGCTGCGCTGCGGCCTGCATGAACGTGTCGCCGAAGGCTGTGCCGCCGTGACGGAAGAGCGGGCGATGTGGGCGGAAATTTCGGCGGCGGCGCATCGCAAGCCCGAGATCGGTTGCGCGGTGCAGCGGCTGGAACAGGAAATCAGCGGCTATCTGTGCCGGGCCTTTGCGCTGGCGGCGGGGCTGCCCGCCGATGTGGCAACCCGGCGCTTCGGGGCCCATGCGCGCACGGCCATAACGCTGGTGCGGGCTTCGGCGCTGATGAATTCCGGTGCCGGGCAGCCGCCCGATACTGAACTGACGGCGCTGTTGCAGCGTATGATTGATGTCATTCTTGAGGATGTGCGCGCGGCGGGTGCCGCTGTGCCGAAAGAGGTTTGAGACGATGCAGGCGAAGGTAATTGCACTGGGTCTGATGGTGGCGCTGGTGGCCCCTGCTGCGGCACAGGCAGAAGCTGCCACCGATCCGGCGCCCGAGGCGGGCATCGTCCTGCCCGCGATTTCGGTTTCGGCGCTGGAGCGGATGGTGCTGCAGGACCGGGTGATTGCGGGCGGGCTGGTCGGGGCGGTGGAGCAGGTGCTGGTTCAGCCGCTGATCGAGGGCCAGCCGATCGAGACGCTGGAGGCCGAGGTGGGCGATTATGTCGAGGCCGGGCAGGTTCTGGCGCGGCTGTCGCTGACCACGCTCGAATTGCAGCGCAGCCAGCTTCTGGCCTCGCTGGCTTCGGCCAGTGCGGGCGTGGCGCAGGCCGAGGCGGGCGTTCTGGAAGCCCGCGCTTCGGCAGACGAGGCGCAGCGTGTGGCGACACGGCAGGCGGCCTTGCAGAAAAGCGGCAATGCGGCCCAGGCGGCGGTGGATCAGGCGCGGGCTGCGGCAGAATCGGCGGCGGCCCGGGTGACGGCAACCGAGAAATCGCTGGAGGCGGCGCAGGCACAGGTGGCGCTGGCCGAAGCGCAGCTGGCCAATGTGGAGCTGAACATGAAACGCGCCAGCGTGGTGGCGCCGGTGGCGGGCGAGGTTCTGTCGCGCAATGCGCAGGTGGGCGGGGTGGCCAGCGCTGCGGGCGAGCCGATGTTCGTGCTGATGAAGGATGGTGCGCTGGAAGTACGGGCCGATATTGCGGAATCCGATCTGGTGCGGCTGCAACCCGGCATGACAGCGCTGATCCGCGTGGTGGGCGCGTCAGAGCCGCTGCGCGGCACCGTGCGGCTGGTGGAACCCGGTGTCAGCACTGCAACTCGGCTGGGGACGGCGCGCATCACGCTGGAAAACGCCCGCACGGTGCGGGCAGGCATGTATGCCGATGCCGAGATCATTCTGGCCGAGCGCGAGGTTCTGGCCGTGCCGGGCAGTGCTGTCGGTTCGGGGCCGGATGGCTATTCCGTGATGCGGGTGGCGGCGGATGGCACGGTGAAGCGGGTGCTGGTGGAGATCGGCATCCGGGACCGGGGCATGGTTGAGATCGTGACGGGCCTGTTTTCCGGCGACCGGATCGTGACGAAGGCCGGCGCCTTCGTGCGGGATGGCGACAAGGTGAACCCGGTTCTGGCTTCTGTGGAATGAGGGGCGCAAGATGAATTTCTCTGCCTGGGCGATCCGCAATCCGATTGCGCCGATCCTTGCCTTTGTCATGCTGATGGTGCTGGGATGGCAAAGCTTCAACAGCCTGCCGATCACGCGCTTTCCCAATATTGATGTGCCGCTGGTGTCTGTGGTGATTACCCAGTCGGGCGCCGCCCCGGCCGAGATGGAAACCCAGATCACCAAAGAGGTGGAAGACGCCGTGGCGGGCATCGCCGGGGTGAAGAACGTGACCTCGACGGTGAATGACGGGGTTTCGACGGCGGCCATCGAGTTTCGCATGGATGTGCCCACCGACAAGGCGGTGCAGGATGTGAAGGATGCCATCGACAAGATCCGCGGCGATCTGCCCGCGGATGTCGATTCGCCCATTGTCAGCCGCATCGACGTGGAGGGGCAGGCCATCATGACCTTTGCCGTCTCTGCGCCGAATCTGACGATGGAAGAGCTGTCGTGGTTCGTGGATGACACGGTGAAACGGGCGCTGCAGGGCAAATCCGGCATTGGCAAGATAGATCGCTATGGCGGCGCAGACCGGGAAATCCGCATCGAGCTGGACCCGGTGAAGCTGGGCAGTTTTGGTGTGACGGCGCAGGCTGTCAGCGCGCAGCTGCGGGCCACGAATACCGATCTGGGCAGCGGCCGGTCAGAGCTGGGCGCGGGCGAACAGGCAATCCGCACGCTGGGCAATGCCCAGACGGTAGAGCGGCTGTCGGGCACGACCATCGCGCTGGGTGGCGGCCGCTTCGTGCGGCTGGATCAGCTGGGCAGCATTACCGATACCTATGAAGAGCTGCGGTCCTTCTCGCGCTTCAACGGCGATCAGGTGGTGACCTTTGCGGTGTTCCGGTCCAAGGGCGCATCCGAGGTGACGGTGGCCCAAACCGTGGATACCACGTTGGACGAGATCAGGGCGCAGCACCCGGATATCGGGATCACGCTGGTGGATGACACGGTGTTCTATACCGTGGGCAACTATGAAAGTGCGCTGCATACCCTGCTGGAGGGGGCGATCCTTGCGGTTCTGGTGGTGTTCGCCTTTCTGAAGAACTGGCGGGCCACGGCGATTGCGGCGGTGGCGCTGCCGCTTTCGGCTATCCCCACGTTTTATGTGATGGATCTGCTGGGTTTTTCGCTGAACCTCGTCAGCCTGCTGGCGATCACGCTGGCAACCGGCATTCTGGTGGATGATGCGATTGTGGAGATCGAGAACATCGCCCGCCACATCCGCATGGGCAAGACGCCGTACCGGGCCTCGATTGATGCGGCGGATGAAATCGGGCTGGCGGTGATCGCCACCACCTTCACCATTGTGGCGGTGTTCGTGCCGGTCAGCTTCATGCCGGGGATTCCGGGGCAGTATTTCCGGCAGTTCGGCCTGACGGTGGCCATATCCGTGCTGTTCTCGCTGCTGGTGGCGCGGCTGATAACGCCGCTGATGGCGGCCTATCTGATGCGGGCCAAGGATGCCGCCGGGCATGACGACCATGAAGACGGCTGGTTCATGCGGCAGTATCTGCGGATCGTGCGTGTGACTACGGCGGGGCGGTTGCCTTTGCCGTTGCCGCGCCGCTGGCTGGGGCTGCGGGTGCCGTCTGATGTGGCGCCCGGGTCGATGGCGGCGCGCCTTGTCACGCTGCCGGGGCGCTATCTGACGCTGCTTTCGGGGTTTGGCGTGCTGATCGTATCGTTGTATTTCATGATGCAGATCCCCGGCAGTTTCATTCCCCCGGAAGATGTCAGCCGGATTTCGATCAGCGTGGAGCTGCCGCCCGGATCGACGCTGGAAGAAACCGGCCGCACCACCGACATGATGCAGGACCGCATCGCCGGGGTGGCCGGGGTGGCGAATGTGTTCGTGCTGGGTGGCTCTTCGCCCTCGGGCGATCTGGACGTGCGGCGCGCCTCTGTGACCGTGCTGCTGGACAAGCTGGACCATTCGCTGCTGCACCGGGTGATGCGGATGGCGCAGGGCCTGCCTGTGGTGGGCGATCTGATTCCGCCGGTGGAAAGCTCGGGACGTGTGCGTCCGCAGAACGAGATCGAGGCCGAAATCTTTGAACGCCTGCGCGATGTGCCCGATGTTCTGGCCTACAAGCTGAACGACCGGGCCGAGCGTGATCTGTCTTTCTCGATCCTGTCGGATAACGAGGCCGATCTGAACATTGCCGCCGCGCGGCTGGAAGAGGCGTTGCGGGGCGATCCGCTGCTGGCCAATGTCTCTACCGAAGGGGCCTTGCCGCGCCCGGAACTGCAGATCACCCCGAAGATGGAAGAAGCGGCGCGCATGGGCGTGACCACAGCGGCGATTGCCGAAGTGGTGCGCGTGGCCACCATCGGTGATCTGGACGGGGCCTTGGCGAAACTGTCGATCGACAACCGGCTGGTGCCGGTGCGGGTGCGGCTGGATGATGCCAGCCGGGCCGATCTGTCGCGCATTGCTGCGCTGCGGGTGATGACGGCTTCGGGCGGATCAGTGCCACTGGCGGCGGTGGCGGATATTCGCATGGCCGATGGGCCTTCGATGATCGAACGCCACAACCGCAGCCGCCGCGCCACCATCGGTGCCAACCTGCCGGTGGGTGTGGCGCTGGGCACGGCATCGACCCGGTTCAAGGAGGTCACAGAGTCGGTCGAGCTTCCGGCCTCGGTCCGCATTGCTGAATCGGGGGATGCCGAAGTGCAGGCCGAAATGCTGCAAAGCTTTGGCAATGCGATGATCATGGGCCTGATGCTGGTGCTGACGGTGCTGATCCTGCTGTTCAAATCGGTATTGCAGCCCTTCACCATCCTGTTTTCGCTGCCTCTGGCCATTGGCGGGGTGGCGGCGGCGCTGATCCTGACCAATTCGGCGCTGTCGATGCCGGTGCTGATCGGGATCCTGATGCTGATGGGGATCGTGACCAAGAATGCCATCCTGCTGATTGATTTCGCCATTGAAATGCGGGTGCGTGGCATGGATCGGATGAAGGCGGTGATGGAGGCGGGCCACAAGCGGGCGCAGCCGATCGTCATGACCTCGATCGCCATGTCGGCGGGCATGTTGCCCTCGGCCCTTGGGGTGGGCGAGGGCGGCAGTTTCCGGGCGCCCATGGCCACGGCGGTGATCGGGGGTATCATCATGTCAACCATCCTGTCGCTGGTGATCGTGCCGGCCTTCTTCCTCATCATGGATGATCTGTCGCGGCTTCTGGTCTGGTTGACGCGCCGGATGGTGGGCAAGGGCGAGGTGGAGCCAGAGGTTCTGCCGCCCGATGTGCTGACGCGCGAGCTGACGGATCTGGAGGCGCGGGTGGCACAGCTGGAGGCCGGGAGGCCCGGCAGCAGCAAGCCCAAGCTGATCGTCGCCGAATAAGATGCGCCGCCCTTCGGGGCGGCGTTCGTCTTCCCGCGCCCCTGCGTCTTGCATGATGGCTGCGCCCGTCGCAGGATCGCCGGAAAGAGGAGGAAGCGATGGGCGACCTGAAAGCGGCTTTGGCCAGGATTGATGCGGCAAATGCAGCCGATCCCAATAGTGAGGACGGGCGCCCCGCGGCGCTGCTGTATGGCGAGCGGATGAGCGCAGAGCTTGCACGGCTGTTCCCCGATGCCCCGGATGTGCTGGAGATCGCGGCGCGCGGCCAGCATGTGGAGCGCTGGATGCTGCCGCGCAGCGCTTATCCCGAAGGCAAGGCGGGCTATCTGGACTGGCGCCGCGAACAGGGCCGCCGCCATGCCGCACGGGTGGCCGGGATCATGGCCGAAGCCGGATATGGGCCAGAGGCGCAGGACCGGGTGGGCGTGCTGCTGCGCAAGGAAGGCATCAAGCGCGATGCCGAGGTGCAGGCGCTGGAGGATGTGATCTGCTTCGTCTTCCTGCGGTTCTATTTTGCGGATTTCGCCGCCAAACACGCGGAAGAGGATGTGCTGGGCATTGTTGCCAAGACCGCGCGCAAGATGTCGGCTGCGGGGCGCGCCAGGGTTCTGGCCGAATTTGACCTGCCGCCCGCCTTGGCGGCCGCCGTGCAGGGGGCAGAGGCATGATCGGCCGGGCACTTATGGCCCGCGCGGGCGAGGGGAAAAGCTATGCTGTCGGGTTCGAGGATCTGGCGCTGGATGCCTGGCCTGCGGGCGATGTGGTGATCCGGGTCAGCCATTCAGGGCTGAACTACAAGGATGCGCTGGCCATAACCGGGCGGGGCCCGATTATCCGCAGCTTTCCCATGGTGCTGGGCATTGATCTGGCGGGCGAGGTCATCGAAAGCGCCAGCCCGCGGTTTGCGGCCGGGGATCGGGTGATCGTCGATGGCTGGGGCCTGTCGGAAACGCGCTGGGGCGCCTATGCACAGGTGGTGCGGATGCCCGAAAGTGTGGTGCAGCCGCTGCCCGCCGGGCTCAGCCCGGAACAGGCGATGCAGATCGGCACGGCAGGTTATACCGCCATGCTTTGCGCCATGGCGCTGATGGATCACGGGTTGCGGCCGGGCGGCGATGCCGTGCTGGTGACCGGCGCCTCGGGCGGTGTGGGGTCGGTTGCGGTCAGCCTGCTAGCGCGGGCGGGATATGAGGTGATCGCCGTCAGCGGGAGGCCCGAGCAGGAAGCCTTTCTGAAATCGCTGGGCGCCGCTCAGGTTCTGGGGCGTGAGGCGGTTTCGGCCGGCGGGCGCCCGATGGCGAAAGAACGCTGGGCCGGGGTGGTCGATGTGGCGGGCGGGCAGCTGCTGGCCGATGCGATCGCCCAGACACGCTATGACGGCATCGTGGCGGCCTGTGGCATGGCGGGGGGCGCGGCGCTGGCCACCAGTGTGTTCCCGTTCATCCTGCGGGGCGTCACCCTGCGGGGGGTCGATTCGGTGATGGTGCCCATGGCGCGGCGTCTGGCTGCCTGGGCGCGGCTGGATGCGGATCTGGACCGCGGTCTGCTGGCGCAGCTGGGTCGGACGCATGATTTTGCGGATCTGCCGCAGCTTGCTGTCGATCTGCTGGAGGGGCGGTTGCAGGGGCGGATTGCCGTCCGGCTGTAGACCGCTGCGGTGTGGGGGCGCTCACGCCCCCTCTGGCCTGCGGCCATTCACCCCCTGAGGGTATTTCTGCCAAGAGGAAGGGGGAGGCTCTGGTCCCTTTTCCTCTTGGCTCAAATACCCCGGGGGTCCGGGGGCTGGCCCCCGGGCGGTTGCCTGCCCTTACGGCGCCCAGTCCGGGGCGCGCTTTTCCAGAAAGGCCTGAATGCCTTCTTCCGTATCGCGCCAGAGCATGTTTTCCTGCATCACCCTTGCCGTATGGTCATAGGCATCCGCCAAGGGCAGCGGCAGCTGATCGTAGAAGGCGCGCTTGCCGATCTTCACGGCGGCGGAAAGTTTTGCGGCAATGGTCTGTGCCAGTTCCAGTGTTGTCTCTGACAGCCGGTCTGCCGCGACGCTGCGATTGATGAGCCCGACCTCTTGCGCGCGTGCGGCGTCGATGAAGGCACCCGTTGACAGCATTTCAAAGGCGATCTTGGCAGGCACATTGCGGGACAGCGCCACCATTGGCGTGGAACAGAACAGCCCGATATTCACCCCGTTCACGCCAAAGCGCGTGCCTTCTGCAGCCACCGCCATGTCGCAGGAGGCCACAAGCTGGCAACCGGCTGCGGTGGCGATACCCTGAACTTCGGCAATCACCGGCTGGGGCAGGGCAGGGATGGCCTGCATCACCGCGCCGCAGCGGGTGAAGAGATCAAGGAAATAGGCCGCCCCACAATCCGGCGCCTGGCGGGCTGCCTGCATCTCTTTCAGGTCATGCCCGGCGCAGAAGGCCTTGCCAGCGCCGCGCAGGATCACCACCCGCACAGCAGCGTCATCGGCAAGCCGGGCCAGAGCCTCGCGCAGCGCCGCCAGCATGGCATCCGACAGCGCATTCAGATTGCCGGGGCTGTTGAGCGTCAGCCGCGCCACCGGGCCCAGGTCTTCGCGCAGGATCAGTTCGGTCATCTTGTCATTCCTCCCGTTTGCCGGAAAGGTATCCTCCGGTTGCTTGGGAGGGAAGCGAATGGCACTGGTGATGCAGCTTGCGGAGCTGGAGGTGTTTCTGGCGCGGGAGTTCCCGCAGGTTGCGGCGGATTTTGCGCTGGAGCGGGTGGAAGAGGCGGCGCTCGTGATGCGGCTGAAGGTGGCGGACCGGCATCTGCGGCCGGGCGGCACGGTATCTGGCCCTTCGATGTTCGCGCTGGCCGATGTGGCGATCTATCTGGCGATCCTGTCACGGATCGGGCCTGTGGCGCTGGCCGTGACAACGAACTGCAGCATTGATTTCATGCGCAAACCCGAAGCAGGCCGGGATCTGCTGGCCGAGGCCCGTTTGCTGAAGCTGGGCCGTACATTGGCTGTGGGGGATGTGCTGCTGCGGTCTGAAGGGGCCGAGCATGTGGTGGCGCGGGCGGGGCTGACATACGCCATCCCGCCGCGCTGAAGGCGTCAGCCCTTGCTGCGCACGAAGCGGCCTTCGACAGTTGCCCCGCTTTCGATGGCGACGGTCGCATAGGCGACATCGGCCTTCACGCGGGCGGCACTGCGCAGCATCAGGGTGGCGCAGCTTATCTTGCCATCCACCTTGCCCCGCACATCGACGGTTTCGGCGGTGACGCTGCCTTTGACAAAGCCTTCGGCGCCGATCACCAGCGTGCGGGCGTTGATCCTGCCCTCTTNNCTCCACGATCCCGTCAGAGCCGAGATCGCCCTTGATGCGCACATCCTGCGCGATGACGGAGCGGCCGGCCTGGGCGGCGGGGCGATGCGATTCGGCGGGAATGGTCATGCTGTCTGTCCTGTTGGGCTTGTCTGCAGATAGAGAAGCAGGGGCGCGGCCGGGTCAAGGGGGAAGGGCGCTTGCGGGTGCCGGATGTCGCCCTTGGGCATGAAGACATGGATAGGCTCTGCTTGGCTGTTGGCAGACAGGAGGCCACATGACTGATGATTTCTTTCGCCCCGTATCCGGTTTCGATCTGCCGCGCTATGCGGGTGTGCCCACCTTCATGCGTTTGCCGCATGTGGGGCTGGACGATCCTCGGCTGGCACAGGTGCAGGTGGGGCTGATCGGCGCGCCTTGGGACGGCGGCACCACCAACCGGCCGGGCCCACGCCACGGGCCACGGCAGCTGCGCGATGCCTCCACCATGATGCGGGCGCAGAATGGCGTGACCGGCGTGCGCCCGTTCGAGGCGCTGCGCTGCGCCGATCTGGGGGATGTGCCGCCCAATCCGGCGGATCTGATGGATACCATGGCGCGGATGGAGGCATTCTACACCCGGGTGCGCGCTGCGGGCATCCGGCCACTCACAGCGGGTGGTGACCATCTGTGCTCGCTGCCGATCTTGCGGGCACTGGCGAAGGACCGCCCTTTGGGCATGATTCACTTCGACAGCCATACCGATCTGTTTCACAGCTATTTCGGCGGTACGATGTACACCCATGGCACGCCCTTCCGCCGCGCAGTGGAAGAGGGTCTGCTGGATCCGCATCGGGTGTGCATGATTGGCATTCGTGGCACCACCTATGACAGTGAAGATCGTGATTTCGCCCGGGCCGTGGGCATCCGGGTTATTCCGATTGAAGAATTCCATGCCCGTGGTGTGGCTGATGTGATGGCCGAGGCGCGCAGTGTCGCGGGCAGTGGCGAGACCTATATCAGCTATGACATCGACTTTGTTGATCCCGCCTATGCGCCGGGGACCGGAACGCCCGAGGTGGGCGGCCCCAACAGCTGGCAGGCGCTGCAGGTGGTGCAGGGGCTGGATGGTGTCAGAATCGTGGGGGCGGATCTGGTCGAAGTGTCACCGCCCTTCGATCCGAGCGGGGCGACAGCCTATCTGGGTGCCACGATTCTGTTTGAATTGCTGTGCATGATGGCTGCAGCCGCCTGATCTCTGCCAGTCTGGGGGGAGGGCGCGGAAAATCTTCAGGCTGTCAGGGCCTGTAAAACAAGGCCCGGGATGGTGATTTCAGAAAAAATCGCCAAGGGCTGCATTTTTCCGCTTGCGCCTGTCGGCGCCCCTGCCTAAAAGCCCCCTCACCGAAGCGGAAGTGACGGTGAGGCGCCGGAAGCGAAAACGGAAAGCGCTGAAAACAAAGGGAAAAATCGAGAGATCGAGGAAGCCCACGCTCTTTGACATTGATGGAAGAT
>DOMY01000154.1:0-2977 GCA_003509785.1 Gemmobacter sp.
CCACGGTCAGATGCGGAAACAGCGCGAAATCCTGAAACATCAACCCGATGCCCCGCGCTTCGGGCGGCAGGTTGCGGGCGGGGCCAAAGACCTCTGCGCCGTCAATCAGGATGGTGCCTTCATCGGGCTGTTCCACCCCCGCGATCATCCGCAAAGTGGTGGATTTGCCGCAGCCCGAAGGCCCCAGAAGGCAGGTGACATGCCCCGGCGCAATAGCCAGCGACACCGCCTGCACCACCGCCCGACCGCCGAAACGGCGGGTCAGGGCGCGGATTTCCAGACGGGGGGCGGTATGGGGCAAGGCGCTATCCGACAGAATTTCTCGGGTTGCTGCTAGCAGCCCGGGGCGCCGGATACAAGCGGGGCAGGATCTGTCGGGTTCTGGTCGGTTCTGCGTCGGGCCTGCGTCTGGCCCCTGTCGGGACGGCGGGCGGCTAGGTCACGCTCAGCTGTTCAAAGGGCAGCCAGCCGTGCAGCAGCCGGTTTTCCCGATGGTCGACGCCCAGATCAAGGCTGAAGACACAGCCCTGGCGGGGCTGATCTTCGCGCCTTGCGATGGCACGGCCCGTCAGCGCGCAAAGCAGCAGGGTGCCCACCGCGCCATGCCCCACCATCAGCAGATCGCCCTTCCCCGCTGCCGCCTCCCCGCGGCGGAAGGCCGCAAGGATGCGGGCCTGCGCCGCCTGCGCGGTTTCCCATCCGGCGGCACTTTCGCCCGGCCGCGCAAACAGCGCATCGGCCAAGGCCTCGTGCCGGTCATGGGGCACATAGCCGGTGGCGCTGCGATCCACCTCGCCGCTGAGGGCATCCGGTCGGGGCGCAAGCTGCAGGGCCGCGCCGATCAGCGCCGCCGCCTCTGCCGCCTTGCGTTCGGGGCTGTGGATCAGCAGCGCCGGGCGGCGGGCGGGCCAGCCCCGGCCCAGCAGGGCCACCAGCCGCGCCCGCCCGGCTGCCGACAGCGACCAGAGCGGAACCGGCACCGCCGGATCCACCACCACCTCGGGATGGGAGAGATAGGTCAGCCGCATCAGAGCGTGCTGTTCACCTGCCCGCCATCCAGCAGAATGTTCTGCCCGACGATGAAGCCCGCGTGCTGCGACGCCAGAAAGGCGCACATCGCGCCGAATTCGGCAGCGGTGCCATAGCGTTTGGCCGGAATCATCGCCATGCGGCGGGCGCGGGCATCCTCAAAGCTGATGCCCTCGGCGGCCATCGCGGCGGTGTCGAGCGCCACCATGCGGTCGGTGTCATGCATCCCGGGTTGCAGGTTGTTGATCGTCACCCCCTGGGCGGCCACCTGCCGCGCGGTGCCGGCCACAAAGCCCGTCAGCCCGGCGCGGGCCGAATTGGACAGGCCCAGCTGCGGGATAGGCGCCTTGACCGAGGACGAGGTGATATTGACCACCCGCCCCCAGCCCTGCGCGATCATGCCGGGCAGGCAGGCCTGCATCAGCGCGATGGGGGTCAGCATATTGCCATCCAGCGCGCGGATAAAATCCTCGCGGCTCCAGTCGCTCCAGATGCCGGGGGGCGGGCCGCCGGCATTGGTGACAAGGATATCCACCGTGCCTGCCGCAGCCAGCACCGCAGCCCGGCCCGATTCGGTGGTGATATCGGCGGCCACCGCCGTCACCTGCACGCCATGNNGCGGATCGCGGCTGCCGTCTCCTCCAGCGCTTCGGCGCCGCGGGCGTTCAGCACCAGATCCACCCCGGCGGCGGCCAGCGCCTCGGCGCAGCCGCGCCCCAGCCCCTTGGACGAGGCGCAGACCAATGCCCGTTTGCCACGAATTCCCAGATCCATCTTTTGCTCCTCGCTGCTGCTGTGCCGGTTTGGCGCTGCGCAGGAGCCTAGCAACAGGTGGCACGGGCCGAAAGGGGCCTGGNNGGGGTTTTCTGCCGCCGCGCCCGGGGAGAGCGATCCGCCCGCGCAGAAAGCCCGGCAGACCGATGATGACCCAGATGTGCGACACCCCGATCCCCGATCCCTCCACCCGGACGCTGCCGCCCGGGCTGGCCTGTCCGGTGTTTCCGGCAGATGCCATCTTCGTATCGGCCGGCGTCAATCAGGGCGAGGCTCTGGGGCGGCCCGATGCGGTCTGCCCCGGCGATCTGTACGAGCTGGACCGCGATTATGCGGCGCTGCGGCTAGTGGTGGCGCGCGAGGCCGGGGTGCAGCATGTGGCGCCGGGGTCGGCCATCGGGGCGCCGGGCGATGTGCTGCATCTGCTGGGCCGCTATACGCTGATGGGCGATGACGGCAACCGGGTGGAGCTGCTGGTGCTGGAACTGCAGGGCGACGAGCCGGGGCTTTATGCCGCGCCGCTGTCACCGATGGCGGCGGGCACCGATCATGCGCTGGTCAAGGTGGAGGAAGCCCCGGATGCGGCGCCGCTGTCGGATCTGCTGTGCGTCAGCTTTGCGCGTGGCACCCATATCACCATGGCCGATGGCCGGCAGCGCGCGATCGAGGATCTGGAGACGGGCGACCGGGTGCTGACCCGCGATCACGGGGCGCAGCCGGTGCGCTGGGTCGGGCAGGCCACGCTGCGCGCGGTGGGCGCCTTTGCCCCGGTGGTGATTGCGGCCGGCGCCCTGGGCAATGCGGGGGATCTGATCCTCAGCCAGCATCACCGGATGTTCCTGTATCAGCGCCAGCGCAGCGGCGCCCTGCCCACGTCGGAACTGCTGGTGCAGGCGCGCCATCTGGTGAATGGCGAAACCGTCTTCATCCGCGAAGGCGCCTATGTCGATTACTTCAGCCTGGTCTTCGACCGCCACGAAATCGTCTATGCCGAGGGCATCCCCGCCGAAAGCCTGCTGGTCACCGAGGCGGTGCTGTCGCGCCTGCCCGGCGATCTGGCGCAAGAGGTGAAGGCGCGCTTTCCCGGCCTGACCCAGCATCAGCATTTCGGCACCGAGGCCGGGCGCCAGCTGCTGGATCAGATCGGCCCGCCCGGCAAGCCCCGCCCCGCCAG